>NZ_PVXL01000022.1 GCF_002995805.1 Neomoorella stamsii
CGTAACAGAATATTAGCTTTTCTACTGGTTGCCTTAAGCGCCGCACCAATTTGGCTATCGCTTCGGGTTCATTGGGGATGTTACCCAGGTTTTCTGCTTCTTCACGTCCTGCTTTGGCAATGGCTACTATGTCTATATTTATATTCAAAATGGGCTCCACCGTTTATCATCATTAAAGTGGTTAATTAATACGCATCGTAGTATCCAAATCAAAGAAATGGATCCTTTCTTTCTTAAAATGCAACCATACACGCTGGTTAATGTCAAATCGCACATCTGGATCAGTCTCTATTTTTAGGCGCTCAGAAGAGACAGTTACTGTAATGATCATCTTCTCACCCAAGGGTTCCATTATATAAACATTGGCCTCAATACCATAGTCAGGTTGAGGATTGACTGAGATTAATATGTCACTGGGACGTATACCTATCTTCAGCCTATCCTTATTGTATCTTTCTAGCAATTTAGCGTCAGTGCTCGAAACATCTATTTTAGAACCGTTTACAAACAATACGGGATGACCATCTTCCGACTTTATTATACATTCGAGGAAGTTCATGGGAGGGGTGCCAATAAAACCTGCAACAAATTCATTCTTAGGATGATAGTAAAGCTCATCAGGAGTTCCAAGTTGTTGTAAAACTCCTTCATGGATAACCAAAATACGGTCAGCCATAGCCATAGCTTCCAACTGATCGTGGGTAACAAGAATTGTGGTATTACCCAACTCTCGATGGATACGCTTAATTTCCCGCCGCAAGTGAACACGCATGCCACTATCCACATGGGAAAGGGGCTCATCCATAATGGTTAGTTCAGGTCTGCGTACTAAAGCTCTACCAATTGACACTCTTTGTTTTTGCCCACTAGATAGTTCCGCTGGCAGTTTATTCAGCTGATCAATTATACCCAGGACCTCGGCTATCTCCCTAACCCTTTTATCAACCTTCTCCGGGGACATCTTTCTGATTCTAAGAGGATATGCCAAATTATCATAAACACAGAGGTTTGGATAAAGACCAAAATTCTCAAAGGACATAGCTATATTTCTTTCCTGCGGGGAAAGATCGGTTACTAATCGATCGTTAATATAAATTTCACCTTTTGTAACCCGCTCCAAGCCGGCAATCAACCGTAAAGTTGAGGATTTACCACTTCCAGAAGGACCAAGAATTGCTAAAAACTCCCTGTCATCAACTGTAAAGGAAAGATCTTTTACAGCATGGACCCTGCCTAGGTAAACTTTATTAACATTATTAAATCTTAATGTACCCAAGTACACTCACCTTCCATTTTATATAAGCCTCGTTCCAGTGTTCGTGTCAAAAAGGTGAATTTTATCAGAATTAACCTCGAGCCCCATCATATCACCTAAACTAACCTTTACATTACTACTTGTTTTGACTGTAAAAGAAACACTGCCACATTGAAATACAATGAGTATATTCTCCGAGTCGAGAGGTTCTTTTTCGCAGACTTTTAGTTTCCCTTGCCTGGTCAGTTTTACGTCATGAGGCCTCACCCCAACAAGAAGGCGTTTATCCTTAGCCGCTACATCCTGGATAAAACTCCTTAGAGGAGCCGTAAAGAAATTGGTTCTAACAGCAAGTTTACCTTCCTCATTACGGAGAAGTTCCCCTTCAATTATGTTCATCGGGGGGTCCCCCACACTGGTGGCAACGAAAGTATTAGCAGGCTTCGTATAAATGTCATTTGGAGTACCAACCTGCTGTAAAACCCCTTCCTTTAGTATTGCTACTTTGTCTGCCATAGCTAGAGCTTCAATATAGTCGTGGGTTACATAGATAGTGGTATACCCATTATCAATATGCCATCGCTTAAGTTCACCACGAAGGTAGTGACGCAACTTGGCATCAAGGTGAGCTAAGGGCTCATCCATTAGAGTAACCCTGGCTGTTCTGACCAGAGCTCGGCCCAATGATACTCTTTGCCTTTGGCCACCAGAAAGCTGTGATGGCTTTCGTTCAAGTAAATGCCCAATCTCCAACATATCGGCTACTTTTCGGATTCGCTCTTTAATTTCAGTTGTGCTCAACTTTTCCTTTCTTGCAGGTGATTTTAAGGGGAAGGCCAAATTGTCATAAACATTCATGTGTGGATAAAGGGCATAGTTCTCAAACACCATCGCAATGTCTCGCTCGTGGACAGGAACATTATTGAAAGTCTGACCGTCAATTAACAGTAAGCCTTCAGTTATGTTCTCGAGACCGGCGACCATTTTTAGTATCGAGGTCTTACCCGCACCAGAAGGCCCAAAAATTGTTACAAATTCATTATCTTGGCATTATAAGTCAAGATTGTTTACTGCTAGACATTTGCCATAGACTTTAGTAACACCCTTGAGCACGACATGTGCCATTTTTTACCCTCCAATCGTTCACCTTGCGCCACCAAAGAATAAACCACCTGCGAGGTATTTGTTTAGTGCAATGGTCACAATCACAGGGGGGATAATGGCAATTGTTCCTATAGCTGAGATCGTCCACCATAGCGGTTCCTGCTGCGTATTCATACCTGCAATCAAGACTGACAGAGTTTGCGTACGTTGCATAGTGAAAAAAAGAGCACCAAGAAATTCATTCCAGGCAAATACAAAGGAGAGAAGAAAGACTGCAGCCAGACCTGATTTGGCCGATGGCAAAACTATTTTAAAAAACTGTTGTAGGCGCGTATATCCGTCTACCGCTGCTGCCTGCTCGATTTCTACTGGGATACTCACAAAAAAGTCCTTTAGAAGGAAAACGATTAAGGGTACGTTCATCCAAGTGTAAAGGATGATCATCCCCATTGCGGTGTCTAGAAGTCCTATTGTACGAAATAAGTAGTAAAGACCAAGAATTGATACAATAGGTGGCATCATTCGTTGCGAAACAACGAAGAAAAGAACATCCTCGCTGGTCTTCATCCACAGAAACTTATACTTGTAGCGCGCCAACCCGTAAGCAGCAAGCGAACCAATCACCAGACCAAACAGTGAACTACAAAAGGCAAACAAGAAACTGTTTCTCAGGGCAAGTAATGAGTTCCTTAGACCAGGGCCAAAAATCCATTTCCACCCAATATAGGATACATGATAATCTATCCCAGGGAAAAAGTAAAAACCACTATAAATGTCTTTAGGCGACTTAAGGGAAGTAATGATCATCCAATAAATCGGAAACAATGTCCAGAGCAAAAATATTAGTATAAGAATATACCTTCCTATTAGAGCGCCTAATTTTCTTCTCTCCACAATAATATTCTCCTCCTTTAAAAATTAGTGGGAACTATTAGCGGTATGAGTGACTTCTTTACCAAATTAATTATCGACTGAAAGGATCACTCTATACAAAAAAATTGTCTTAATTTATATGACGGGTTACGCTTTTATCTTATTTTCCAATTTCAGCAGTATATATTTTCCTGCGCCCTATATATTTTCGTGCCATTCCTAAAAAAAGCATCGACATAATTAATACAACTAAAAGAAGAAAAATACTTATACTGGCTGCATAACCCAGATTAAAGGTTTTTGTACCTGTCAAATAAGCATATTGAGTAAGAGGTAAGCTGGAAATTCCGGGACCACCACCAGTTGTAATATACGGAATGTCAAAAACCTTAAAGCCCTCTATCATCTTAATTAAAATAGTTGCCACCGCTGCTGGACTAACCATGGGGAACATGATGTCCCAAAAAATACGCCAACTTGAAGCTCCATCGACTCTTGCCGATTCAAAAGGTTCACGCGGCAGGGAAACAATTGCCGACAACATCATCACGAAGACCAGAGGTGTCCACTCCCATATATCCACTATGATAATGGACAATAAGGACACTTTCGGGCTGGTAATCCAGCTAATTGTAGGTAACCCAAACATTTTCAAGAAGAATGTGATAGGCCCTAACTGCTCATTAAACATCATCTTCCACATAAAACTGACAGCAACTGGCGATAGAAGTAATGGTAAGAGGAATAATATTCTTAGCAATTTTTGGCCTCGAACCACACTGCTAACAAGCATTGCAATTATAAACCCTAACACAAATTCTATAGTGGTTGTGAAAATGACGAACTCTACGGTATTAAGTAATGTTAACCAAAAATCAGGGCTCGTTAGCATCGTCTTGAAGTTGTCTATCCCCACAAAAATTAATTGCCTTCCTCGGATCCTGGAAACGCTCATAATAAGAGTATAAAAGAGGGGCACTAAGGTTAAGGCTATAATCAAGAAAATAGCGGGTGCAATAAAAATAATCTTGGGCCAGTCGACATGAGTTGTCTTGCTACTCGCTTTCTCCTTATCAATATATTCCATGGCGGCTACGTCTTTTTGCACATTACTATCTCCGGCTTTCATTTATTATCCCCCATCCTTATTCGTAACTTCCTGCAAAACCTAAAAAACTTCAATTTCAAGAGATTTTGCCCGTTATTTAAGCAAGGTTTCTCCTTGATCGGGCCAAAATTCCACTTATGGCTAAAAAAGTCGAAAAACGAGTTCTGTGCCCCCGCCATAACGCTTAAGTCTGCCACGGCAGCCATAGAGGCGAAAATAATGTATACTATTGCTTACTTTGCTTATAATTACACCACAGCTATCCTCACTAACGACTTTCATCATAGACCTGTTATCTGTGGGTTAAAGAATTGACATTGGATAGGGGTTTCTTTTGATTAAAGAACGTTAGTTTTGCAAGCGCCTATATCTTAATGCATTTAATCTCCTAAACTAGGTAGCGTACGCCACATCCTAGTGGCGCCGCTACCTGCACTACTATAACCCGATATAAACCCACTTACTTAAGACCGTTCTGTTCTCGATAAAGCTTTTTCTGGATGTCTAGCCCAACCTCTTGGGTAATCTGCTTCCATTCGTTATAGCAAGTATCGAGGGCTTGCTGCGGTTTGAGTTGGCCTGAAATTGCTTTTTGCATATTGCGGTCCAACGCCTCAATATAGCGACCAGTAAACAGAATACCGAGATCACGGGTGGTTGTCGGTTGGGTAAACGCTGCGCGTATAGTATCTAAGTACTCCTTCGCGTTTACGTACTTAATCGGTGCCTCTTCCCACCCTTTAACGTTCTCAAAATGACTCTTGCGATAAGGATTACGCGCGCTAGCCGGTGTAATAACAGCTTTGAAAGAATTCTCCTTGGTATCTAACCAATCGGCAAAACTGAAAGCTGCTTCCGGATATTTGGAGGTGGAGGTCACCGCAGCGACCCAGCCCCCCCAGGCTAAGAAAGGATTGTACTGCACTTCAGAATGCTTGACCCACTGTTTTGTCTTAATGTTATACAGTTCGTAGCTACCGGGCGAGAGCGCCGTCCCGAACTTGCCCTTGATTACCGACTTCGCCGGATCGTTAGCAAGTTGACCAGGATCAGACCATTCCACCAACAGAGCAGACTGACCGGCTGCAAAGTAACCTCGAACCTCACCACCGCCGTAAGTGAGTACATCAGGCGGAGCATAATTCTTAACATCTACATACTCTGTCAAGGCACGAACCCAAGCCGGATTGTTCACCTGTGGCTCCATAGTATCGGGGTCGAAAAACAGAGAACCGGGGACCGCTTTTACATCTGTGTAACTTAGAGCACGATTTACCAACATATACACACTAGTGTCGCTCGGTTTCATAGCCTCAAGTGCACCATAATGTGTCTTGCCATCGCCAACCCAATCCCAACCATTAAAGAACTTACCGATATCAGCGTATTCCTTCCACGTTTTTGGTACACGCAAATCATATCCGTACTTTTCCTTAAACTTCTTTTGATATTCGGGGTTCTCAAGAGCGTCTTTGCGATAGAACATCATATGGTTATCTCCATCGAGAGGGATAGCATACGGCTTGCCATCAAACATGCACAAAGCTTGTTGACTTGGTACTACATCATCCCAGTCACTTTTTTTATCCCAATATTTGTCTAACGGAATTATATAGCCGTTTACGGCGAAGTCTGCCATCCAAGGACTAGCGCAAACCACAATATCAAAAGCATTAACCCCACTAGTAAAGGCGCTAACGAGTTTCTGGTATAATTCACCAAAGGGGAATTCGACAACTTCTACCTTACCTCCGGTTTTCTTTTCCCATTCGGGGATAAACATACGTACACCCTCACCAGCAAAGGAGCCGACTCCAACCCTCAGAGTAATTCCTTTAAAGGGCAGATCCTTATTTGCCCCTTGCTGTTGGCTGGAGGTAGGCGCTTCGGTTTTACTTCCACATGCAACCAGGGTAAAGCTCATAATTATCAGGATAACTATGGCTAATAAACAATACACCAGTTGCCTCTTCCTGAATGGTTTCACTATATACCCCTCCTTTAATAATATTGATGCGTTGCAACATATTCCTGAAATCCGTTGAGGTCCAAGTATTTTGGAGTTTCAAGAGATTACCCCTCTCCCTAGGGAGAATATTATTGGTTACCGTATCTACATCTTGCAGAAGAGAGTAACCATGCCCCGCAGAACTGAACAATTAACAATCCTTCAACAGTTCCTAGACCCGTAAGAGTGGCCACCAGCAAGTCTCTGGGGTAAGTGTGCTAACCACGATTACAAGTATCAGATTCAACCATATAGGCCCTAACTAGATATGAACTTTATACCCCCTTTCTGGCCGGGCTATTGGAAGTTTACAAGATTAGAGCTTCCTACAGCCCGCATCGTTGCTCAGGTAGGTATAATAAGATTCTCCTTGCTACTATAAAATTGATCTCCTCGGCGGAGAGTGTAAGAGGCCTTACAGACACTAGAATAACACAATTTTATTATCATAATCTTAGCCTCTTCATAGTTATTCCCATTTGTATCTTTCCGAAGACTGTAGCATCATTATTATCTCGTTTACAGCGCTAACTGGTTACGGACATAAAATGAGGAGTGCTATTACCAAACATCATCTCCTGAAAAACTTTTTATTTAGAGTTTACGACCTACTGTTTCGCCGTCAAATATAGCTTGCTCGATCATCCTTGGTGCAAGGCAATCTCCCACACGATAAAGTTCAGACACTTTACCTTTCAGGGCAAAGTATAGCTCATCATGAGAGCGGTTGTGAATTACATAGATAAAGGTGTCGTACGGACCAATCTCTGTTTCCGTACCAGAGTACAGGTTTTTAATGGTAGCGATATTACCTTTAATTGCGGTTACGGCATGAAACGGAGTCATTACAACATTGCTATTAGGCATTAACCTTTGATAAAGCATAACCCGGTTGCTAGGCTCCAAATTTGCACCAAATAAATCCAATGGTGTAACCACCTTAATATGCTTGCCCTCAGAAGCTAGCATCTCTACCATTCCTGCCGCTTTCCAATGCCCGTTAATGTCTATAATCATAACCTGATTTCCAATTTTACCTAAATGTTTAAAAGCAGTGTAGATATCCATTACATTCTCTTGTTCAGCCCCATTGATATTTAACTTGGCAGAAGATGAACCTGTGGCTACTACTACCGCATCAGGATTTTGGGCCAGAACGTAATCAACTGTAGCTTCTATATTTTGCCTGACTTCCACTCCAAGCCGCTTAATCTCTTTCTCTAAATGCGAGGTTACCTCAATTAACTCACTCCGAGATGGGTATTTACTAGCCAGCAACACCTGGCCCCCGAGTTCTGCACTTTTTTCCACCAGAATAATACGATGCCCTCTTTTAGCCGCAATCTCGCTCGTTTTTAATCCTGCTACACCGCCGCCAACAACAAGAACCTTTTTCTTCTTTTCTGCTGGCTTTAAAGTGCCAATACCAAGAGTTTTTTCCCGACCAGCGGCTGGGTTTTGAATGCAACGAAGAGGCTTATCATACATTACTTGATAAATACAACCGTCGTTGCAAGCGACGCAATGGCGGATTTCCTCCTCGCGACCCTCACGAGCTTTGTTGGGTAGTTCAGGATCGCATATTAGCGGCCTAGCCATACCAATTAAGTCGGCATGACCGTCAGCAAGTATCTTCTCAGCTTGCACCGGGTCATTAATCCGTCCAAAGGCCACAACCGGTAGCTTAATGGTTTCCTTCAGAGCCGCCGCCATATATACAGCAAAACCCGGAGGTACGGCCATCGGCGGAATTTCCATATAAAAGCTAGAGAATGTGCCCGCGTCGGTATTAATATAGGCTACTAGGCCACTCTCTTCAAAGGTCTTGGCAATTTTCAGTCCATAGTCCAAATTATAACCCCACGGGGTGAATTCATCCAGGCACAGGCGAATGCCCACTGGGAAATCGGGGCCGCATGCCTCCCTGATGGCGCCTAGCACCTCTAGGGGAAACCGCATGCGATTTTCAAACGAACCACCATACTCGTCTTTCCGGCGGTTAAAAAACTCGGACACAAACGGGCGTAACAACCCGTCGTGAGCAACCTTAATTTCCACCCCGTCAAAACCAGCCTTTTTAAAGTTATAGGCGGTCTTGGCAAATCCTACAATAATCTCTTTTATATCCTCAATTTCAACTTCTTTTGTATTTACCTGACTGGAAGGCTCGGGCATCTGTGTTGGAGCATACAGAATTTGAGGTGACTTATATAAGGTTGTATGCCCGGCATGGGTTATCTGACCAAACATTTTACAATCATATTTGTGGACCTGCTCGGCATATTTGGCTAACATGGGGACAATGGCTGGATCCCATCCATGAAGGTAACGGTCAGACATTTTGCCTTCAGGGGTGCAGGCGATACCGTACGTAATCACCAGTCCTACTCCCCCCTTAGCGCGCTCGGTGTAATAAAGCATATGTCGCTCATTAGGAGTTCCATCTTCGTTGGTCATAGCTTCATTATGCGGTTGAAACACAATCCTGTTTTTTAACGTCACCTTGCCAATGCTGAATGGGGTAAAAAGATACTTATACTGACTCATTTGCCACACCTCCTAGTAGCTGGCCGGCAGAAGCCTTCTCTAATTATGAAAGTATAACAAATTTAGTGCCTCGGTACTTATATGGGATTAACCGTTTGTTCGCCTCTTGATTATGGTTTTCTTCTTCAATTTCTTTCTACCAGCAGGCTTTCTTAATGCAGAACGCTAACTAAATCTTAAATCATTACGTAAATGCTTTGCCTATCTCCAATTTCCGGCGAGTTGCCCCCTCGGAGTTCATATAAAGGTGGCACGCCTTCTTCAAATTGTAAGCCAAGATACCAATATTTTAAGGCTTTTCGTTCTTGGAAGCTCCAATACACCGGTGGGTAGCCAATGCCTGTATGTGGTGGTTACATCATCTTACAACAATGTTTCGTCGTTAGGATTATTGCTCTCACGCACTATTAGCCAGCGATCCCTATTTTTCTGTTTCTTGCATTTTGTTTGTATTAACTTCATTGCAGAGTTTTCAATTTGCTATATGGAATCAGCTTTGAGATTAATGTGAGATCTAAATCCTCTCGTTGTTATGAACCCGCACCTCGAAACTCGGGTGATAGAGATCCTTAAAAAAGCCTGAGCATATACTCTAAGATGCTGTATCAGCCTCTCGTGGCTTAAACTCTCACGTTCTTAAGCAGTATTCTTCTAAAATTCCCTCAAAGTGTACAGAGATTAGATTACAAATGAGTCATGGCTTAATAAGACCCTTCAAGACCTTTCATATATTCTATTGCCTTTCGAGCAACACTATCTGGATCATTACGCCGATCAAATCCAATCTCAAAACTAAGCCATCCATCATACTCAATATCCCTTAGTGCCTGTAAAAACGGCTTAAAGTCAGCTCGTCCACTACCTGGTGGGAGACGATCAGTATCCGAAACATGAATATGAGCCAAATTCTTATCCATACGATATACATAATCAGAAATTACTTCATTTCGATATAAAACATGGTAGGTATCAAACATTACTTTAACATTTGGTAAAGATACTTCTTCCATTAATTCTAAAGCATCATCCGCTGTTTCAATTAGATTGCTGTCAGCCGGTGTGGGTTCAACGACTATTGTTATTTCTTCTTCAGAAGCTGCTTTTGCAACTTTATAAAGTGATTCAGCACTCCAAGAAAATGCATCCTTCCTTCTGGTTCCAAAAATCTGCCATCCACCTACCCAAATAACTATTTTACCACCCCACTCAGCGCAAAGCCGAACTACATCAATATAATAAGCAATAGCATCATTACGTTCTTCGGGATATGGTGAAGCTACATTAACTCCTTGTCCACCACCCGGAGCAGGTAACATTGCTGAAACTTCCATATTACTATCTTTTAAAACTTTAGAGATTAATTTTCGACGTTCCGAATCTAGGTATCTAGGATAAGCATGGGGTGCTGCAGCACCAATTTCAATCCCTTGATAACCCATTCTGGCCAATCGTCTGATTACTTCCTCTATTGGATATGCTGGAAGCCATGTGGGAAAGCTACTATAGACCCATGTATTAAAAGAATATTTCATTTCTCCCCTTCCTCCTCCCTAAAAGATTTCGCCCACACTTCTCAATAAGTTTGCTTTCAACATTCTACTAAGTGAAATAAACCCTTACTCACCCTCTCCATTAACATCTTTTTACCGTAGTAACCATCATCACCTTCCTTTCTCAAATATTTACCTTATTCCGCGCGCAACACTTATACCCACATGAAGCGCGAATTACTAATTCATGCTCTAAAACTATTTGCCTTCGAATAATTGGTGTCCCCTTAATTATTTTAAGTAACATCTCCATAGCCTGAGTACCAATCTCATACTTTGGCTGTGCAATCGTTGTCAGTTCTGGCTCCACAAGGGTACATAAGGGAATATCATCAAAACCAATCACTGCTACATCGTCAGGAACACGCATTCCTTTATGTTTAATTGCCTTAATAGCCCCCACAGCCATTTCGTCATTGGAAGCAAACACTGCTGTAGGCGGCGGATTTACCGCTAGAAATTTCATCATAATGTCATACCCTGATTTTACGGAAAAATCTCCTTCTTGGATTAAAGCTTCTTCAATAGGAATTTCATGAAGCAATAATGCTTGACGATAGCCTTTTAGTCTATCCCTGCTAAGAATAACCCCCAGTGGTCCAGTAATAAATCCAATTCTTTGGTGTCCTAGATTTATAAGATGTTCTGTAGCCTGGCGGGCAGCGCTGATATTATCTATAGAAACAGTAGGTATATCATAACCCTCTACATACTCGCAGGCTAAAACTACCGGCATTTCCTGGCTAATAGCCAATATCTCTTCTTTTCGGATTCTCGCCGTGGCTAAAATCAACCCATCAACAAATCTCTCTCTAACAAGATCTATGAAATCCTTTTCAAGTTTAAGGCTATTACCCGTATCTCCAAGAAGAACGTGATAGCCATTTTCCCGGGCTACATCTTCAAGCCCTTGAAGTATTTTAGAGAAAAAAGGATTAGTGATATCAGGTAAAACCACTACTACTGTTTTAGATGACATTTTTCGAAGGTTACTGGCCAATCTATTGGGTTTATACTCTAGAAGTTTAACCGCTTCCAGAACCCTTTGCCGTGTCTCTTCGGAAACGTAAGGACTATTGGACAATACCCTGGATACTGTGGATGGTGAAACCCGCGCCAGTTTAGCAACCTCAATCATTTTTACCATAAAGCATCTGAAATCCTTTTCTCGACATAATTATGTATATCTCAGCGATATCCCTGCAATCGATTTTAATAGACTTATTCGACGTGTTTTATTAAATTCCTGCTGCTTCATAAAAAAATTTTTTCTTTCACACTACAAAATTAATATGACTATTTTGTTAGGCACCAGTTAACTAAGGCAGTAAAAAAGCCGCCCGATAGGCGGCCTATTACAATTTTGGCGGCTTAGGATTTCAATCGCTTCCAGGACGTCTGGCGGCTTAGGTATATGGACCTGCCAGCAGGCAAGGTCCCTGATGATTGGAAAGCAACCGTCGTACATTAAAGAGCGACCGGAGGTTTAACCAAAGCGGCCGGTTATATAGTCTTCGGTCCGCTGGTCCCTGGGGTTGGTGAAGATATCCGAAGTGACACCATACTCTATCAGCTGGCCGTTAAGAAAAAAGGCGGTATAATCGGCTACCCGCGCAGCCTGGTGCATATTATGAGTTACAATTACAATTGTATACTTTTCTTTCAGGCCTTTAATCAATTCTTCTATTTTCAGGGTGGAAACAGGGTCCAGGGCCGAGCACGGTTCATCCATGAGCAGGACTTCCGGTTCCACGGCCAGGGCCCTGGCGATGCACAGGCGCTGCTGCTGGCCCCCCGACAGGCTGACGCCTGAATGCTGGAGCCGGTCCGCAACCTCGTCCCATAGCCCTACCATTTTCAGGCTTTTCTCCACCACTTCCTCAGCGGTAGTCCCGGGAGGCAGGCCGTGCACCCGCAATCCCGCCGCTACATTATCAAAGATTGACATGGTAGGAAAGGGGTTGGGTTTCTGAAAGACCATGCCCACCCGCCGGCGGATTTCAGCCGGATCGACTTTATCGTCATAGATGTTCTGGCCGTCCAGAAGTACCCTGCCCCTGGTGCGGGTTCCCGGAATTAACTCATGCAAGCGATTCAGGCAGCGAATAAAGGTAGACTTCCCGCATCCCGAGGGCCCTATAATGGCGGTCACCTGGCTGGCATATACCGGCAGGGTAACGCTTTTTACCGCCTGGGTCTGGCCATACCAGGCGCTGAAATCCTCCACCAGTAACCTGGTATCCATATTCTAACTACCTCCCTCCACCGACCCTGCGACCTGCCAGCCGGGCGGCGATGCTGGTCACCAGGACCATGGCCACCAGCACCAGGGCAGCTCCCCAGGCCAGCCGGTGCATTTCCTCGTAGGGAGTGGTGGCATAAGTGTATATATATACCGGCAGGGAGGCAATACGCTGGTCCAGGCCGGAGTACCAGTAGCGGCTGTTGAGGGCCGTAAACAAGAGGGGCGCTGTTTCCCCGGCAACTCTGGCGACCGCCAATAAAGAACCGGTGATGATCCCGCCCATAGCGCTGCGCAGGACAATGCTGTAGGTGGTGCGCCACTGGGAGGCCCCCAGGGCCAGGGAGGCCTCGCGCAGGCTGTTGGGCACCAGTTTAAGCATTTCTTCCGTCGTCCTAGTTACCAGGGGCAGCATAATTATGGCCAGGGCCACCCCGCCGGCAATGGCGGAAAAACGTTTCATGGCCAGGACAATGGTACCGTAAACGACGATGCCCACGATGATCGAAGGTATACCCGTCATCACGTCACAGGTGAACCGTACCAGCCAGGCCAGCCGTCCCCGGCCAAACTCCGCTAGGTAGATACCTGTCAGGATACCCAGGGGAATCCCCATTATAGAGGCTAGTCCAACTAAAATTAAGGTACCAACGATGGCATTGGCCAGGCCGCCGCCGGGTTCTCCTACAGGTTTAGGAAGCTGGGTAAAGAAGTCCCAGTTGAGGGCCAGCAGGCCTTTGGTGGCTACATAAAGCAGAATGCTGCCCAGGGGGAGGAGGGCCAGTACGGTGGCAGCTACGGCCAGCACAAACATCAGCTTGTTGCTAAACTTGCGCCGCTGATCGCGCCCGGCAATCATTCCCTGGTCACCCCTTCCGGTACCCTGGCCACACGCCAGACCAGCAGGCGGGCCAGGATATTCAATAACAGGGTAACGACGAAGAGGACCAGCCCCGCCATCACCAGGGCCGACAGGTGCAGTTCGTCAAAGGCCTCGCTGAACTCATTGGCGATAATACTGGCAATGGTCTGGGCCAGTTCGAAAACCGACGGGGAAATCTGCGGCCGGTTGCCGATGACCATCGTCACGGCCATGGTCTCGCCGATGGCTCGTCCCAGCCCGAGAATCACGGCACCCAGGATCCCTGAACGGCCATAAGGAAGGACAGCCATCTTTATCGTCTCCCAGCGGGTGGCACCTAAAGCCAGCATAGCTTCCCGCTGGGAGTTAGGCACAGCCAGCAAAACTTCCCGGGAAACTGCGGAAATAGTAGGGATAATCATGATGGCCAAGATAATGCCGGCCGCCAGCATGCCGAAACCATAATAAGTGCCTTGAAAAAAGGGCAGCCAGCCCAGCGTTTTTTGCAAAAATGGCTCTAAGGCTGTCCGTACCCAGGGTACCAGGACAAATATGCCCCATAAGCCGTAGACAACGCTGGGGATGGCTGCTAGGAGTTCGACCAGGAAGGAAACGGGAGTGCGCACCCAGTGGGGGGCCAGTTCAGCGAGGTAAATAGCAATTCCCAGGCTCAAGGGTACAGCAATGAGCAGGGCAATTAAGGAGGAGACTATTGTGCCGTAAACCAAAGGTAAAGACCCAAAGGCGCCGTGGACCGGGTCCCACCTGGAACCGGTAACGAACCCCAGCCCAAAGCGCGTAAAAGCGAGCTGGGATCCTCTAATTAATTGTACGGCAATAACCGTCATCAGGCCTATCATTCCCAGGGCCGCCAGGAAGGTAAGGCCGCGAAAGAGACTGTCTCCCCACCGCCTGCTTTTAGGGCTTGGCATTTGCATTTATAATCCTCCGCCAACTTTCTAGATAATACCATTGGAGACCCCATGTAAATAATGTTGATATTCGCTGTTTGCCGTCTGAATTCCTCTAAATTAAACATGTTGCCAGGGTAAATTCTTTCCGCAAGCAAAGATAGGGGAAATCATGAGCCAGGCTCATGAATTCCCCTGCTGCCTGTTCTCCAGGGTGTCATTACTTATAAAGGGATTCACCCTTGTAATTGATCTGCTTGATCCTGGCTTCCGCCAGTTTCACGACGTTGTCGGGCAGCGGCGCATAGAGCAGGTCTTTGGCGAACTTTTCCCCATCATGAATAGCCCACCACAGGAACTTAACCAGTTCCGTACCCTTATCCCTGTCCATCTGGTCTTTATACACCAGCAGGTAGGTATAACCAGCAATGGGGTAGGCGTTTTCCCCGGGAGCATTGACGATGGAAACCCGCATATCTTCGGGCATATTGGCAGCAGCTCCGGCGGCAGCGGCAGTCGTGGTATCCAGGGTGGGCTCAACAAATTTACCGGCCTGATTTTTAATGAAAGCGTAAGGCAGCTGGTTCTGCACGGCATAGGCGAGTTCTACATAACCAATCCCGCCCGGCGTCTGCTTAACGGTACCGGCCACGCCTTCATTACCCTTGGCACCAATGCCAACAGGCCATTCGACGGAAGTACCTTTACCTACTTTTTCCTGCCATTCCTTGCTGATGCTGCTCAGGTAATCGGTGAAAATGTTGGTGGTACCGCTGCCATCCGAGCGATGGACGACAGTGATCTCTTGATCAGGTAGCTTGACATCCGGGTTGATGGAAGTTATAGCCGGGTCATTCCATTTTTTAATATTGCCTAAATAGATACCGCTTATAACTTCCGGGGTCAGCTTGAGGACCGTCTTAACGCCTTCCAGATTGTAAGTAATTACGACGGCACCCATAACCGTGGGAATGTGGAAGAGCTGTCCCGGCGCCCTGGCCAGCTGTTCGTCCTTCATGGGGGCGTCACTACCGGCGAAATCAACCGTTTCCTCGGTAATACCCTTGATGCCGCCCCCGCTGCCGATGGACTGGTAGTCGATGGTTACATTGGGAGCCACCTTGCGATACTCGGCAATCCACTTGCTGTAAAGGGGGTAGGGGAAAGACGCACCGGCACCATTCAAGGCTACGGTTTGAGCCTTGCCGTCGCTGCTACCCGCCGGCCCTTTGCCGGTTTCACCGCTCTTGCCGCAAGCGGTTACCAACATCAGCAATGCCAGCGCCATTACCAGCACAACTACCCGCTTGCTTTTCTTCGCCACTTAAAATTCTCCTCCTGATATGGAAGGGCCTTGTCAAGCCCCTCCGAAATTTTTTTGCGAAACCTGTTTTAGGGACAGAAATATCCCTCTACTGCTCAAGGCAGCAATCAAAGTTGGACGTCTACGGATTTTAACTCTTTCCGCCCGGCTCTGGCAGCCCCATCCTGGGCGGGGAGCAAGCCTGTCAAGGGCCGCGTAGCGGGCCGCAGGCTTTACCCTTGACTGGCGCAGCGACCCGCCCTATAATGCAAAAGCTGCCGAGCGGATTGCGCTTTATTTTTCTTGTTTTGTTCTCCCACCCCTCATCCAGGGTGCAGGGGGCAATAGGTGGGTTGGGCTTAATCGACGGTTGCTCAACCTGATATGCGTGGATTGGCTACCACAAGACGTTTATGCGTCGGGAGCTGCCCCGGTCTATAA
>NZ_PVXL01000023.1 GCF_002995805.1 Neomoorella stamsii
CCATTTTTGACCTGGTCCTGCCACGGGTTTTAACGGGAGAACGGTTGCAGCGTAAAGATATAGCCGGGCTGGCAGCCGGTGGCCTCTGCCAGGGCTGCCCCGACTGCCGCTACCCGGCCTGTTCCTTCGGTAAAGTGTAGGGTGTTTCACTTCTCCCGGTAGTCGTAGACGCGCCGGGTTTTCTTTTCGCTGCGGGGCAAAGTCCCCAGGGGTACCGCCTCCACGTCGGCCAGGATGCCGATGCGGTTTTTAATCTGGCGCCGGCACTCGGCTGCAACGGCATCGCCCTCATGGCCGGGGAGGTACTCGATCTTTACCAGCAACCGGTCCTTGCCCTGCTCACGGGTCAAGATGAGCTGGTATTCGCTGCCGGCCCCTGGCGTGAGGTGCAGGACATGGTCGACCTGGCCAGGGTAAATATTGACGCCTTTAATTTTAACCATGTCATCGGTCCGCCCCAGAACGCGCTCGATCATTGGGAAGGGCGAGCCGCAGGAACAGGCTGCAACCTTCAAACAGGTAAGGTCGTGGGTGCGGTAGCGCAGTAAAGGCATGCCTTCCTTGGTCAGGGTGGTGATGACCAGTTCCCCGGTTTCGCCCGGCGGCAGCTGCCTGCCAGTTGCCGGGTCAATTATCTCCAGCAGCAGGTGATCTGTCCAGATGTGGATCCCTTCATGGGCCGGGCAGTCAAGGCCGATGCCAGGGCCGTAAATTTCCGTGAGCCCGTAAATATCAAAGGTTTCAATCCCCAGGAGCTCTTCGATGCGCTTGCGCATTTTTTCGCCCCAGCGTTCGGAACCCAGGAGGCCAACCCGTAGGGCCAGCCGGTCCCTCAGGCCCCGGCGCTCGATTTCTTCGCCCAGGAAAAGGGCATAGGAAGCGGTAGCCGCCAGGACGGTGGCCTGGAGGTCGACCAGCATTTCCAGCTGTTTTTCCGTATTGCCGGCACCGGTGGGAATGGCCATGGCGCCCAGGTACTCAACCCCGGCCTGGAAACCGATGCCTGCCGTCCAGAGGCCGTAGCCGGGGGTGATCTGTACCCGGTCGCGGTTGGTAACGCCGGCCAGGGCGAAACAGCGGGCCATCATTTCGGCCCAGGCAGCCACATCACCGGCCGTGTAGGGGATAATAATGGGCTTACCGGTGGTACCTGAGGAGGAATGAATGCGGACGACCTTTTCTTCCGGCACGGCCATCAGTTCCAGGGGCTTGCCGTTGCGCAGCTCCCATTTATCGGTCAGGGGGACCGCCGCCAGGTCGGCTACGGTCCTGATATCCCCCGGCCTGATACCGGCTGCCGTCAGCTTTTCCCGGTAATAGGGTGAGCTGTCAAAGAGGCGCTGCACCAGGGCTTGCAGGGCCGGAGCCTGCTGCCGGTAGAGTTTTTCGTAATCAAATTGCCCCATTTTTACACCTCCAGGGCTCGCCGGCCCAGTTCAAAGGCGCGGCGATTCATTTCATGGACACTGGCCGGCAGGAGTTTTAAAGCTTCGGCCAGGAGGACATCGGCAGGGAAGGGTAAACCGAAGTTCACCAGGGCACCCAGCATGACCAGGTTTAAAGTCCGGGGGTTACCGGCTTCCCTGGCCAGGGTCAGGGCATCCAGGCAACGGCAGCCGGGCAGGTTGTTTTGCAGGTAGGCCAGGATATCCTCCAGGGGATAGGGGCTACTCCCCAGGGCGGCCAAAACCGGTATTACCGCTGCCGTAGAGACCAGGGCCTTACCGCCGGGGCGTAAATACTTTAAGTTGCGGCAGGCCTCGGCCGGCTCCAGGGCCAGGAGGATGTCGGCGGCGCCATAGGGGATGAGGGGGCCGGCCTCCTGCACTCCCAGGCGGACATGGCTGACGACACTGCCCTCCCGCTGGGCCATACCAATGGTCTCGGCCGTACGTACCGGCAGGCCCGTTGTTACGGCGGCTGCTCCCAGGGCCCGGGAGGCAAGAATTATTCCCTGGCCGCCCACACCGGCAATGAGAATATCCATCTAGACCACCTCCTCCATGGCTGCCGCCGGGCAAATTTTAGCGCAGAGCCCGCAACCGGTACAGGTAGAATTAATCATTACTGAGCCGTCAGCCGGCACCAGGGCCGGGCAGCCCAGCTCTTCAATACAGGTACGGCAGCCGGTGCAGGCGTCTGCATTGACCCGGTAGCGGGTAGCAGGTTTGGTTATCTGAGGGCAGGGGTGACGGAGGATTACCAGGGCCGGGCCTGGAGCAGCCAGGGCCTGGCGAGCAACTGCCATGGTGGCCTCCAGGTCCAGGGGATCGGCGGTGAGGACTGTTTCTACACCGCAGGCCCGGGCTACCCGGTCGATATCAACGGCCCGCTGGCCTGTGCTGGTGGCCAGTCCCGGGTGTGACTGGTGCCCGGTCATGGCCGTGGTCTCATTATCGAGAACGACGACTACCAGGGGTGTCTGCTGGTGGACGGCATTGACCAGGGGCGGCAGGCCGGCGTGGAAAAAGGTTGAGTCCCCGATAAAGGCTACCAGCCGGGTGCCGGGCTGGACCCTGGCCAGGCCCTGGGCCAGGCCTAAACTTGCTCCCATGCACAGGCAGGTATCCATGGCTGCCAGGGGTGGCGCTGCCCCCAGGGTATAGCAGCCGATGTCACCGGTAAAGATCACTTCCTGATCCCGGGCCGCCTGTTTAAAGGCATAGAAGGAGCCCCGGTGGGGGCAACCGGCGCAGAAAAGGGGTGGCCGGGCCGGTAAAGGCGGCAGCGCCGGGAGGCCGGGTGCCGGGTTTTCCTGCTCCAGCTTTAAGAAGCGGGCCAGGGCCGCGGCTACCCTGTCGACGTTAAATTCGCCTTCCCGGGGCAGGTAGCCATCATGTTTGCCAGACAGTTCTACCGGGAGGCGGTTGCGCCAGGCCAGGCGGATGACCTGGTCTTCGACAACCGGCTCCTGCTCCTCGACGATAAGAACCCTTTCCATCCGGCTTAAGAAGTCTTTTACCGGTTCTTCCGGCAGGGGGTAGGGGGTACCGATTTTAAGCAGGGATAATTTTTTGCCCAGGCGTTCCAGGGCTTCGGTGACGTAAAAGTAAGAAAGGCCGCTAGTAATGACCCCCACAGGGCCTGCCAGGCGGGCTGCATTAAAGGGGCTGGCCGCAAACTCGGCCCGCGCCCGTTCCTGCTGTTTATTCAACCAGACATGCTGGCGGGCCGCCAGGGAGGGCATGATGACCCAGCGGGGGTCTTTAACAAACCCCGGTACCGGCGGCCGCGGCGGGATGGTACCCACCTCCACTTCCTGGCAGGCGTGGCTGACGCGGGTAGTGGGGCGGACGATAACAGGGAGGTTTAAAGTTTCCGAAAGCTCGAAGGCATATTTTGTCATTTCATAAGCTTCCCGAGGACAGGAAGGATCCAGGACTGGCAATTTGGCAAAGCGGGCAAAAAGGCGTGTGTCCTGCTCCGTCTGGGAACTGTGGGGGCCGGGGTCGTCGGCTACCACCAGGACCAGGCCGCCCTTGACGCCGATGTAGGCCAGGCTCATAACGGCATCGGCAGCGACATTTAAGCCCATCTGCTTCATGCTCACCAGGGCCCGGGCACCGGCATAGGCAGCCCCGGCGGCGATTTCCACGGCCACCTTTTCATTAACCGACCACTCGGTGTACACACCTGCTTCTGGTCCAAATTGCATCAGGGCCGTCATTATTTCGGAAGCCGGGGTACCGGGGTAAGAGGTAGCTACCCGGATGCCGGCCTCTATGGCTCCCCGGGCGATGGCTTCATTACCCATCAGCAATACTGGCACGGTTTTCTCTCTCCCCTTGATACTTAAAGGCACAAAAAAACGGGCCGCAGCCCGGTTATAGCTTGCCTGCTATCCTCGGCTCTGCTAATACTGATCAGGCTGAACTAGGCTCACAATATAAAAAATCGCTTGTAAGAAAGTATAGCATATCCCCTGGCAGCGGTCCAGCAAAAATTTCAGCCTGGTGCCTTATTCGGACAAACCGGAGATAGCGGGCAGAAGGGTAAAAAAATGCCGTTCCGAGAGGAACGGCCAGAGTTTAGCCGCCGGCGGGTAACCGGCGGCTTGGGAGAGGAGAAACCGGAGGAAGAGCTCATGGGGGAGGGTTAATAAAATAACCCTAAGCTCTTCATGGTAAATCTGGAAATCAGATTTACCGGTTACTATTATGGACGCCAATGGGGAAGCTTATACATATCCGAAAAAAATTTTTTCAAAGTAACCCGCAAGTGGAAGGTAAAGTGGCATTTCATGCTATAATAGCTTAGTGAGGGATTTTATGTTAAGAATAATTGCCGGCCAGGCCCGTGGCCGCCATTTACGTACCCCGAAGGGCCGGGCTACCCGCCCCACCAGTGACCGGGTGCGGGAGGCCTTATTTAACATCCTGGGAGCGCGGGTCATTGACAGCCTGTTCCTGGATCTTTTTGCCGGTTCAGGAGCCGTGGGGTTGGAAGCTTTGAGCCGCGGGGCCAGGGAGGCCGTTTTTGTGGAAAATAATCGCCAGGCCCTGGCGTGTCTGGCCGCCAATTTGGTCGCAACTGGCTTTAAAGATAAGGCGCAAATTATCGCCGCCGATGCCCGCCAGGCCCTGGCTCATTTAGCCGGGCGCGGCCTGGGCTTTGACCTGGTTTTTAGCGATCCACCTTACTACCAGGGGTGGGGCGATGTTATCTTGCCGGCAGTTGTTCCTTTGTTATCACCGGGTGGCCTGGTTGTCCTGGAAACAGCAACTTCTGAAGCAGCGCCAGAAATAGCCGATATGGTATTGATGGCCAGGAGGGTTTATGGTGATACAGCTTTAAATTTCTATCAAAGGGCAGGAGGGCTTGCTGATGGAGTTCATGACCCTGATTGAGGAAATGGAAAAAATAATCGAGAAGAGTCCCCATATTCCCCTGACAGGCAGGGTTTTCCTTGACGGTGACCTGTTCCTTGATTACCTGGACCGGTTGCGGACGGCGTTGCCCGAGGAAGTGCGCCAGGCCCAGTGGATACGCCAGGAGAAGGAGCGTTTGCTGGAAGAAGCCCGCCTGAAGGCCCAGAGCCTCCTGGCCGAAGCGGAGAAGCGGGCAGAAATGATGGCCCAGGAAAACGAACTGGTCCGTAAAGCCAGGGCCCAGGCCAGCGAAATTATGGCCCGTGCCCAGCGCCTGGCGGAAGAAATGAAGGCCGGAGCTTTAAGTTATGCTGACGGCCTGCTGGGCCAGCTGGAGGCGAGCCTCAACCAGGCCCTGACCCAGGTGCGCCAGGGCCGCCAGGAACTCCAGGCCTATCCGGCCGGAGGAAGTGCGGGCAGGGAAGTGGCGGCAACAACGCCAGACAAGACAGAGGCTCAGGACCGCCGGTAAAGGAAGTAGCGGGCGCTCAGCGCTAGCCCGGCCAGGAGAAAAAGGACGGTCATCAGGGTGAGGGCAAACCCTGTATAATATAACCACAACGTAAACCAGGGAGCCCTGGGGACCAGGGTTATTTCCGGGGCCAGTAAGAGCAGGACGGGCCGGGCCGGCCCCTGGCAGAGCCGGACCAGCGCGGCAGCCAGGAAGCCGTGGAGGAGGCGGGCAACGATAAATGGACCCAGGCGTAAATCAGTATGGCTGACCATAGCCGCCACCTGGCCGAGTATAGAGAGCCCGGCCCAGCCCATAATGAGACTAATGGCCACCAGGCGCTCTGTTAGAGGGACGGCCGCTTCGCTGGCAAATTTAGCGCCCATGGTCATTTCAAAGAGGCCGGCGGCCAGGGCCGGGGATGTATCCCGGCTTAAACCGAAGGGGCTGCCGGCATAAAGAAGGATTCTAGCCAGGGGTTCCTGCAGGCCCAGGATGGTTGCCACCTGGATGATGACGCTAAATAAGATAATAAAGCCGCCAATGGTAATCAGGGTCTGGAAGGAACGGCTGACGGCATCTCCCAGGAGCTGTCCTAGGGGGCGGCCGTCCCTCTGCTGGGCCTGGAGCATGGCCTGCCAGGCCCGCCGGGGTAAAGCCAGGAGGGTGTAGCTTGCCGACGGGGAGGCCGGTTGCCGGCGACCGTAAAAGCGAAACAGGATACCCAGGCAGAAGTTGGCCCCGTAGTGGGCGCCGGCCAGGACTGGCCCCAGGGCCGGGTTGTGGAGCATGCCTACAGCCACGGCCCCCAGCATAAAAAGGGGGCTGGCATTGTTGGTAAAGCAAATTAGCCGTTCCCCCTCAACCCTGGTGACCAGGCCCTGCTGGCGCAACTGGGCTGTAAGCATGGCACTGATGGGGGAACCGGAAGTGTACCCCATGGCCATGACGAAGGCGCCGCTACCGGGGACATTAAAGAGAGGCCGCATAACCGGTTCCAGGAGTACCCCGAGGAAATGGACAATACCCAGACCCATAAAAAGCTGGGATATAATAAAGAAAGGGAGAAGAGCCGGAACGACAATTTCCCACCAGGCCTTAAGGCCGCGCAGGGCCGCCTGGAAAACCGGCTGGGGAAATAAGATAATGGCCAGGGTCAGGACCATGACGGCAACGACGGTTAGGAGGGGTCCCAGGCCCCGGGTAATGATAAGTACCTGGTGGCGCACGGGGTTCACCTCGAAGGGACATCCTGTTATGCAATATACGCGGCGCCCGGTAATTTAGAAGTAAACTTGTTGGCAAGAATTGAAACCATTGTGCGAACTTTAACAAGGGGATTGACTTTTGCCAGCTTAAAAGTACCATTGTAGGTAGTGGGTAATATTTGCAGGAGGTACTTAATTCATGAAGATTTTAGTTTTAAACTGTGGTAGTTCCTCAGTTAAATACCAGCTTTTTGATATGGCCGGTGAGAGGGTCCTGGCCCGGGGGCTGGTGGAAAGGATTGGTATTCCCGGTTCAGTCCTGACCCACCGCCCGGCCGGCAAAGATAAACTGGTGCGCGAAGCAGAAATTACCGATCATAAGGCGGCTGTCCGCCTCTGCCTGGAAGCTTTGACCGATGAGCAACATGGTGTTATTAAAGATTATAGTGAGATTGGCGCCGTAGGTCACCGGATTGTCCATGGCGGTGACTTTTGTGATTCGGTATTGATTACCCAGGAGACCAAAGCGATAATCAGCGATCTGGTAAAACTGGCTCCTTTACATAATGGCCCGGGGCTGCGGGGTATTGAAGCCTGTGAAGCAATTTTGCCGGCAACGCCCCAGGTTGCCGTCTTTGATACAGCCTTTCATCAAAGCATGCCCCCTCATGCTTATACTTACAGTCTTCCTTATGAACTCTGCCGGCGCCATCACATCCGGCGCTATGGATTTCATGGTACCTCCCATAAATACGTGGCTTTACGGGCAGCCAACCTCGTCGATAAGCCTCTGGCAGAATTAAAAGTAATTACCTGTCACCTAGGCAACGGCTCCAGCATTACCGCCGTTAAAAACGGTAGATCCTGGGATACCAGCATGGGCTTTACCCCCCTGGCCGGCTTAACCATGGGTACCCGCTGTGGTGATATTGACCCGGCTATTGTAACCTTCCTCATGGAAAAGGAAGGTTACACCCCGGCTGATATGGACCGCCTCATGAACCGCCAGTCCGGGGTCTTAGGGGTTTCCGGGGTGAGCAGCGATTTCCGGGATATTGAAGCCGCCATGGCCGAGGGCAATGAACGTGCCCGCCTGGCCTGGGATATCTTTGTCCATACCGCCAAAAAATACATTGGCTCCTATGTGGCTATTTTAAATGGCCTTGATGTCCTGGTATTTACGGCCGGCTTGGGGGAGAATTCCCCTGAGGCCCGGGAAGCCATCTGCCGGGATATGGATTACCTGGGGATCAAGATTGATCCCGGGGAAAACCGGGTCCGGGGCCAGGAAAAGGAAATTACGGCTCCCGGGGCCAGGGTACGCACCTTTGTCATTCCTACCAACGAAGAATTAATGATCGCCCGTGATACCATGGCCATTGTCCAGGCCGGTTGACACCCGGCTGGCCTTTCCGGTATAATCTACACGGTGAATGTGGTGAAAATTGGCGTTAGCGATTTAAAGGCCAGGCCGGGCGGCGAACTCGAATTTAAGGCCCAGGAAAAGTGGTCCTACTTAACCACGGCTACCGGTAGGATCCCTATCGTAGCACCGGTACGTGTTTCCTGTAAAGTAACCAATACCGGGAGGATACTGCTCGTTAAAGGGCAGGTAGCCACCACCCTGGAATTAACCTGTGATCGCTGCCTGGAAAAGTTCAGGTATTCCGTAGTGGCGTCTCTGGAAGAGGAATATGCCGGGGCGGCCGTAGGTCAAGCCGCTGTAGGGGAAAATGAGGAACCCGGTGAAGTGCGGCCCCTGGAAGGAGATTTTATCAACTTAAAGCCAGCGGTAGAAGAAGCCCTGATTCTGGCCCTGCCCATGAAATGGCTCTGCCGGGAAAGCTGCCGGGGGCTGTGTGCTAGTTGCGGCCAGAATTTAAATGAGGGGCAATGCCAGTGCGATACTCGGCCAGTTGACCCGCGCCTGGCTGCATTGGAAGAATTGCTACGCAAAAGGGAAGGAGAGAACTAGCTTGGGAGTACCGAAAAGAAGAGTTTCCAAGGCCCGGAAAAATAAACGCCGTTCCATCTGGAGCCAGATGGCACCCCCCTCCCTGGTGGAATGTCCCCAGTGCCACCAGTTAAAGCTCAACCACCGGGTCTGCCCCAAGTGCGGTTACTACAAGGGGCGGGAAGTAATCAAAGTAGCAGAGTCATAAATATGCTTTAATGGCAGCCGGCAATTATTGCCGGTTATTTTTTACTTGCATAAATCTACCATGACCATTATACTATAACTATGGCCTGGTAATATTATTTGGTACCAGGTATGAGGTGAGATTTTTGGTAGGCCGGAAAGGCAACAAGGAAGAGCGCCAGGAGGCCCTGCGCCGCTACCTGCGCAACAACCCCTTTGCCACCGATGAAGAGCTGGCGGAAAAATTTAAAGTCAGCGTACCAACCATACGCCTGGACCGCCTGGCTCTGGGGATCCCTGAGGTGCGGGAGCGCATCATGGCCATGGCCCGGGAAGCCAGGTCGCGGATGCGGGGGGTAACGGCGGAAGAACTGATGGGCGAACTGGTTGAGCTGCAGCCAGGAGTGATGGGCATTTCCATCCTGGAGGTCACTCCCCAGATGCTGGTCCAGCCGGCCGGCGTTGCCCGTGGCCATTATCTTTTTGCCCAGGCCCATTCCCTGGCCCTGGCAACTGTTGGCGCCGAGGTCGTCCTAACCAGCAGCGCCCGGGTGCGCTACCGGCGGCCTGTTTATGCCGGCGAGCGGGTTATTGCCAGGGCCATGGTCAAGGTTAACAAGGATTCTACCTGCCTGGTATCAGTTCATTCCCAGGTTAACGGGGAGATCGTCTTTAAAGGCCAGTTTATAATCATAACACCGGACAATATAAAAGGGAGCCAGCAGTAGGCTCCGATAACTGCTACCTCTCACCTCTTACTTCTATTTACGGAGGCGGGACTGATTGCAAATAGCTGTTGATGCCATGGGGGGCGATCACGCTCCCGGGGAAATTGTCCGGGGAGCGGTGGCCGCCGCCAGGGAAAAGATAGCCGGTATTATCCTGGTAGGAGATAAAAGGCGGCTGGAACCAGAACTTAAGCCCTTACATCCCCCTGCCAGTTTAGAAATTGTCCATACCGAACAGGTTGTGGAGATGGATGAACAGCCGGCCCTGGCGTTGAGGCGCAAGCGGGAAGCGTCAATAATCGTTGCCACCCGCCTGGTCAAGGAAGGGCGGGCGGCAGCCGTTGTTTCAGCTGGTAGTACCGGGGCCCAGATGGCAGCAGCTCTCCTGATTTTAGGCCGCAGCGGCAAAATCCAGCGACCAGCCATTGCCACCATTATCCCTACCCTTAAAGGGCCAAAGCTTTTACTCGATGCCGGGGCCAATGTCGATTGCCGGCCCGAACACCTCTATGAATTTGCTTTAATGGGCAATCTTTATGCCGCCAGGGTAATGGGTATCCGTGAGCCCCGGGTGGGATTGCTCAATATCGGTACCGAGGCCTGCAAGGGAAATGAACAGACCCTGGGGGCCTATAACCTGTTAAAGGGATCGCCCTTAAACTTTACTGGCAATATCGAAGGCCGGGATATTTTAGCCGGCGATACGGATGTCATCGTCTGTGACGGGTTTGTGGGTAACGTCCTGTTGAAATTTGGTGAGGGTATGGCCCAGGCCCTCTTTACCATGATCGGGCGGGAAATTAAAAACAGCTTCCGGGCCAGGCTCGGTGCCGCTCTGGTGTTACCCACTTTACGGGGCTTGAAGAAACAGGTGGATTATACCGAATACGGCGGCGCCCCCCTCCTGGGTGTCCAGGGCATCAGCATCATCTGCCACGGCAGTTCTAACGCCCGGGCCATAAAAAATGCCATCAAGGTGGCCGCCCGCTGTGTCGAGCAGGGACTGGTAACAGGTTTGGGGCAGTTGCCGGGAGTCAACGGTGAAGGGGAGGTAGTTAAATGCCAGCCCCATTAAAGCCGGTCGGGATTGTCGGGACGGGGTCCTGCCTGCCGGAACGCGTCCTGACCAATGCTGAGCTGGAGCAAATGGTAGATACCAGCGATGAATGGATTCGCACCCGGACCGGTATCCGGGAACGCCGGATAGCAAGTCACGATACGGCTGCCTCTGACCTGGCCGTCCCGGCAGCAGTAAAGGCCTTGAAAATGGCCGGGCTCCCGGCAGAGGCCGTGGATTTAATCATCGTGGCTACCGTAACCCCGGATACCCTTTTCCCGGCTACGGCCTGCCTGGTCCAGGAGCGCCTGGGAGCCAGGGGCGCCGCCGCCTTTGACCTTTCAGCCGGCTGCAGTGGTTTTATCTACGCCCTGGCAGTCGCCAGCCAGTTTATAGCTACCGGGGTTTACCAGACGGCCCTGGTGATCGGTGTCGAGATCCTGAGTAAGATTATCAACTGGCGGGACCGTAATACCTGCGTCCTCTTTGGGGACGGGGCCGGAGCCGTCGTTCTCCAGGCCGTGCTGCCAGGGGAAGGGCTCCTGGGCCTGCACCTAGGGGCCGACGGCAGCGGTGGTAACCTCCTCAGTATTCCGGCCGGGGGATCGCGCCTACCGGCAAGTCCCAGTACCGTCCAGAGCCAGCTGCATACTATCCATATGAACGGCGCGGAGGTTTTTAAATTTGCCGTGCGGGTCATGGGAGAAGCTTCTCTGAAGGCCCTGAAGCAGGCGGGTTTAAAGAAAGAAGACGTGGACTTTTTAATCCCCCACCAGGCCAACATCCGCATTATCGAAGCGGCTACCAAACGCCTGGGCCTGGTACCGGAAAAGGTTTACGTTAATCTCGACCGCTATGGTAATATGTCCAGCGCTTCCATCCCGGTGGCCCTGGATGAAGCTTACCGGGAAGGCAGGTTACGGTATGGCGATAAAATTGTCCTGGTGGCCTTTGGCGCCGGGCTGACCTGGGGGGCCGCCGTCTTAAGCTGGAGCCTGGCAACCCCGGAAAGGAGTTGAGTTTTATGCTGCGGACACCCCTTTGCGATCTCCTGGGGATTACCTATCCCATTATCCAGGGTGGCATGGCCTGGGTGGCTACCGGCGAACTGGCGGCAGCCGTATCTAAAGCCGGGGGGTTAGGGATTATCGGTGCCGGCAATGCGCCGCCGGAAACAGTGCGCCAGGAGATTCACAAGGTCCGGGAACGGACAGACAACCCCTTTGGTGTTAATATTTACTATATGTCGCCCTATGTGGAAGAGCTGATTGATCTGGTCTGCGCCGAAAAAGTGCCTGTGGTTACTACCGGCGCCGGCAATCCCGGCAAACACCTGCCCAAATTAAAGGCCGCCGGCGTCAAGGTAATCCCGGTAGTAGCTTCAGTGGCCCTGGCTAAAAGGCTGGAACGGCTGGGGGTTGATGCCCTGGTAGCCGAAGGCATGGAGTGCGGCGGCCATATTGGTGAAATCGCCACCATGCCCCTGGTGCCTCAAATTGTTGACGCCGTACATATTCCCGTGATTGCCGCGGGGGGGATTGCCGACGGTCGCGGCCTGGCAGCGGTTCTGGCCCTGGGTGCTGCCGGCGTGCAGATGGGGACACGCTTTATCTGTGCCGAGGAGTGTACCGTCCATCCCAATTATAAAGAGGCTATCTTAAAGGCCGGGGACAGGGACGCCGTCGTTACCGGTATGCCGGGGCACTATGTCCGGGTGCTGAAAAATAAATTAACCCGGCAGTTTGAAGAGCTGGCCGCCCGGGGTGCTTCCTGGGAAGAGATGGATCGGCTGGGTACCGGCAAGCTCCGGGCCGCAGTAGTGGAAGGAGATGTGGAGTACGGTTCCCTCATGGCCGGCCAGAGCGCGGCCCTGGTGCGAGAAATCAAGCCGGCGGCTGCGATTATCGAAGAAATAATGGCTGAAGCAGAAGCGATCATCTCCCGCCTTGGCAAGCTGGTGAGGTAAAAATATCTGTGGAACAGCCCATGGCGACGAGACATTACTAGCGAGGGCATGAAAATGCGTGGCTGGCATTTGTCGGAAGCGAGCGAGCTTCTACCGAGTGGCGAAGCGGCCCAGGCGAAGTCGAGGAGCGAGGGCGGGGCCGAGGACAGGATGTCCGAGGCCGGCCTCTGAGGTAAGGATGCCGAATAGGCCGCCCAGCACTCACAGTAACCAAGTTACAGCAACCAATTCTTCGGTTTATGCAGGCGCACTGCCTTTGGAGGTACCTGAGTTTAGTGAGTGCTGGGCGCTCCACAAGGGCCAGGGAGCGAGCGCGATAATGCCAGCCTGCGATAGAGTTACTTTTGGAGGAATTCCTTATGTCAGGCATAGTCTTTGTCTTCCCCGGCCAGGGGTCCCAGTATGTAGGTATGGGCCAGGAGCTGGCCGGCCGGTATCCTGAGGCAGCTGCCGTCTTTCAAGAAGCTGAAGCCGCTCTGGGGTGGCCGGTGGATAAGCTCTGCTTTACAGGGCCGGCGGAAGAACTCACCCGGACGGAAAACACCCAGCCGGCAGTGCTGACGGTAAGCATTGCCTGCTTCCGCGTCCTGGCGGCCCACGGGGTCAGGCCCGGGGCAGTAGCCGGCCACAGCCTGGGGGAGTACAGCGCCCTGGTGGCTACCGGCAGCCTTACCTTTAGCGAGGCAGTCAAACTGGTGGCCAAACGCGCGCAGCTCATGGCCACGGCTGTACCGGCAGGCCAGGGCGGCATGGTGGCCGTGCTGGGCCTGGAGGCAGAAAAAGTAGCCGCCCTCTGCCGGCAGGTAAAGGAAGGTATAGCTGAGGCGGCGAACTTCAACGCCCCGGGCCAGGTGGTCGTTGCCGGTGACCGGGAGGGGCTGGCGGCCCTATCTTCCCTGGCTAAAGCAGCAGGAGCTAAAAGGGTAGTGCCCCTCCAGGTGAGCGGTCCCTTCCATTCCAGCCTGATGGCGCCGGCGGCACGGGAACTGGCCCGGGTTTTAGAAGAGGTTCCCGTGGCCGATCCCCAGGTGCCACTGGTAACCAATGTCACGGCTGGCTATGTCTACACGGCGGCGCAGGTCAGGGAGAATCTGATTAAGCAGGTAGCCAGCCCGGTGCGCTGGGAAGAGAGCATCCGCCGCCTGCTGGCCGACGGTTACCGCACATTCATCGAAGTAGGACCGGGCGATGTTTTAAGCGGGCTCATCAGGCGCATTGACCGCCAGGCAACCATCAGCCAGGCAGAAAATATCCAGACGCTGGGAAAAACCCTTGCTTTACTTCAGGAGGCTAAATAAAATGGAATTGCAAGGCCAGGTAGCAGTTGTCACCGGGGCTTCCCGGGGGATAGGCCGGGCCACGGCCCTGGAACTCGCCCGGGCCGGTGCCAGGGTAGTGGTCAATTATGCCCGCCAGGCGGAGGCGGCGGCGGAGGTAGTGGCCGCCATCCAGGATGGCGGTGGCCAGGCCGTAGCCGTTGCTGCCGATGTGGGCGATTATGAGGCGGCCAGGAATTTAATCCAGGCAGCCCTGGATCATTTCGGCCGGCTGGATATCCTGGTCAACAATGCCGGTATAGCCCGGGATAACCTGGCGGCTCGCTTGAAACCGGAAGACTGGGCTGCCGTTCTCCAGACCAACCTGACCGGCGTTTTCAATTGCTGCCAGGCCGCCTTAAAGCCCATGCTCCGCCAGCACCAGGGACGGATAATCAACCTGACCTCTGTGGTTGGCCTGCGCGGTAATGCTGGCCAGGTAAATTATGCCGCAGCCAAGGCCGGGGTCATAGGTTTTACCAAAGCCCTGGCTAAAGAGGTGGCCTCGCGTGGCATCCTGGTTAATGCCGTCGCCCCGGGTTTTATCACTACGGAAATGACGGCGGCTTTAAATGAGGTGGCCCGGGAAGAATTTTACCGCCATATCCCCCTGGGACGCCCCGGCAAGCCGGAGGAAGTAGCCGAAGTTATTCTTTTCCTGGCTTCGCCAGCGGCCAGGTATATTACCGGCCAGGTGCTAACTGTTGATGGGGGCCTGACCCTGGCCCTGTAAGCCGGTTTAACAAGGGAAGGAGGTGAGGTCAGTGGAGGTTTTCGAAAAGATCAGGGCAATTGTAGCCGAACAACTCGGGGTCGAGGAAGACGAAATTACCATGGAAACTTCCTTTGAAGATCTAAATGCCGATTCCCTGGATATCGTGGAACTTATCATGGCCCTGGAAGAGGAATTTGACCTGGAAATTCCCGACGAGGATGCAGAAAAGCTGACGACAGTAGGGGCCGCGGTGGCCTATATTAAAGAACATACCGGCAAATAAAACAAGAAAGGGAAGTCCCGTGCTTTAACGGGACTTCCCCTTAGAATGGGGGATAGCTTTGCAAAAGCGTGTCGTTATCACCGGCCTGGGAGCCATCTCCCCCGTGGGTACCGGTAAAGATAAATTCTGGCAGGCCTTAGTTGCGGGGCAGTCGGGCATTAGCCCCATTACCCGCTTTGATGCCGGGGAAATGGCCGTCCGTTTTGCCGGTGAGGTAAAGGACTTTGACCCGGAAGCCTTCTTTGATCGCAAAGAAGCCCGGCGCATGGATCGTTTTACCCAGTATGCGGTAGCCGCAGCCCGCATGGCGGTAGAAGACGCAAAGCTCGATCTGGAAAAGGAGGACCGGGACCGGGTAGGGGTTATTTTTGCTACGGGTATTGGCGGCATGGAAACCTTTGAAGAACAAACCCGGGTTCTCCTGGAAAAAGGTCCCAACCGGGTCAGCCCCTTTTTTGTCCCCATGATGATTGCCAATATGGCCGCCGGGCAAATCTCTATTAATTTAGGCGCCCGCGGGGTAAACTTTACGGTAGTCAATGCCTGCGCCTCGGGTGCCAACGCCATCGGCGAGGCCTTCCGCACCCTGCAGCGGGGCGACGCCGATGTAATTATCACCGGTGGCAGCGAGGCCAGTGTAACCCCCCTGACGGTGGCCGGCTTTGCGGCCATGAAGGCGCTCTCTACCCGCAATGAAGAGCCGGCAAAGGCCAGCCGCCCCTTTGACCGGGGCCGGGACGGCTTCGTCCTGGGCGAGGGGGCGGGGGTAATGGTCCTGGAAACCTTGGAACATGCTGCGGCGCGGGACGCCCGCATTTACGCGGAGGTGGCCGGCTATGGCTGCACGGCCGACGCCTATCACATTACGGCCCCGGCCCCCGATGGAGCGGCGGCCAGCCGGGCCATGGCCCTGGCCCTCCAGGATGCAGGTCTAAAGCCGGAGGATATTGATTACATCAATGCCCACGGTACTTCTACCGAGCTCAACGACCGCCAGGAGACCCTGGCCATTAAAAAAGTCTTTGGCGATCATGCCTACCGGCTGACCGTCAGTTCGACCAAGTCCATGACCGGCCATCTCCTGGGAGCTGCCGGGGCCATTGAGCTGGTGGCAACGGCCCTGGCCGTGCACACCGGTGTCCTCCCGCCGACCATTAATTACGAAGAACCCGATCCCGATTGCGACCTGGACTATGTGCCCAATGTGGCCCGGGAGCGCCAGGTCAGGGCGGCCATTTCCAATTCCTTTGGCTTCGGTGGTCATAACGTCGCCGTCGTGCTGCGCAAACTTTAGCAATGGTGGCCCCCATAGTGTCTGGGCGATGGTTTTTGTGAATAAGGCAGGGTAAAAAATTGGATAACAAGAGACGGGAGCTGCTGCAACAGTTTTTACGCCGTTTTCACCTGGATATTGACAACCTGGAAGGTCTAAATACGGCCCTGACCCATCCTACCTACGCCTATGAACACCAGTTGCCCCACGACAACCAGCGGCTGGAGTTCCTGGGTGATGCTGTCCTGGGGCTGGTGATTGCTACCTATCTTTACCGGGAATTTCCCCACCTGCCGGAGGGGGATATGACCCGCATGCGGGCGGCCATGGTCTGTGAGGCGAGCCTTGCTAAAGTCGCCCGGCAGATCAACCTAGGGGAATTGCTTCTCCTGGGGCAGGGAGAAGAAATTAGCGGGGGTCGCCAGCGGCCCTCCAACCTGGCCGATGCCCTGGAGGCAGTAATTGGCAGCTTCTACCTGGCCGGGGGGTTAAAAACAGCTCAGGATTTTATCTTGCAAATCTTTACCCCTGCCCTGGAGATACTTAAGGATACCGGTGTTATTGACAGCAAGTCGGCCCTGCAGGAATTTATCCAGCAAAGGGGACCGGACAATGTGACCTATAAAATCCTGGAGGAATGGGGGCCGGACCACGCCAAGCAATATAAGGCCGGCGTATTTTACCGGAACCGCCTCCTGGCTACCGGCGAAGGGCACAGCAAGAAAGAGGCCGAACAGGAAGCCGCCCGGGCCGCCCTGGCATTAATAAAAATCCAAGGTTAATTTGCAATTTAATTTTTTCAGTCCATTCTTTCAGGAAGGAATTGGTGGCTCTCATGTCGAATAACATATGGGTTTAAAGGGCGGTAAAGATAGGGAGGAGGAAGCAATGGAGGTCCTAAAGGTTTCGGCCCAGTCCAATCCCAAAGCCGTAGCTGGAGCACTGGCAGCCGTCTTCCGTCAATACGGTAAGGCCGAAGTCCAGGCCGTGGGGGCAGGAGCAGTTAACCAGGCCGTCAAGGCCATTGCCATTGCCCGGGGTTTTATTGCCCCCAATGGCATCGACCTGGTAATGATTCCTGCTTTTGCGGAAATTAACATCAATGGTGAAGAAAGAACCGCAATTAAATTTATTGTCGAACCCCGCTAAGGGTAACGGCAAACTGCTCTCCGAGCAGTTTTCTTTATTTATTTTTGGAGGCAAAAATGTATCTAAAGGGTGTTGAGATCCAGGGTTTCAAGACCTTTGTCGACCGGGTGAGACTGGAGTTTGGCCCCGGGGTGACGGCCATTGTCGGCCCCAACGGCAGCGGCAAGAGCAACATTGCCGATGCCATCCTCTGGGTCCTGGGCGAACAGAGCGCCAGGACTTTACGCGGGGCGCGCATGGACGACGTGATCTTTGCCGGCAGTGAGAAACGGCGGCCGGTGGGTATGGCGGAAGTAACTTTACACCTCGATAACAGCGACGGCAGCCTGCCCCTGGAGTTTGAGGAAATAGCCGTGACGCGGCGTTTTTTTCGCTCCGGCGAGGGCGAGTATTATATCAACAAGGTTCCCTGCCGGTTGCGGGATATCCAGGAGCTGTTCTTAGATACCGGTTCCGGCCGGGGGAGCCTGGCCATTGTCGGCCAGGGACGCCTGGAAGAGATCCTCTCCGCCCGGCCGGAGGAGCGGCGGGCAGTGCTCGAGGAGGCGGCTGGCATTGCCCGCTACCGGTGGCGCAAAAAAGAAGCGGAGCAGCGCCTGGAAGGTGTCGAGCAAGATTTATTACGCTTACATGATTTAATCGGCGAGCTAAAGGAACAGCTGGGACCGGCGGCTGCAGAAGCAGCCCGGGCCCGGCGTTACCGGAAATTAAGCCGGCTTTTAAATCTCGTGGAACTGCTCCTCAAGGCCGGGGAAATGGAAGAAACCAGGCGCCGCCACCGGCGCAGCCAGGAACGTTTACAGGCCCTGGCGGCCGCCATGGAGGAACTGAAGGCTTTAGAACAGCAGCTCCAGGCAAAAGCCAAGGAACTGCAGGAAGAGCAGCAGAGGTACCAGGCCGAGAGGCAACGTTACCAGGCGGAACTCCAAAGTTTAAGGGAACAGCTGGTCAGAACCCGGGGGGAAATAAACCTGGTCAGGGAAAAGCTGGCTGAGCTGGCCCGGCAGCAGGAGGAAGACTCTACCCGGCAGCGGCACCTGGAAGAGGAAAAAGCCAGTTTAGCAGCCGCTCTGGCTGCGCTGGCCCGGGAAAGGGAGGAGAACATTCAGGAGCAGGCCCGGCTGGAGCAGGAGATAATAAAAGGCCGGGAGGAGCAGGAAAAACTCCAGACGGGAGCCCGGGAGCTGGCCGCAGAGATTGAAAAAGTAAGGAGCAACCTCTTTCAAGTAGCCCATGAACGGGCCGGCTGTCATAATGAACTGGTGCGCCTGGAGGAAAAACAGACAGCTGTAGAGCGGCTTTTAGAGCAAAAACGGCGCCAGCTCCAGGAATGGCAAAAGGAAAGGGAGCATTTACTGGACCACCTGCAGGCCGGTCAGGAACAACTGCAGCAGCTGGAAGAGGAATTAAAAAGACTGGAAGGGAAAAAGGCCGGCCTGGAAATGGAGGTGCAGCTAAAGGAGGCTGAGCTGGCCGCCCGCGAAAAGGAACTGGCCAGCTGGAAGGAACGTCAACGTGCCCTGGCCGTACAGTTAAAGGTTTTACGTCAATCCCAGGCCGACTATGAAGGTTTCGCCGAAGGCGTGAAGTTTATCCTGCAGGCCAGGAGCAGGGGTGAAGCTGCCTGTGCCGGTGTCCTGGGAGTAGTGGTGGAAAAGCTGGCGGTACCGGCCGAACTCACCCGGGCCGTGGAGGTGGCCCTGGGCGGGGCGGCCCAACAAATCCTGGTAAGGACGGCGGCCGAGGCGGAAGCAGTTATCCAGTTCCTTAAAGCCCGGGGCCGGGGACGGGCCACTATCTTACCCCTGGCCTGGCTGGAGCCGCGCCGTTGGCCGGCCTGGGCCAATTGGGTCTTAAAGGAGCCCGGCGTCCTGGGGATAGCGGCCGGCCTGGTCCAATGCGAGGCTGAAGTACGGCCGGCGGTGGAGTATCTCCTGGGGCAGATCCTGATTGTAGCCGACATCCGCCGCGCCCTGGCGTTGGGGGAGCGCCTGCGACCACCTGTGCGCCTGGTCACCCTGGAAGGGGAAGTAATCCAGCCCCGGGGACCGGTGACGGGCGGGGTGGCCAGGCAGCAAGGCGGTTATCTCCAGCGGCGCCTGGCTATCCAGCAGGGTGAGGCCGAACTGGCTAACGTGGTAGCCAGGATAAAAAAGGGCCAGGAGCAGCAGGAACAGCTGCAAAAGATGCTGGCAGGGAGCCGGCAGGAGTACCACCAGGTAACGGAAGGGATTCTTACCTGCCGGGGCCAGATTCACAATTTACTGCAACGCCTGAGCGAGCGTAAAGAAGACCTGGCCCGCCTGGAAGAAAAGATTGCCGTCCTTGAGGAAGAACTGGTCCAGAGCACTAGCGGTTCCCTGGACCTGGGCAAAGAGCGGGCGGAAAAGCAAGAACTCCTGGCCCGGCTGGAAGCCCTGGAAGGTGAGCTAAACCGCCAGTTGAGCGGCCTCCAGGAGCGAGTAGCGGCAGGCCAGCAGCATCTCGCTGTCTGCCGGCAGGAACTAGCAGTCAATGAAGCCCGCCTCCAGGCCCTGGTCAACGCCCGGGAACAGTTAAATCTCCGGGAAAGGGAGCTGGCCCGGCAGCAGGAAAACTGGCAGCGGCAACAGGAAGAACTGGCTGCCAGGAGGGCGGCGGCAGTTGCCATGGAAAATGAGCTTAAAGCTAACCTGGAAAAGCTGGCCGGGGAAGAGGACTGGCTCCAGGGGGCCTGCCAGCAGGCCATGGCAGGCTTGACGCGCCTGGAAGACGAAACCTCTACCTGGGTTGATAAGCAGGAAGAACTGGCCCGGGAACAGGATAGAGTACAGGCGCAAAAAGATAAACTGCTTGCCCGCCGGCAGCAGGAAGAGATCAATTTAGCCCGTCTGGAAACGGCTCTGGCCGCCGGTCTCGCCGAACTGGAGGAACGCTTTGGTCCGCGGTGGGAGGTGGAATTACAAAAACAGCGCCCGCACCTGCAGCGGAGGGCAGCATTGGTACGGGAACGCGTGAAGGAAAAACTTTTAAGCTTAGGGGAAGTCAACCCCGGGGCCATGGCGGCTTACGGACGCTTAAAGGCCCGCGTTGATGAACTGGAGCAGCAGAAGCAGGACCTGGAGGGAGGCCGGGCGGCCTTGCACCAGGTAATTAACGAGATGGAACGATTAATGGCCCGGCAGCTCAAAGCTACCCTGGCCGCGGTCCAGGAACACTTTGCCGCCATCTTCCAGGAACTTTTCGATGGCGGTGAGGCCCGCCTGGAGCTGACCGGCAGCGAGGATATCCTGGCCGCCGGCCTGGAGATCGTTGCCCGGCCGCCGGGTAAGAAACCCCAGCACCTGGCCCTCCTCTCGGGCGGGGAAAAGGCCCTGACGGCGGTAGCCTTTATCTTCGCCCTGTTAAAGGTCAAACCCAGCGCCTTTTGTATCTTTGATGAGGTGGATACGGCCCTGGATGAAGCCAATGTGGAGCGCTTTGCCCGGCTGTTGCGCCAGTTTGCCGCCCGGACCCAGTTTATCGTCATCTCCCACCGCCAGGGCACCATGGCAGCTGCCGACGTCCTTTACGGTGTGACCATGATGGAACAGGGCGTCTCCCGCCTGGTCTCGGTTCGATTGGAACAATTGCCGGCCTGATGTCACAAAACCTCCCCCGGCGGTGTTATAGTTATAGCAGGGGTTGCAAGGGAGGAATGGGTCATCAAACCCGCTGAATTCGAGGCCCTGTTTCAGAGCTACTATCCCTTGGTGTACCGGCGGCTCTATTATCTCCTGGGAGAGCGGGCGGCGGCCGAGGATCTGACCCAGGAGGTCTTCCTCAAGCTGTACCACCAGCCGCCCCGGGATAATAGCAACCTGGGTGGCTGGCTCTTACGGGTGGCCGCCAACCTGGCCTATAACTACTTGCGCGGCGAAGAGCGGCGCCGCCGCCGCGAGGAAGGCCAGTTCCGGGAGGAAACCGGCGTTATCCCCCTGGAGGAAGCGGTCATGCGCAGCCAGGAGGCCCGGCTGGTCCATCAATGTCTGGCCAAGCTGCCGCCCCGGGACCGTATCTGCCTGCTGTTAAAGAATGCGGGCCACAGCTACGCCGAGATTGCCGCGGTCGTCAAGGTGGATAAGAATTCAGTGGGTACCATCCTGGCCCGGGCGCGGCGGCACTTTGCCGACCTGTATAAGGAACTGGAAGGGAGGGACGACCATGTGCCCGGAAGAGGGTCTTCTTCAGGCCTATCTTGATGGTGAACTGGATGCGGAGATGACCGGCAGGGTGGCCGGCCACCTGGCGGCGTGTGCCGCCTGCCGGCAGCGCCTGCAGGCTTTAGAGGAGTTAGCTGGGAGCGTAACTGCGGCCCTCCAGGCCTACGAGCAGGAAACGGAGGCCGCCGGTCGTCCCCTGCGGGCGCCTGGTCCCGGTTCCATGGCTTCTCGCTACCAGCCCCTGACTAAGAGAAGGGGGATCGGCAACATGATCCGGCAGCATAAATGGTTTTCCGGCGTAGCCGCGGCCGTCCTGGCCCTGGTTATTTTCCTAAGCTGGGCGCCGGGCCGCAGCCTGGCCGCGCAGTTCCTGAACGTCTTCCGCATGGAAAAGATCCAGGTGGTCAAGATCACCCCCGAGGACATGGCCCAGCTGGATAAACTCTTTAACGGCCAGGGGGGCGAGGTGGACATCAGGAACTTCGGCCGGGTGGAAGTCCAAAAGCCAGATAAGGCAGAGGTAAAGGTGAAGCAGGTGAAGCCGGACCAGGTGGCAGCCCTTAGCGGTTTGCAACTGGACCTGCCCGCCACCCTGGTCGGGCGGGAAAGGGCGGCCATATACATTGAGCAGGCCCCGACCATCACCTTCACCCCCGATGTAGAGAAGCTCAACAGCTATCTCCAGAAGCACGGCGGCGTCCTGCTGCCGGCCAACCTGGCGGGCAAGTCCTTTACTCTAAGCATCCCGCCCCTGGTCATAGCAGACTATGGCCAGCCGGGCAAAGGTTTTACCCTCTACGCCGCCCGCGACCTGACCATTGACGCTCCCCAGGGCGTCGACCTGGTAGCCCTGCGCCAGGCCCTGCTGAACCTGCCTTTCTTACCCGAAAGCTTGCGCCGGCAACTGGCCGCCATCAACGACTGGCAGCGTACGCTGCCTATCCTCGAGACTAGGGACATGCCGGCACGGGAGATCACGGTCAACGGCAACCAGGGGGTCTACTTCGGTGATGGTGCAACCAACAGCAGCAATGTTATCCTGGCCTGGCGCCAGGATAACAGCTGGCGGGCCATCAGCGGCCTGCCCCTGGAAGAAGCCCTGCGGGTAGCTACGGAGGTCAAGTAATGGCTATTATTGAAGCCCGGAACCTGACCAAAGTCTACGGCCGGCAAACGGCCTGCCGGGAGATCTGCCTTTCCGTAGAGGAGGGGCAGGTCTTTGGGCTTTTAGGCCCCAATGGCGCCGGCAAGAGCACCCTGGTAAAGATGCTGGTGGGCCTGGTCTACCCCACGGCTGGGGAGGCCCGGGTAGCCGGCTACCCGCCCCAGGACATAAAAGGCCGGCGCCAGGTGGGCTTTTTACCGGAGAACTTCCGCCTCCATGGGTGGCTGCAGGGGGAAGAGCTGCTAATCTTTCATGCCCGCCTGGCAGGACTTAAAGGAGAAGAAGCCCGGCGTCGGGCCCGCGAAGTCCTGGAACTGGTCGGCTTGAGCGGGGAAGGCCGGAAACTGGTGGCCAGCTACAGCAAAGGCATGCAGCAGCGCCTGGGCCTGGCGGCTGCCCTGGTGGGCGACCCGCGGGTGGTCTTCCTGGATGAACCCACCTCGGCCCTGGACCCCCTGGGCCGCCGCCAGGTAAGGGAGATCCTCCTGGACCTGAAGGAGGCCGGCAAGACCGTCTTCTTAAACAGTCACCTCTTGAGCGAGGTGGAGCAGGTCTGCGACTGGGTGGCCATCATCAACCGGGGTGTGGTGGTCGCCAGTGGCCGGCTGGCGGACCTCCAGGCCGGCCCGGCGACGGTCGCCATCAGGTTGGATGGCCTGACGGGAGAACTGGCGGCGGAACTACGCCGGCGTTACCCGGACATGCAACTGGAAAGTGACCGGCTGACCCTGGCCCTGGGTGACCGGGAGGAGATCGCCGATCTGGTGGCCCGGCTGGCGGCCGGGGGCTGCCGCATCTATGAAGTGGTACCCGGCCATAATTCCCTGGAGGACGTCTTCGTCCACCTGGTGCGGGTGGGGGAGCAGGTATGTGGCTGATGGCCACCTTTACCTTCCGGGAAGCCTGGCGCAAGAAGGTCGTCCTGGTGGCCGGCGTCCTGACCCTGGCCTTCCTGGTCCTTTACGGCACCGGCCTGCACTTTATTGCCAGGGACATGGTGAATACGGCCAATCCCGCCGCGACCGCCACGAGTTACTTTGCGATGATGCAGTCTATCCTGCTCTTTGTCATGGGCCTGTACCTGGCCAGCTTCCTGGTGGCCGGCCTGGCCATCCTGGCCGCTGTGGGCAGCGTCGCCGGGGAAATCGAGAACGGTACCCTTTACACCTTGGCGGTACGGCCTCTGTCCCGCAGCGACCTGCTCCTGGGTAAATTCCTTGGTCAGGCGGCCATGCTGGTTATCTACGCCGCCCTCTTTTTCCTGGCCCTCGCCGGTCTGGTGTACTGGCAAACGGGCCTGGTCATACCCGGGTTGGTGCCGGCCCTGGGCCTCTTTATCCTGGAGCCCCTGGTCCTCCTGGCTGTCACCATGCTGGGAACCACCAGGCTCACCACCTTGGGCAACGGCGTCCTGGCCTTCGCCCTTTACGCCATAGCAGTAGTAGGGGGCATGATGGAACAGATCGGCGCCCTGATGGAGAGTACCGCTGCCGTTTATACCGGCGTGGTCACGAGCCTCATCCTGCCGGCGGACGCCATCTACCGGCGGCTGGTGGCGGCGGTAGTGGACCGGATGCCCGTAGGTAACGGCCAGGACGTTCCCTACTTTATCAATCCCCAGTCGATGCTGGGTCCTTTCGGCAGTCAATCTACCCCCAGCGACTGGATGCTAGTTTACACCCTGGTATATATAGTCATCTTGCTCTCGGTGGCAGTTTGCATCTTTAACCGGCGGGATGTTTAAACCAACGGCAGCGCTAAACCCGTTTCGCCTTTTAGACTACAGCAGCGTTAAATTTAACAAAAGGCCTCGCCTATGTAAATTGGCTCCTCGCTACATTCCGTGTTACGTGCAATCTGCGGCCAGCACAGCTCAGGTAATGATACTTTTAGCCGGAGCTTCGGTATTAAGCTGGATATTAACTATCGGCCATGTTCCTCAGCAACTTACGAATCTAATTACCGCTAACAATTTGAGCGCCTGGCAGTTTCTCCTAGCCATAAATATTATCTTGCTTATTGCCGGTATGTTTATCGATGGATCTTCCGCCATTATCATCCTGGCGCCTCTGGTTTATTCAATAGCTGTAAAACTTGGAATAAATCCTGTCCATTTGGGTGTAATTATGGTTGCTAATGCTGCGATTGGCATGTTTACTCCACCTTTTGGCCTTAACCTCTTTGTTGCCAGTTCCACGGCAAAGTTATCCCTCAATCGAATCTTTTCTGGGGTGGGGCCCTTTATAATCATAAGTATTCCGTTTTGCCTTGGTGAACTGCCGCATTAATAAGGTTGAAATAGCGAGCAGCCATTTTATGCAGGCGATAATTTTCGAATAGCCGGAGACGTCCAGGTTTTCCCGGGCTGAAGTTATAACTACCTGTTTAACGAGATCCAGACCAGGCGAGAAGTGCCCCTGGAAGAAGCGGTCCTGGTGGCGCGAGACGTTCTGAAGTACAAGGAGCATCCGGGCGTGGTAATCCCCACCAGGGGTTTCGTATATTAAATCTTGAGGTTTTCTTGCGTGGGCAGGCCGTATTGGATGAAATGTCGGTCGTAGGTAAAAGCTAAATCAAATGAGAAACGGGCCATTAAGGCGAAGCTGGTAGCGTCCGTATAAGAGAAATCTTTATCAGCATATTTTTCGAGAATCCGCCTGGCTTCTCTTTCATCGTGGGCTGAGACCCGTTCCACGGGCCAGTTGTTAGTCAAAAGCCATTCCCTTGCTTTGGCCGGGTAGGCCCTTGCGGCAATAAGGTTATAAGTTTCAGCCACGATGAAGTTGGAAAGAATTAACACCGCACCTTTTTCTGTAAGGTAACGCAGGGTTTTGATTGCCTCAGTGTGACGCTGATCATTTCTCAGGATTAAGGCCGCTATGGCACTGGAATCAACTAAGACCCTCATGGCTCTTCTCCCAAGTATTTATGTTTGTTAGTAGCCACGTCCTTTTTACCCTCTTTGTCTTCAGCGGAGCCAACGAGCCGCCAGATGCCGTCGTTAAAGTTAGCAGGGGGGTAGACCGGAGTTTTGCGCAAAATCACGCTATTACCCCGGATTTCGTACATCAGGTAATCGCCGACATCGGCCTGTACGGCTTTGCGCACCGAGAGGGGAAGAGTTATTTGACCCTTTGGACGGATTCGGATCAGTTCCATAGCCTAAACAGCCCCCTTTCCTACTTTCCTACTCAGTACAACCTATTTCAATTATAGATTTAATCAAAACTCAGGGTCAAGGGCTGATACCAGGGTTAGCAATTATTTTTTAGCATAGGTCGTCAAATAAGATTGCTCCCTGGCCGAAATAGCTAGGGATTTTTTTGTGCGCCCGGCATGGGCGTTGACCCGCCGGATGGACCCGCTTGTCCGGTGGTGGGAGGGGACGGGGGCTAGTCGCACCCTCCCATACGATATTATGAGGGATCATTATAACATATTTACCTTATATCAGAATTTGACCATCACTGGAAAGATTGAGCTATTTTTGGTGCTCTTCGCCATAGGACCTGAGGTGAGGGGCAATTAGCTCCTTCCCAGCCTGCGGAGCGGCCAGCCGGATAACTCCCACGGTGGTAGCGATAACCGCTATTATGGTTATGGCAATCTTACGCCAGCGTTTCATAGGCATTACCTCCTTGGTATTACGGTAACCCTCAACGCACCCCATATCTCACCTGTCACCAAACCTAACCGCCAGATGGCGATACCATCAAGGTTGTAGCGCTTGGCGATGCCCACCTTGGTTATAATGCTTTCCGCCATTTTCGTAGGGGCAGAAATACCAAGTATAAGTTTTTCTGGCGGGACAGAAGCCCTGGCTGTCTCTACAGCCTGCTCGACAAGGCTTACCGGCTCTGGCGTGGATCCGTAGTCGTAGGCCATGATGATAATCCGGTCAGCAATCTCTCCCAACGCCTTATAATCGTAACCCTTATAGGCGCTGTTGGTACAGTACCGCTTCTCCCATTATACCGTTAACCGCCCTGGTCAGGGCTGCATCATTCGCTAACAGGGAAGAAATGGTGCCGTCTCCGCCAGTCACGTAGACGACCATCCCAGCTTTCAAGTTGTACTCCTTAGCGGCTTCTAGCACCTTCTCCCACCCGTCCTTTGCCAGCCAGTCCTGCTCCTGGTCAGGAGGTTGCCATCTTTGTCCAGGCTGTACCAGCCTAACACCAGTTGCCTACCATATCGGTATTTTATGCGGAATGTTCCGGGTAGGACTTCCCAAAGAGGTTGGTCTAACTGCTGGTTTTGCTGTCGCCCAGGGCATAGAAGCCAATTACCGTTATCTCTCTGGGCGGGGAGGTAATCCTCACCCCGTTAAGGGAGTTATCTCATTCCACTTCACAGTTGAAGGCTTTGCTGAAGAACCGCAGCGGTATCAGTGTCCGGCCGCCAAGGATTTGAGGGGGAACGTCCAAAGGCATAGGGCTTTCGTTGCGGTAGGCGGTCTTGTTGCCAATCCGGAGCCGGAGAGAGGTTTTCCCGTTGGTAGCATTGAACGTTTAGGTGCTACTGTCCCAGGTAACCTTTACGCTCAACGCTTCCGCTGTGGCGCGGAAGGGAACCAGGGTGCGCCCGTTCTGGATAACCGGCTGCACGTCAAAGATAACCGGCAGCCCGTCAATCAGGAATGGAATTTCCTGCTGTTCTTGAGCGAAGGCCGGCAGCGCGAAACCGCTGGCCAGCATAACCACAGAAATGAGAGTAATAAAGAGTAACCGTTTCATTTTCAACCTCCTGCAATGGTAGTGTCAAATGTCATCGCATTGACAGGAAACAGGTAACTTTTTCGCCGTTAGGGCTGGCAATTTCTCCCTTTCTCACAGAATTTCGTCGTACGGGTCTTACCCTTCATCCAGCTCGAAACCGATTTACCGCAGGGATATTATCGTCCTGCTGGTGGCTGCTGCCTGTCTGTTTAACAGGCGTGATATTTAAACCCCACCAATACCCCGGAGTAAAAGGGCCAATTGGAAGAGGACATTCTGGCTTAAGGGGAAGCAGGGTTGTCAACAATAAACCTTGGACAAAAGGCCTCGCCTCTGGTAAATTAGAGGGGAGGCCTTTTGACGTTTGCGCAAGGGGGATTACCATTGAGCCTTTTCAGCAAGCTTAAAGAAGGTTTAAATAAGACGCGGCAGAATTTGACCCAACGGCTGGGTGCTTTGCTGGCCGCCAGCAGCCGCCTGGATGACGATTTCTTTGACGAGCTGGAGGAAATATTGCTGACGGCCGATGTCGGCGCCAAAACCAGCCTGGAACTGGTGGAGAGGCTGCGCCAGGAGGTCAAGGCCCGCAAGATAACCGACCCGGCCGCAGTAGGTACTTTTTTGCAAGAGGAAGTTACCCGGCTGCTGGGAGAAGAGGTGCCCCGTTTAAGCTGGGCGCCGTCACCGCCGACGGTGATCCTGGTGGTGGGGGTCAACGGCGCCGGCAAGACGACGACCATCGGCAAGCTGGCCTACCAGTTGGGCCGAGAAGGGAAAAAAGTAATCCTGGCGGCAGCCGATACCTTCCGGGCTGCGGCCGGCGAACAGCTGGCCATCTGGGCCGAGCGGGCCGGGGCCAGTTTAATCCGCCACCAGGCCGGGGCCGACCCGGCGGCAGTAGTTTACGATGCTTTACAGTCGGCCCGCAACCGCCGCGCGGACGTGGTGCTGGTGGATACGGCCGGCCGCCTGCAGACTAAAACCAACCTGATGGAAGAATTAAAGAAAATCCGCCGGGTGATTGAACGGGAACTGCCGGGGGCGCCCCATGAGGTGCTCCTGGTCCTGGACGCCACTACCGGCCAGAATGCCCTGTCCCAGGCCAGGCTCTTCAGCGAGGCGGTGGGCGTGACCGGTATCGTCCTGACCAAGCTCGACGGTACGGCAAAGGGCGGCGTGGTCCTGGCCATCGCGGCTGAAATGGGGATCCCGGTCAAGCTGGTCGGCCTGGGCGAAGGCCTGGACGATCTAAGGGAATTTCAACCCCGGGACTTTGCCGCCGCCTTATTCAGCGGCCTGGCAGGGGAGAAGGAGGAATAAATTCCATGGGCAAAATTTTAATCAAGGATTGTACCATTGTCCCAATTAGCGGTCCGGTAATTGAGGAGGGGGTCATCGCCATTAATGATGACCGCCTCCATTATGTCGGCCCGGCAGGAGGGTTGCCGCCAGGCTGGCAGGCAGACACCATTATTGAGGCCGGAGATAAGGTGGCCCTGCCGGGGCTGGTCAACAGCCACACCCACGCGGCCATGACACTGCTCAGGAGTTTCGCCGACGATCTCCCCCTGAAACAGTGGCTGGAAGAAAAGATCTGGCCCCGGGAAGCAAAGCTCGAGCGGGAGGATATTTACTGGGGCACCAAACTGGCCCTGCTGGAAATGATCCGCTCCGGTACCACCACCTTTGCCGATATGTATTTCCACATGGATGCCGTAGCCGAAGCAGTAGTGGAAGCCGGCCTGCGGGCCTGCCTCAGCCAGGGGCTCATTGGCTTCCAGGACAGCGGCGGCCAGCGCCTGGCCACCGGTGTCAGCCTGGTGAAAGAGTGGCATGGTGCCGGTGACGGCCGGGTTACCACTATGCTGGGCCCCCATGCCCCCTATACCTGCCCGCCGGAATACCTTAGTAAAGTAGCCGACACGGCAGCCGGGCTCGGTGTAGGGCTACATATCCACCTGGCGGAAACTAAGGAAGAAGTGGAGAATGTCCGCGCCCAGTACGGCTACACCCCGGTAGCCCTGGCCGCTAAACTGGGCCTGTTTGAACTACCGACCCTGGCGGCCCACTGTGTCCATTTGACCGCAGAAGAAATTGCCCTCCTGGCAGAAAAAAAAGTGGGGGTGGCCCACTGCCCCGAGAGCAACCTGAAGCTGGCCAGCGGCGTGGCCCCGGTGGCTGAAATGCTGGCCGCCGGCGTCAATGTGGCCATCGGCACCGACGGCGCTGCCAGCAATAATAACCTGGACATGGTGGCCGAAATGCGTACTTGCGCCTTACTGGCCAAAGGGATCACCGGTGACCCCACGGTAGTTCCCGCCCACCAGGTCGTGATCATGGCCACCCTGAACGGTGCCAGGGCCTTAGGCCTGGAAAAGGAGATTGGCACCCTGGAGACCGGGAAAAAAGCCGACCTGATCCTGATAAACAAGCACCAGCCCCACTTAATGCCGCCCCATGATGTGGAGGCAAACCTGGTTTATGCCGCCCGGGGAAGCGATGTAGATACGGTGATTGTTAACGGAAAAATTCTCATGGCCGCCGGGGAAGTAAAGACCCTGGATGCCGGAGAAATTTACGGGCAGGTAACTAAGAGGTCCAGTAAAGGGTAAAAAAATTCCACCTCCTTCCACGCCTACGAGGTTAGCTGCCGGGTGCGGACCAAGGATGGCCCTACCCAGCACTCAGATTTCTGAGTGCTGGGATTAACCCCTTTGAACTGGTTCCCCCGTTTCCCACCGAGGAAATTCGGCGATCTGGTGGAAGAAAGGATGGAATTGATGGCATTTTTATTGTAGCATGAAGGTCCTATTTTGTTAACATAAAACTTAATGGTAAAACCAAATATTTTTTTCCAGGACCAATTTCAGGTTTCCTTGATTTCAATCCGGGGGGGAGCAACCTGTGGAATACCGCCAGCTAGGTAATACAGGGATGAGGGTTTCCGAGCTATGTTTCGGCGCTCTGCCCATGGGGCCGCGCCAGAAAAATTTAGATGTAGACAACTGCACCAGGATTATCAAAAAAGCCCTGGGGGGCGGGGTTAATTTCATCGATACGGCTCAAATTTATGAAACCTATGAGCCTATCCAGAGGGCCATTCACGCCTATGGCGGTGAAGTAATTATCGCCACCAAGTCCACAGCTGTCACCTATGAGGATATGGAGCAGGCTGTAGAGGACGCCCGGGAGAAGCTCCAGCTGGATTATATCCATATTTTCCACCTGCATGCCGCCCGGGCAACGGAGCGAATTTTTGAGGAAAGGGCGGGTGCTTTGCGCTGTCTCCTGGATGCCAGGGAGAAAGGGCTTATCGGGGCTGTAGGTATTTCCACCCACGGCGTGGCGGCCGTGCGGAAAGCGGCTACCGAAAAAGAAATAGATGTTATCTTTCCCCTGGTAAATATCAAGGGCATGGGCATCATTGACGGCAGCCGCGAAGACATGCTGGCCGCCATCGCTGAAGCCGTAGCTGCCGGGAAGGGGGTTTACCTGATGAAGGCCCTGGCGGGGGGCAACCTGCTGGACAACTACCAGGAGGCCATGGCCTTTGCTCGCCGGGTACCGGGTATTGCTGCCGTAGCCGTAGGCATGGTCAGCGAGGCGGAGGTGGATTACAACCTGCGCTACTTTAACGGCGAAGACCCGGGGACAATACAAACTGCCGCCAAGGAATTTACTGTGGTAGAGAGTGTCTGTATAGGCGATGGCGCCTGTCTTAAGGCCTGCACCAACGACGCCATAACTATGGTTAACGGTAAGGCCAGGATAAACCGCGCTAAGTGCCTCCTCTGCGGCTACTGCACCGAGGTGTGCCCGCAGTTTGCCATCAGGATGATATAGTGTCAAAGTCCTGCCCTTGACACCTCCAGGAATGTGCCCTATAATTTTTTTTGGTGGTGCTCATGCTCGACGAGCTGGCCCGGGTGGCGCGCCTCTATGATTTTTACGGCCCTCTCCTCACCCCCAAGCAGAGGCACTGGCTGGAACTCCACTACCACCACGACCTTTCCCTGGGGGAGATAGCCGATGAAGAGGGGATCAGCCGCCAGGCCGTTTATGACGGCCTGCAGCGGGCCGTCAAAGCACTGGAGAATTATGAAGCCCGTCTGGGTTACCTGCAGCGGGATCTGGCCCTGCGGGAGCAGCTGGCAGCAGCTATCAGACACCTGGAAAGCTACCGCCGGAGTGGTTGTGAGGGAGAGCTGGCGGAGGCCGGCCAGATCCTGAAGAGACTCCTGGATCTGCCAGAAGGCAGTATAGGGAAAAATTAAGCAAGGCGCTGGTTATCCTTCTGCGAGCTAGTAATATATCGTGGGGTATTTTAATTTTATTTTATTTTACTATCGTCCATAAAACGGAGATGGAGCGGTGATGGTAGGGAGAGGGGCCGGGGTGACCGGTTAAGTAACATTTAACTTGGATAACTCGTGACCCGGAAAATCAGTAACCAAGGGGGTGGAACAGGTGGCCGTTTTTGCTTCCTTGGCCGACAAACTACAGGAAACTTTCAAGAAACTGCGCGGTAAAGGAAAGCTCACTGAAGCCGACGTCAGCGCGGCCATGCGGGAAATCCGCCTGGCTTTACTGGAAGCCGACGTCAACTTCAAGGTGGTCAAAGATTTTATCAACCGGGTCAAGGAACGGGCCGTCGGCCAGGAAGTCATGCAGAGCCTGACCCCAGGCCAGCAGGTGGTTAAGATTGTCCATGAGGAGCTGACAGCCCTCATGGGCGGCAGCGAGAGTAAAATCAACTGGGCCAGCCAGCCGCCGACTGTTATAATGCTGGTGGGCTTGCAGGGCGCCGGTAAGACAACTACTGCTGCCAAACTGGCCCGCCTGGTGCAAAACCAGGGCCGGCGGCCCCTGCTGGTGGCTGCCGATGTTTACCGTCCCGCGGCCATCAAGCAACTCCAGGTCCTGGGGGAGCAGTTAAAGGTACCGGTATTCAGCATGGGGGAAGGGAGCAGTCCAGTAGATATTGCCCGGGCCGCGGTAGAGCACGCCCGTAAGGTTGGCAGTAACCCTGTGATCCTGGATACTGCCGGCCGGCTGCATATTAATGAAGCCATGATGGCTGAACTGGCCGCCATTAAGGAGGCGGTTAAACCCCAGGAGATTCTCCTGGTAGTAGATGCTATGACCGGCCAGGATGCTGTCCAGGTGGCTTCTACCTTTCACCAGCAGCTGGGCCTGACAGGGGTAATACTCACCAAACTGGACGGCGATACCCGCGGCGGTGCCGCCCTGTCCGTCCGGGCTGTGACCGGTTGCCCCATAAAATTTATCGGTATGGGGGAAAAAACCGAGGCCCTGGAGACCTTCCACCCGGATCGCCTGGCTTCCCGCATCCTGGGGATGGGGGATGTCCTGAGCCTCATTGAAAAGGCCCAGGCCAATCTTGATGTAGAGAGGGCGAAAGAACTCCAGAGGAAGATCCGCCAGCAGGAGTTTACCCTGGAAGATTTCCTGGAGCAGATGAAACAAATGAAGAAGATGGGTCCCCTGGATGAAATTCTAAGCATGTTACCCGGCGCCGGGAAAATGAAGCAGCTAAAAGATCTCCAGATTGACCCGAAAGAAATGATCCATACCGAAGCCATTATCCAGTCCATGACCCCGGAGGAGAGGCGCAACCCAGCCATCATTAACGGCAGCCGCAAAAAGCGCATTGCCGCCGGCAGCGGTACCCGGGTCCAGGACGTAAACCGCCTGCTGCGCCAGTTTGAGGAAGCTAAAAAGCTGATGCACCTTTTCACCGAAGGCGGTAGCAAGAAAAAAATGAAAGGCCGCTTCCCTTTCCCCTTTTAAAAGGAGGTGACTGAACATGGCAACTAAGATCCGCTTAAAGCGCATGGGGGCTAAAAAAGCACCCTTTTACCGGGTGGTAGTAGCCGATTCCCGCTCGCCCCGCGATGGCCGGGTAATTGAAGAGATCGGTTACTACAACCCCGTCAAACAACCCGCTGAAATCAATGTGGATGAGGAAAAAGCCCTGCGCTGGCTGAGCACGGGAGCGCAACCTTCAGAAACAGTGCGTGCCCTGTTGAAAAAAGCTGGTGTCTGGCAGAAATTTGTTGCTGCCAGGGAAGCTAAGTAGGGGGGAAGTTTAATGAAGGAATTGTTATTGACCCTGGCCCAGGCCCTGGTAGATCACCCCGACCAGGTCAGCGTTAACCAGGTAGAAGGAGAAAAATCGGTTATCCTGGAGCTCAGGGTGGCCCAGGAGGACATGGGTAAGGTCATTGGCAAGCAGGGGCGTATCGCCCGGGCCATCCGTACCCTGGTCAAAGCCGCCGCTGCCCACCAGGGCAAGCGCGTAGTGGTGGAGATTATCCAGTAGAGATGGTACCTGACAGGATCGGCGTCGGTAAAATTGTGGCTACCCACGGTGTCCGGGGGGAAGTAAAAGTTGAACCCTGGACGGACTTTCCTGGCCGCTTCCGGCCCGGGACCAGGCTGATCCTCCAGTGGGGAGAAGAGATAAGGCCGGTGACAGTTGCCAGGGCCCGCCCCCATGGTCGGCACCTGATCCTGAAGCTGGCGGAAATTAATGATGTTGACCAGGCCGGAGCTTTACGCGGGGCGCTTCTCAAGGTAGAACCCTGGGAAGTGGAACCCCTCCCGGAAGGGCATTATTATATATTCCAGTTAGTGGGTAGCCGGGTTTATACTACCGGCGGCGATTTCCTGGGAACTTTAACTGATGTATTAACCACCGGCGCCAACGATGTCTATGTCGTCAAGGGCGCCGGGAAGAAGGAAATACTGATACCGGCTTTAAAAGAGGTCGTGCGTAAAATTGACCTGGCCAGGAGGGAAATTAGCGTCGCCCTGCCACCGGGTTTGCTGGATTAGGAGGCCTGACCCTTGCGGGTTGATGTGCTGACCATTTTCCCCGAAATGTTCACCGGGTTTTTAAATACCAGTATCATCAAGCGGGCACGGGAACAGGGCCATTTAACCGTTAACCTGGTTGATATTCGGGATTACACCAGGAATAAACACCGCAGTGTTGACGACTATCCCTTTGGCGGCGGGCCGGGGATGGTCATGCAGGCCGAACCCATCTTCCTGGCTGTAGAGGCTTTGTTACCCGGGGCAGACGCGGTCAGGCCACCCATCATCCTCTTGTCACCCCAGGGCGAAGTCTTTAACCAGGCCCTGGCCAGTGAACTGGCCGGGCAGGAACGCCTGATCCTCATTTGCGGCCATTATGAAGGCGTCGATGAAAGGGTCAGGCAGTTCCTGGTAAACCGGGAAATATCAATTGGTGATTATGTCCTGACGGGCGGCGAGTTACCGGCCATGGTCATTATCGACGCCGTTACCCGCCTGTTGCCCGGGGTGCTGGGAGACCCGGCAGGGGCCACGGAGGATTCCTTTGCCATGGGGCTGCTGGAATATCCCCAGTATACCCGGCCTCGTTCCTTTCGCGGCCTGGAGGTACCGGAAGTCTTGCTATCGGGAAATCATGAACAGATAAGACTCTGGCGGCGGCAGCAGGCCCTGGAACGTACCTGGCGGCGGCGGCCGGATTTGCTGGCGAAGTTAGAGTTAAGCCTGGAAGACCGGCGCCTCCTGGCTGAAATTATCCGCCGTGCGGGGAATGAAGAGCTGCCGGGAGAATAAACTTATTTCGGCACTGGTTGGAGGCCTGGCTGCTCTTTGGCCCCTGGTCCACTCTTAAAGTTGTTTCCTGGTGAAAACCTGTGGTATAATAATCGCTGGTGTTACTGGCAGGGAAAGGAGGGGTTAAGTTGAATATCATTGAAGCCCTGGAAAAAGAACAAATGCGTTCAGATATACCCGACTTTAAACCCGGGGATACAGTACGGGTACATGTCAAGGTGATTGAAGGCAACCGGGAGCGCATCCAGGTTTTTGAAGGTACAGTTATTGGCCGCCGGGGGCGGGGTATAAATGAAACCTTCACCGTCCGGAGGGTTTCCTATGGTGTGGCGGTAGAGAGGATTTTCCCCGTCCATTCACCGCGCATTGACCGGATTGAAGTGGTACGGCATGGCCGGGTCAGGAGGGCGAAGCTCTACTACCTGCGCGAGCGGACTGGTAAAGCTGCCCGGATTAAAGAAGAGAGGTAACATAGTCGAACAACGGGACTGGTGCTCAAATCAGTCCCGTGTTTGACTAATAGGGGGCGTCAACCATTGGAGGAAAGTAAGAGTATGGCGGGGGAAAGTAAGGGTTCGTCCTGGTGGTGGGATTCACTCCAGTCCCTGGTAATCGCCGCTGTTTTAGCTCTAATCATCCGGAGTTTTCTTTTTACACCTTTTTATATTCCATCACCGTCTATGGAACCCACCCTTTACCCCGGGGACCGGATTATTGTTAACCGCCTGGCCTACCGCCTGGGGGAACCACAGCGCGGTGATGTGGTGGTTTTTCGTTACCCCCTTGATCCCAGCCGTGATTATATCAAACGGGTAGTAGCCGTGGGGGGGGATACTGTTGAGGCGCGGAACAATGTCCTCTATATCAATGGCCAGCCCCAGCCACGGGCAAGCTATTTACCGCCGGGAGTAGTTTACAGTGACTTTGGCCCTATAAAAGTACCGCCCAACAACTACTTTATGATGGGAGATAACCGCAATAACAGTGCCGACAGCCGGGTATGGGGGACCCTGGACAGGAAGCTCATTATCGGCAAAGCGGTTTTGGTTTTCTGGCCCTTAAACCATATCGGACTTATCAGGTAGACACCCATGACGCCTGAGGCGTAACTACCAGGCTCAGACCTCCATTTTCAGGGTGGGTGGCAGTATGCCGGCAGGAATAAAGTCCTTGCGCCATTACCTGAAGTTTGTTGACATTGTGTTGGAAGTAGCAGATGCCCGGCTGCCTGCTGCCAGCCGTTACCCTGACCTGGGGACAATCCTTGGCAACAGGACGCGGATTCTGGTTTTAACCAGGGCCGACCTGGCTGACCCCGTGGCCACGGCGCGCTGGCTGGAAGTCTTCCAGGCGGGGGGGACGCCTGCCGTAGCCGTCAATGCCCGGACAGGGGAGGGCGTGCGGGCTTTACGCCAGCAACTGGCCGGTACAGCGAAGGAAAAAAGGGAAAAACTGGCTCAAAAGGGACTGCGGGCGCGGCCATTAAGGGTGATGGCCATCGGGATACCCAATGTGGGTAAATCTTCACTGTTAAATCGCCTGGCGGGACGGGGAGCGGCCCGTACCGGTGACCGGCCCGGGATTACCCGCGGGCCCCAGTGGATCCGTATTGAGGGTAATATGGAACTCTTAGATACCCCGGGTGTCCTCTGGTCCCACTGGCAGGAACCGGGGACGGCCCTGTGGTTGGGAGCCATTGGTTGTGCCCCGGAAGGTATCCTGCCCGTTACCGAGATAGCTAATCTGGTGGGTGAATTTTTACTCGGTAAAGCCCCGGAAGTACTGGTGACAAGATACGGTATCACCAGGCAGGAGGCAGAGGGTGCTAATTTACTCGAGGCCATCGGTCGCCGGCGTGGTTATCTCCTGCCCGGCGGTATAGTTGACCAGGAAAAGACGGCCCTGGCCCTGGTTAACGATTTCCGGGCAGGATATTTAGGGCGCTTTACCCTGGAGCTACCGTGATCATGCACTACTACTTCTACAGCATCGCCGCGGTGGCCCGCGTGGAAGAAGCCAGGCTGCGGTGCAAACTGGCTGAAGAGCGTCATTATTTTTACGAGGCAGTTGCCACCGTTATACCGCAACAGCAGGGAGGGGGTGGAAGTTGTGGCAGCCAGCAAGATTACCATTGTCATTGCTGATGACCACCCATTGGTACGGGAAGGCATCCGCAAGATCCTGGAACTGGAGCCGGGTATCCAGGTGGTTGCCGAGGCCAGGGACGGGCAGGAAGCCATTGCCATGGCCCGGCGCCATCGTCCGGACGTAATTTTAATTGATATTAACATGCCGGGTTTAAATGGTATCCAAGCCACCAAAGTAATCCGCCGGGAACTGCCCCAAACCGGCATCCTGGCCCTGACCATTCATGATGACGAGGAATATGTTATTGAATTGCTAAGGGCCGGGGTCTCCGGCTATGTCCTTAAGGACATCGGCGCGGAAGAGCTGGTCAAAGCTATTTTCCAGGTAGCCCAGGGGTACCAGGTAATTCACCCCGGTATTGCCCCCAAGGTAATTGATTATATCCAGAAGAAGGACCTGCCTGTTACTTTATCTGATGCAGGGCTACCTTTAACGCCAAGGGAACGGGAAATTTTAGTTCACGTCAGCCTGGGGAAATCAAACCGCGAGATCGCCCGGGACTTATATATTAGTGAAAAAACGGTAAAAAACCATTTAACGAATATCTTTCATAAAATTGGCGTTAGCGATCGTACCCAGGCGGCCCTTTATGCCTTGAAACATGGCTTAAGTGGTGGTAATCTTATATAGGTGGTAAAACAGGTGGTCGAAGTGCAGGGTGTAAGCCTGGAGGAGCAGGAGCGGGTAGATGCCCTTTACGCCTGGGAGCGGCGCTTACAGCGCCAGGGTGCCGTATATATAGCCGGCCTGGATGAAGCCGGCCGTGGGCCCCTGGCCGGGCCGGTAACTGCAGCTGCCGTTATTTTACCACCGGGGTTGTTTATCGCCGGCCTCAATGATTCGAAAAAAGTACCACCCCGCAAACGGCAGGAACTGGCGGGGACAATTAAAAAAGCCAGCCTGGCCTGGGCGGTGGGCTGGGCTTCGGTTAAAGAGATTGATTGCCTGAATATCCTGGTGGCCTCCCGGTGGGCCATGTGGCGGGCCCTCATGGCTTTACCCATAAAGCCCGACCACGTTTTAGTTGATGGCTTGAAACTACCGGGTCTACCTGTACCCCAGACGCCCCTGGTAGGCGGTGACGCGTTAAGCGCCTCCATTGCGGCCGCCTCGATCCTGGCCAAGGTGGCCCGGGATGAACTGATGGTGGCCTACGACGCTGTTTTTCCAGGCTATGGCCTGGCTGAAAATAAGGGTTACCCAACGCCAGAGCACCGGCGTGCCCTGGCCTGTCTAGGCCCCACTTCACTGCACCGCTTAAGTTTTAAAAACGCTTTGGTGGTGAAAAGCAGGGATTTCCATAAATATGGCGAATAAGTATTAGAGTATTGCCAAAGGTTATGGGGCCCATTATGGAAAGGAGGTGCCAAGGGTGTTGCAGCAGTATGGGATAATAGCCATTTTCCTGGTTGGCGGGGCAGCTACGGCCATCGCCGCCCTGGCAACCAACTGGCTCCTCCGCCCCAAGGAAAGAGCGGTGGGGGACAAGGTAGCCACCTATGAATGCGGCCTGGAAACCCAGGGACCAACTTGGGTCCAGTTTAAAGTCAGTTACTTCCTTTATGCTCTGGTCTTTTTATTATTTGACGTCGAAACTGTTTTTTTATACCCCTGGGCGGTACGCTTTCAAGTGCTGGGGCTATTCGCTTTTATTGAAATGATTATTTTTATCGGCATCCTGGTAATTGGCCTCTGGTATGCCTGGAAGGAGGGTGCGTTAAAGTGGCTGTAGCCAGGTTAAGACCGCCAGAACCCCAAGTGCCTGACAACATTATCCTGTCGACGGTAGATTATATGCTCAATTTCTGCCGGGCCCATTCCTTCTGGCCGCTAACCTTTGGCCTGGCCTGTTGCGCCATTGAAATGATGGCTGCCGGCGGCGCCCGTTATGATATTGCCCGTTTTGGTTACGAAGTTTTCCGGCCTTCGCCGCGCCAGGCTGATTTGATGATTGTGGCGGGAACGGTAACGAAAAAAATGGCACCCCTTTTACGGCGCCTCTACGAGCAGATGCCGGCGCCAAAGTGGGTTATCGCCATGGGGAGCTGTGCCATCAGCGGCGGCCCCTTTGTGGATTCTTATAACGTTGTGCCCGGAGTAGATACTATTGTGCCGGTGGATGTCTATGTTCCCGGGTGCGCCCCACGTCCGGAGGCTTTGATTAACGGCCTCCTGCAGCTAAAGAAAAAAGTGATCAATCCTAAAGCAGTGCTGGTGAAGTGAAATGACCGGTTTAATTGAAGAATTGCAGCGCCTTTTCCCTGGTATTCAAGGGGAGGAAGGCGGTGACATGCCGGCCCTGGTTGTACCGGCCGACCAGTTGCTGGCGTTAATGAAGGAATTGAAGGAAAAACAGGGTTTTAATTTTTTGGCCGACATCACGGCGGTAGATTACAAGGACGACGAACGGATAGAAATGGTATACCATTTGCTGGCCGTGCCGGAAGCCAGGGAGCTAAGGGTAAAGGTGAACCTCAACCGCCAGCACCCGGAAGTTCCTTCGCTAACTGCTATCTGGCCGGCAGCCGATGTCCAGGAACGGGAAGTCTATGATCTCATGGGGGTCACTTTTCAAGGGCACCCCAACCTGAAACGCATCCTCTGTCCCGATGATTTTACCGGCCATCCCTTGCGGAAGGATTTCCAGTTAAATGCAGAAGAAGGGAGGGAATAGGTCATGGCCGTTGCCAGGGAAGATTTGCTGACTCAGGAAATCGAGCTCAATATGGGCCCCCAGCACCCCAGTACCCATGGCGTTTACCGGGCCCTTCTAACCCTGGATGGTGAAAAAGTAGTCAAGGTCGAAAATATTATTGGTTATTTGCACCGGGGCATAGAAAAGTTGGCTGAAGACCGCACCTACACCCAGGTCATCCCTTACACCGACCGTCTCGATTACCTGGCTGGGATGCTAAATAACCTGGGTTATGTCCAGACGGTTGAAAAACTGATGGGTATAGAGGTGCCGGAGCGAGCCGAGTATCTGCGCATAATCATGGCCGAGCTGTCCCGGATAGCCAGCCACATGCTCATGGTTGCTTCCATGGCCCTGGATGTGTCCGGCTGGACGGCATGGTTTCCCCCTTTCCGGGAAAGGGAGCGGATACTTGATCTCTTTGAGATGACCTGTGGCTCACGCCTGACGGTGAGCTATATGCGCATCGGTGGTGTGGCTGCCGACATCCCGCCGGGCTTCTTACCAGCCCTGGAAGCTTTTTTAGACGACCTGCCCCAGTTGATTGCGGAAATGAACGGCCTGATTACCGGTAATGAAATCTTTAAGGCCCGTTGCCAGGGCGTGGGTAAGATTGACCTGGAGACGGCCCTGGCCTATGGCATCTCGGGGCCTAATCTTCGCGCCTGCGGGCTGCCCTTTGATTTGCGTAAAGCGCGGCCGTATGGTATTTATGACCGCTTCGAATTCGATATTCCCACTTTAAACAACGGGGATAGCTATGACCGCTTTGTTATTCGCCTTTTGGAGATGGAACAGAGCGCCCGCATTATCCGCCAGGCCATGGCAGGACTCCCCGACGGGCCGGTAACGGCCAAAGTGCCCCGGGTAATTAAACCGCCCAAGGGAGAAGTTTACCACCAGATCGAGGGCGCCAAAGGAATCCTGGGCTTTTACCTGGTAAGCGACGGCGGCAATAAGCCCTACCGCCTGCACATTCACAGCCCCTCCTTTGTTAATTTAGGTGCTTTGCCCAGAATAGCCGAAGGCGGTAATATCCAGGATTTTGTTGTCAACATCGCCTCTATTGATATTGTTCTGGGTGAGGTTGACCGGTGAACGGGAGTTTTGATTAAAGGGAGAGGATAGATGGCTATGGAAAATATTTTTACTGGCATAGCCGCCTATATAAAGGGGCTACTTGCCGGGGCACCGCCATGGGTCCAGACCCTGGGGATGGGACTTATGTACCTGGTGGGTGTCTTAGCCTTTATCTTTCTTAATGCCATTTATTTGATTTACCTGGAACGGAAAGTAAGCGCTTATATGCAGCAGCGGCTTGGGCCCAATCGCCTGGGACCCCGCGGGCTCCTCCAGCCGGTAGCCGATGCCGTAAAGCTCCTGGGCAAGGAGGATATTATACCTCGCGGGGCTGATAAATGGGTTTTTATTATTGCCCCGATAATCATCTTTATCCCGGCGGTCATGGTCTATGCCATCATCCCCTTTGGTAAAGGGATGATACCTGTTGATTTAAATATTGGTGTCTTTTATTTCCTGGCAGTGGCCTCGACCACGACCATAGCCATTTTAATGGGCGGCTGGGGGGCCAACAATAAATACGCCCTGCTGGGGAGTATGCGCTCGGTAGCCCAGATGGTAAGTTATGAAATCCCCCTGACCTTTTCTTTGCTGGGGGTGATTATGCTGGCCGGCTCCTTGCAGACTTCCCAGATTGTTGCTGCTCAGGAAAAGGTCTGGTATATCCTGCTCCAGCCGGTGGCCTTTCTTATTTACTTTATTGCGGCCACGGCGGAAGTGAACCGCGCCCCCTTTGACCTGGTGGAAGGGGAACAGGAGATTATCGCCGGTCCCTATACAGAATATACCGGGATGCGTTACGCCCTCTTTTATCTCTCAGAGTATGCCAACCTGGTCAGCGTTTCTGCCCTGGCGGTAACCCTTTTCCTGGGGGGCTGGCACGGGCCGTGGTTGCCCTCGTGGTTATGGTTCCTTATTAAAGTCTATATTATGATCTTCATCTTCATGTGGGTGCGCTGGACCTTTCCCCGGATCCGCATCGACCACCTGCTGAGCTTTAACTGGAAGGTATTGTTACCCCTGTCCCTGGCCAACATCCTGGTGACCGGTGTGGGTATTAAGATTTACCAGCTGCTAACCCTGGGGAGGTGGTAGGATGTTCGGGCAAGGTTTACTGAAGGGTTTAAGTATTACCTGGCACTTTTGTTTTGGCAAGGCAGTAACGGAACAGTATCCAGAACGGCGGCCCAACCTGCCCCCGGCTTCCCACGGTTCCTTGCGCCTGGACAGGGAGAAATGCATTGCCTGTGGCCTGTGCGCCAGTGCCTGTCCCAATCATGCCATTATTATCGAGAGCGAGCGCGACGAGCAGAAGAAGCGCCGGCTTACTGGTTACCGGGTGAAATTTGGCCAGTGCCTCTTCTGCGGCCTGTGTGTGGAAAGTTGTCCCCAGGATGCCCTGCACTGGCAGCCTGACTTTGAGCTGGCCTGCTATCGCTATGAGGATACCGAGCAGGATCTGCTGGCCGGCCCGGCAGCGGAGGTGAAAAAAGGTGCCTGATATGAGTGCCCTTTTCTTCTGGCTGCTGGCGGCTATCATCATCGCCTCCGCCCTGGCGGTCGTCCTCTTAAAAAATATCGTGCACAGCGCCCTGTACCTGGTCTTGACCTTTGTCGGCGTTGCCGGGCTCTATATCCTCCTCAATGCCGAGTTCCTGGCAGCCGTACAGTTGCTGGTCTATGCCGGCGCCGTTGCCATTCTTATTGTCTTTGCCGTCATGCTCATCCGGCGGGGGGACATCCGGGCCAGCAACCTGTTTAATGTCAATTACCTGGCGGCTGCTGTTGTTTCCCTGGCCCTGTTTATCGTGATCACCCTGGCCACGGGCCGTATGGCCTGGACGGCTACTCCCGGTCAGGCTCCGGCAGGTAATGTGGGGGCCATTGCCGATGCTTTCCTGGGCCGTTTTGCCATCCCCTTTGAAATAGCGGCTGTACTCTTGCTGGTGGCCATGGTGGGGGCTATACTCCTGGCGAGGGGAGGGAAACAGGACCAGTGATTACCTTAAATCACTACCTGGCCCTGGGCGGCCTGCTTTTCTGCATCGGCCTCTTTGGTGCCCTGGCCAAGAGAAATGCCGTCGCCGTTTTAATGGGAATCGAGTTAATGCTTAATGCCGTTAATATTAACCTGGTAGCTTTTAACCATTTCCTGGAACCGGCCCGGGTGACAGGCCAGGTCTTTGCCATTTTTGTCATTGTCGTGGCCGCAGCCGAAGTAGCCGTTGGCCTGGCCCTGGTCTTAAATATCTACCGCCGGCGCCTGGATAGCAACGTGGATGACCTTGACTGGCTGAGATGGTAATTCGTCAATAAGGCAGGTGATATCCCGTGATCAAGTATGCCTGGTTGATACCGGTTTTTCCCGCCGTTGCGTTTCCCATCATTATCTTCCTGACGCGGAAAGTGCGCCTTTTAAGCGCCCTGGTGGCTATTGCTGCAATTGCTGCCAGCTTTGTCATGGCCGTCGGGGTATTACGGGAAGTTTTTCTCCTCGGTGTAACCATGGAAAAACCGGTAGAGTATGCTGCCCCGTGGCTCCAGATCCCGGGACTTTTAAAGATTGAGGCCGGGATCTTGATTGACCCCCTGGCCGCAGTAATGCTCCTAGTAGTTACCCTGGTGGCCCTGCTGGTGGAAATTTACTCGGTAGGCTATATGCACGGCGACCCGGGCTTTTCTTCCTTCTTCAGTTACCTGTCCCTTTTCAGCGCCTCCATGCTGGGCCTGGTCCTGGCCAATAACTACTTTATGATCTTTTTCTTCTGGGAACTGGTAGGACTTTGCTCTTACCTTCTTATTGGCTTTTACTATCATAAACACTCGGCAGCCCGGGCCGGCTTGAAGGCCTTTGTCACCAACCGGGTGGCCGACTTCGGTTTTATGCTGGGATTTTTCTTCCTCTTCGCCATGTTTGGTACCTTTAATTTCCGGGAACTGGCCGAGGCCATTCCCGGCTATCAAAATACCGGCTTTTTAGCCCTGGCGGCAGCCCTGGTATTTATCGGCCCCATCGGCAAGTCGGCCCAGTTTCCCCTGCACGTCTGGCTGCCTGATGCCATGGAAGGCCCCACGCCGGTGAGCGCCCTGATTCACGCCGCGACCATGGTGGCTGCCGGTGTCTATTTACTGGCGCGGGCCTTTGTCCTCTTTGCCAGCCTGCCCGGCATCATGCTGCTAGTTGCCTATGTGGGCGGCTTTACGGCTTTACTGGCAGCTACCATTGCCGTTGCCCAGCGGGACATCAAGCGGATCCTGGCCTACTCGACCATGAGCCAGCTGGGCTACATGGTCATGGCCATGGGCGTAGGTAGCATGACGGCCGGCATGTTCCATCTCATGACCCATGCCTTCTTTAAAGCCCTCCTCTTCCTGGGAGCAGGCAGCGTGATCCATGCCCTGGAAGAACAGGACATTTTCCGCATGGGTGGCTTGTACAAGGATATGAAGGTTACTGCCAGCACCTTTATTATTGCTGCTTTAGCCCTGGCCGGGCTCCCGCCCCTGGCCGGATTCTGGAGCAAGGATGAAATCCTGGCCGCTGCCTTTGACCATGGCTTTACCGGCCTTTATATTCTGGGCACTCTGGTAGCCTTCATGACGGCCTTTTATATGTTCCGCCTGATCTTCGTGGCCTTTTTTGGCAACAGGCGCGCCGGCCTCCATGGCCATGAGTCGCCTTTAACCATGACCGTACCCCTGCTTATCCTGGCCGTACTTTCAGTGGTAGCAGGTTTCGCGGGGGCGCCCTTTGTCAGCCACGGTTTCAGCACCTTTGTTTATTATGGTGAACCCCATCACGTGGAACCAAACTATGCCGTCATGTTGCTTTCGACGCTGGTAGCCCTGGCCGGTATTGGCCTGGCCTGGTTGCTCTATGGACGTCCCAGCGACGTGCCGGAAAAACTGGCGACCCGTTATCGCAGCATCTATACGTTATTAGTGAACAAGTTTTATATCGACGAAATTTATATGTGGCTTTTCCGCCGTGTTGTCCTGGGACTGTCTGAAGCCTTTAACTGGCACGACCGCCATGTAGTTGACGGCATCTTTGACGGTGTCGGCGATGTGACCCGTATCTCGGGCCAGAAACTGCGCTTCCTCCAGACGGGGAACCTGCAGACCTACGCCCTGGTGATCTTCACCGCCGTCGTGATTATTGCCCTCTGGATGGCGGCACCGGTGTTAGGAGGGGTGATCCAGTGAATTTTCCCATCTTGACGGCCATTATGCTGGCCCCGGTGGTGGGGCTCCTCTTGATCCTGCTGATCCCGGAAAGAGAAGAGCTAACCATTAAGATTACCGCCGCTGTGGCCACCTTTGTATCCCTGGTGCTGGCCATCCTGGCCTACGTGCTCTTTGATCACGGCCGGGGGGGCCTGCAATTCCTCCAGGATATTACCTGGGTGCCGTCTTTTGGCATTAATTACTCCGTCGGTGTCGACGGGATGAGCATGCCTATGGTACTGCTGACGGCCATAGTTATCTTTACCGGCGTCTTTGCTTCCTGGGATATGACCAAACGGGTGAAGGAATTCTTTATTTTCCTGTTAATGCTGGTGACGGGGGTTTTCGGGGTCTTCATCAGCCGCGATCTCTTTTTCTTCTACCTCTTCTTCGAGGTAGCGGTGATCCCAATGTACCTTTTAATAGGTATCTGGGGCAGTACCAGGAAAGAATATGCGGCCATGAAGCTGACCCTGTACCTCCTGGTCGGCAGCGCCTTTGCCCTGATTGGTATTATTGCCACCTTCCTGTACGCTGCGCAGCAGTTGGGTCATGCCACCTTTGACATCCAGACCCTGGCGGCAGTTAAGTATGACCTCGGCTTCCAGAAATTTGTCTTTTTCTTGATGTTAATCGGTTTTGGGGTGCTGGTGCCCATCTGGCCCCTGCACCTGTGGTCACCGGACGGCCACGTGGCCGCGCCGACGGCGGTCAGCATGCTCCACGCCGGTGTCTTGATGAAGCTGGGGGCCTACGGTCTCATCAGGGTGGGCGTTTTCCTCTTTCCTGAAGGAGCCAAATACTGGGCGCCCCTCATTGCCGTACTCTGTATAGTTAATGTCGTTTACGGGGCCATGATTGCCATGGTCCAGAAAGACCTCAAGTTTGTTATCGGTTATAGCAGCGTCAGCCATATGGGTTACGTCCTGCTGGGGATAGCCGCCCTCAATACCTTGAGCCTGAACGGAGCCGTAGCCCAGATGTTTGCCCATGGCATCATGACGGCCCTCTTCTTTGCCCTGGTAGGTAATGTTTACCATAAGGCCCATACCAGGGAAATTGCCCGCTTTGGTGGCCTGGCCCACCAGATGCCACGGGTAGCGGCCGGCTTCCTCATTGGCGGCCTGGCCTCCCTGGGACTGCCGGGACTCAATAACTTTGTGGCCGAGTTTCTTATTTTCATGGGTTCCTTTACCCGGGAACAGTCTTTACTGGGTGGCCTCCTATCCTACCGGATCCTTTCAGTCCTGGCCATATCAGGTATTGTCATAACGGCCACCTATGTTTTAAGGGTGGTCAAGAATACCTTCTTTGGCCCGCGGAAAACCGAATGGGATCACCTTGAGGATGCCCACGGCGTTGAGATGGTGCCCATTGTCGTTTTAGTTGCCACCCTGATCCTCTTTGGCTTGTTGCCCTCCCTCCAGATTGACATGATTAATAGCGGTATAGCCCCGCTCGTAGCTAAGATAGAAGCTGCGAAGGCGATAGGGGGTATTTTCTAATGACGAATCTTTATCTACTAACGGTGGAAATCTTAACGGCAGCGTTGGGTTTGGGCTTGCTGGCATTAGGCCTCCTGGTACCCAAAAGTGATCGCCGGGGTATTGGCTATGTAGCTGCCGCCGGCCTGGCCGGCCTAATGGTGGCTGCCTTTAGCATGCGGGATGCTAGCGGGGTAGTTCTGGGCGGTTATGTTATCGACCCCTTCGGCACCTATTTTAAAGTTTTATTCCTGGCCGCGGCCCTCCTGACTGCTGTTTGTTCCTTTGATTATGTAGAAAAGATGGGCTTTAACCAGGGAGAATATTATGCTTTGCTGGTGCTGGCGACCCTGGGGATGATGGTCCTGGCTTCTTCCGGCGAGTTGATCAGCCTGTACCTGGGCCTGGAATTGATGACTATTACCTTCTGCATCCTGGCCGCCTATCACCTGAATGATGCCAAATCGGCCGAAGCCGGTATCAAGTACGTCCTGCTGGGGGCCATGTCCTCGGCCATTCTCCTGTACGGCTTGAGCCTGGTCTATGGGGCCAGCGGTAGCACGGTAATCAAGCAGATTGGCCAGGCGGTTGCGGCCGGCGGCGCCAGCCCGTCCCTCCTCCTGGGAACCATCTTTCTCCTCGCTGGTTTTGCCTTCAAGGTTACGGCCGTACCCTTTCACATGTGGTCTCCCGATGTTTATGAGGGAGCACCGACGCCGGTAACTGGTTTCCTGTCGGTGGCTTCCAAGGCCGCCGGCTTTGCCGCCCTGGTGCGAGTGTTTTTCGGGGCCCTGCCGGACCTGCACAACTTCTGGGTGCAGCTCTTTATCGCCCTGGCAGTGCTGACCATGGTCCTGGGGAACCTGGTGGCCATCCCCCAGACCAATATCAAGCGGCTACTGGCCTATTCCAGCGTCTCCCAGGCCGGCTACCTGCTACTGGGTGTTGTTTCCTTCTCGGTCTTAGGCATCGGGGCTATTATGTACTACGCTATGCTCTACGTCTTCGGTAACATGGGCGCCTTTATGGCGGCCACGGCTTTCTACAACACCGAGGGGAGCGATGAGATCAAGGATTATGCCGGCCTGGCCAGGCGTTCACCTCTGGTGGCGGCAGTAATGCTCTTTTCCCTCCTGTCCCTGGCCGGGATACCGCCCATGGCCGGGTTTGTAGGCAAGTTTTACCTGTTCATGTCCATTATCTCCCGGGGTTATATCTGGTTGGCCATCCTCGGTATCCTGATGAGTATGGTTTCCGTCTACTACTACCTGCTGGTGGCTAAGGCCATGTACCTGGGTAATCCGCCGGAGGGGAGCCGGCCGGTGCGGGTAGCTCCCGGCCTCCAGGTAGCCATGGTTGTATCCCTGCTGGTCCTCTTCATCCTGGGGATTTACCCGACCCCATTGACCGATTATGCCATGAACTCGGCAGTGTCCTTCTTTATGCCTTGAGAAGATACCTTGAGAAGAGGTGCATAGCCATGACTGTGGCGCGGCGGCGGCGCGGCCAGCTAGGGGAGGCAGCCGCCGCTGCTTATTTAGAACGCTATGGCTACCGGCTGCTGGCGCGCAATTACCGCTGCCCCCTGGGAGAAATAGACATCATTGCTGCCGACGGCGAGGAAGTTGTTTTTGTCGAGGTGCGCACCCGTTCTTCAGGCACCTTCGGTACACCCCAGGAGTCAGTTGACGTGCGCAAACAGTTGCGCCTGCGCCGCCTGGCTAATTATTACCTTAGCAGGCATGGTTTGAGCAACCGTCCCTGTCGTTTTGATGTGGTGGCCGTATGGCTGGACCGGCATGAGAGAGTGACGGGGATTGAAGTTATCAAGGGAGCTTTTTAGGCTTTTCCAAAATTATTTCTTTAACAGCTGATCCGCAACCCGGTTCTGGAGGTAAATACCGTCCCTATAAGCCCCGGCAGAGGTGCGTTCAAAGAGGGCGTGGCCCTCTTCCTGGCAGCGGGGGCAGGCGTCCGGGGGGATAAAGATGGCCAGGATATGGCGACCCCGGTCGGTCCGCGAGTCGATCCAGGTCAGCCCGCCGCAAGTATCACATACTAACGTTGTTTCTTCCTGGGTTTCCATCAGCCCCTCGGTGTCATAATAGATCTGGCGCCGGCGGCTGATTTCTTTTTTATCCCGGACATATTCAGCCCGTAGTGTTTCCCGCTGCTGCCAGGCCCGGTAAGTTTCATCGCACAGGCGGGCTATATAATCACTGACCCGGGGTGACTGGGCCACCATGGCCGGGCTGTAGTCGGGTTCCCGGATGCCGGAGTAATCCAGGCCGGCCAGGGCCAGGATAATTCCCACATTGACATAGGGCAGGGCACCTTCGATGGAGTAGCCACCCTCTAAGACGGCGATATCCGGTTGCAGGCGGTCATTCAGGCGGGCGTAACCCTGGGCCGAAAAACGCATGTTGGTGATAGGATCGGTATAATGGTTATCCTGGCCGGCGGAATTGATGACCAGATCGGGTTTAAAATCGGCCAGTACGGGCAGGATGAAATGTTCCAGGGCGTAGAGGAAACCTTCCTCGCCCGTTTCAGGAGGTAGGGGCAGGTTTAAATTGTAACCGAAGGCGTTCGGTCCCCCGAACTCATTTAAGAAGCCGGTGCCGGGGTAGAGGGTACGCCCGTCCTGGTGCAAAGAAATATAAAGGGTGTCTGGATCATGCCAGTAGATGTCCTGGCTGCCGTCGCCGTGGTGGCAGTCGGTATCCACAATGGCGATGCGCTTTTTACCATAATGACGGCGGATATATTCGATCATAATGGCTTCTATATTAATATTGCAGAAACCCCGGGCACCGTGGACAATGCGCATGGCATGGTGCCCCGGCGGCCGGACGATGGCAAAGGCTTTATCCACCTCACCTTTAAGGACGGCTTCGGCAGCCACTATAGCGCCGCCGGCGGCTATCAGGTGGGATTCGGTGACCCGGGACATGACATCAGGAACACAGACATGCACCCTTTCCACATCCGCGACTGCTGCCAGGCGGGGGCGGTATTCATAGATGCCGTCAATATCGAGGATGCCTTCTTCCAGGACCTGGTCCTGGGTATAGAGGAGCCGCTCTTCCCGTTCCGGGTGGGTAGGGCTGATGGCCCAGTCAAAGGCCGGGAAGAAGACCAGGCCCAGGCGACGGGCGGCTTTATACATCATTCCGCATCTCCCTTCAGGGGGGTGACCCGGGGTTTAACCTGAACTTTTACCCGGATATTTTTACCGGTAGTATAAAAACCAGAAACCATGTTAAAGGATTGTTCTTCCACTACTTCCAGTTCGGAGCCGGCCACTTCCGGGGCCAGGCGCACGAGACGCTCTCGTAAAAGCTCCAGGGCGCGGTTACGGGCCCGGTCCAGGTTAAAGCTGGCGGGGATCTTTTCCCGGATACCTTCTTCGGGAACAGTTAGAACTTCCTGGGCGGTGTCGGCCAGGAGGGTTAACTCCGTAGTTGGCTGGCTTAAAGCTGCCCCGATGGCATTGGCCACCCCGGCCAGGTTGGGGACGGTGACCGGGAGGCCGAAAGCAGCTTCCAGCTCGTCCGCCAGTACGGGCGCCGGGGCGCCAATGACAATCACCTGGGCGGGCTGTAATTGCTTACCTGCCAGCACTTCGCGGACGGTGTAGACCGGCCGGCTGTTGATTTTAGCCAGCAGGGCGCGGCTTTGTCGGGCAATTTCCCCCACCATTTGTTGCAAAATCGCTGCGGCCATATTCAGTGTACTAAGTCCCAGTTTATCGCCCAATTCGGCTATGCCCTGACGGGAGGCAGCCGTATCACCCAGGTCCAGGCGGCCCAGGGTAATGAGGGCATCGGTAGGGGTGGCGGCCGGGCCGCCCAGGGCCCGGGCCGGCCCCTGGCGGTCGGGGCCAATGGTTAAACGGCCCTCCTTTACCCGCAGGCAGCTGTCGCCACCCAGGCCCAGGGAGTAGCTGAACAGCGCCCGCACCAGGGTAGGATAGCCAGCCAGATTGATGCCCTGGGGTTCATAGAGGGGCACACCGCCGGCCAGGAAGGCAATATCAGTGGTGGTCCCGCCTATATCCAGGATGATAGCATCTTGCGAAGTAGGCACCAGGGCCAGGGCGCCCATGATGCTGGCCGCAGGGCCGGAAAGGATGGTCTCTACGGGTAAGGACAGGGAGGCCTCTAGGGACAGGGTGCCGCCATCGGCCTTTAAAATATCGGGAGCAAAGGGTAATTTCTTTTTGGCAGTAAAAGTTTTAATGGCGGCCGCAAAGGAACTATAGGTAGCAGCGACGGCGCTATTCAGATAGGCGGTAAAGACCCTGCGGGGGAAGTTTAACCGGCCTGACAGGCGGTGGCCGGTGGTAATAAAATCGTAGCCAGGGGACAGGGCCTCCTTTATGCCAAGTTCGTGTTCCGGGTTACGGGTTGAGAACTTGCCGACAATGGCCAGGTGGCGGATGCCGGCCTGCTGCAACTCCCTGTCGGCAGCCTTAATCTCCGCCTCTACCAGAGGGCTGGCAGGGCGGCCGCGGTGGTCGATGGACCCCGAGAGGATAAAGTTTTTCTGGCCGCAGGTGAGTATAGCGGGATTTAAGCCCGGCCCCGGCTCCAGGAGTAAACCTACGGGGCTGGTGCGACCGGTAACGATGGCGTTAGTACAGATGGTTGTGCTTAAATTGAGGCGCTTGATTGATGAGGGATTGATACCGGCCAGGATAGCTTCCAGGGCCCGGGTAACAGTGCCGAAGTAGTCCGCCTGGTCGGTATTTGTTTTATAGTGGCGCTGAATGCGGCCGCCCGCAACGAGGACGGCATCGGTATGGGTGCCACCCATATCCAGACCTACAAACATTTACCTCGCCTCCAGGTTTATTTTAGACCCTTGGACCTCCGGTTGCAACCATAATTACCGGGGGACTCAGACATAGTTTGACGCTAAAAAGGGAAAAAGTAAATCTTGCCAGGTACCACCAGGCGGTCTTCAGTTAAGGTTACCGGCATATGATTGATAGCGGGCGGGTAACATCCTGCCTGCTTGCGAGGTGAAGAAGTTGTCCCCCACCGCCCGGTTGACCAATTTCTATAGCAGGGTAATCCTGGAGGGAGAAGAGCAGTTCAGCACCGTTACCATTGAAGCTAATGCCCCGCCGCCCGTGGTAATCGCCTACCCTGAGCCGGGTGTCTGCCGGGTGACCCTCCGGGCCCTCCTGAATATGTACCCTGGCCCCCTTTATATCCAGGACGGTATTCTCCGGAAAGTAACGGTTGAACCGGGTGAAGGGCAAGTTGCTTTTCACATTGCACTGGATGAAGACGTCCGGGCGATGCTGACTGCCGTAGAAGGGATTCCCTACCGGATTGTGTTACGCTTCAGCCGCCGGCCCCTGCAGGAATTTTACCGGGACAGGATAATTATCATTGACCCGGGCCACGGGGGGACCGATGGCGGTTGGCGGGGACCGGTTAATCTGTGGGAGCGGGATATGGCCTGGAAGACCGCCCAGGAACTAGCCCGGGTCCTGGAGGGGTTTAAAGCCCGGGTGATCTGGACCCGCCAGGCAGAGGAAAACCCCTCCTCGCAGGAACGTTTGCGTAAAGTAACTCCGGATACCTTTTGTTTTATCAGCGTCCACGAACACGGTGCGGCGGACACCAGCCAGCGGGGGACGGCAGTCCTTTATAATCCTGTAGTGCCGGGTAATGAGGAACTGGCGGCTAAGGTTTTAGAGAGAATCGTGGCCAGGGTTAACACGCCGGCACGGGGAGTCAAAGCTGACGAGGAACTGGCCCGGTTGGGGGAGATACCTGGCTTAAAGCTGGAGCCGGTGGCCATTACCAACTGGGTTGACGAAGGTTTGTTACGTAACCCCTATTTCCACCAGAAGGTAGCCCTGGCTACCGCCGTGGCTATTAAACAACATTTCCAGCGGGGGAAATAAGCTTATGGCCAGGAAGGATAAAAAAATTTTTTTCTATAAAATACCCATCCGTACCCATATCGTTACTGAAAACGATGATATAGTTGACCTGGCCCGAAAATATAGCGCCGGTATTGCCGCGCCCGGCGATGTCATCTGCCTGGCGGAAAGCGTCGTTGCCATTACCCAGGGACGGGCCATTTTACCGGAAGCGGTGCGTCCCGGCAGACTGGCCCGTTTTTTAAGCCGTTTTCCCGGTAAAGACGGGAGTCTCGCCACCCCGCCGGCCATGCAATTAGCCATTGAAGAAGTAGGCCCAGCACGCATCCTGGCCGGCTGTGCCGCCGCCGTCCTGGGCCGGTTAATCAAGAAAAAAGGCCTCTTCTACATTGTGGCCGGGCGCGAGTTGGCCCTGATCGACGATATAGCCGGGACCATGTACCCCTATCAGCGGCATATCGTCATGGGACCTAAAAACCCGGGCCAACTGGTGCAGGCCATTAAAAAGGCTACCGGGGCAGAAGCCGTGATTGCCGATGTCAATGATAAAAAGTGTGTTGACATCCTGGGCATCACTGATAAAAGTTACAGGCAAGCAGTAATTGAGGCTTTAAAGGATAACCCCTTTGGTAATGAAGACGAGCAGACGCCCATAGTTATCCTCAAACGCCGGAAAACCAGATTGTAGATTGTAATTGTAATCGCCCGAGAGGGCGATTTTTTACTTGTCCTGCAGGTGGACAAAACCGTATAATAATGGGGTAATGAGATTTTCTGGAGGTGGCTTTTGTTGAAGCATGTGGTTACCCTGATACCGGGTGATGGTACTGGCCCGGAACTAATTGCTGCGGCCCGGCGGGTCCTGGATGCCAGCGGGGCCGGACTGGAGTGGGAAGTAATGGTGGCCGGGGAGACGGCCCAGGAGAAGTACGGCAGCGTATTACCGGAGGAAACCCTGGCTTCCATTCGTAAAAACGGCGTGGCCCTCAAAGGGCCCATAACCACCCCGGTGGGCACCGGTTTCCGCAGCGTTAATGTGGCCCTGCGGAAAGAGCTGGACCTCTATGCCAATATTCGTCCCGCCCGTAACCTGCCCAATGTACCCTCCCGTTATGAAGGCGTTGACCTGGTCATCTTCCGGGAAAACACCGAGGATCTCTATGCCGGCATAGAACATATGGTAGGGGAAGAAGCGGCGGAAAGCATTAAAATCATCACCCGCAAAGGTTCAGAGCGGATTGCCCGGGCGGCCTTTGAATATGCTCGCCGCAATGGGCGGAAAAGGGTGACGGCCGGACACAAAGCCAATATCATGAAATTCAGCGACGGCCTTTTCTTGCGGACTTTTTATGAAGTGGCTCAAGATTACCCCGATCTAACTGCCGACGACCGCATTGTGGACAACCTGAGCATGCAGCTGGTGCAGAAACCGGAACAATATGATGTCCTGGTCCTGCCCAACCTCTACGGCGATATCCTCTCCGACCTCTGCGCCGGCCTGGTAGGCGGCCTGGGGGTGGCACCGGGGGCGAATATCGGTGACCGGGCTGCTGTTTTTGAACCCATCCATGGCAGTGCGCCCAAATATGCCGGCCAGAATAAGGTTAACCCCCTGGCAACCATCCTGTCCGGCGTGATGATGCTGGAGCATTTAGGCGAAAAAGAAGCTGCCGGCAGGATTCAAAAGGCCATCCTGGCTGTCCTGGCCGAAGGAAAATACTTAACCTACGACCTGGGAGGCAATGCCGGTACCAGCGAAATGGCCGACGCCATAGTAAGGCAGCTGGAAAAGGCGTAGCCACCTGGCGGAGGGGTAGGAGTGGCATTATTTGCCATTGCTGATTTGCACCTGGGCCGCGATATGGCCATGTTTGGACCGGTATGGGAAAACCACCGGGAGAAACTCGCCGCACGCTGGCAGAGGGTGGTGAACCCCGGGGATACAGTTTTAATCCTGGGAGATATTAGCTGGGGCATGCGCCTCGAGGATGCCCTGCCCGACCTGCAGTTCCTCAAGTCCCTGCCGGGGTCCAAGCGCATCCTGAAGGGGAACCACGACTACTGGTGGCAGACGGAGCGCAAGATGGCGGCGGCCATCCTTGATGCGGATCTCGCCCTTTTAAAGCCGGAGATCATCGCCGGGGTGGCCGTCTGCGGCACCCGTGGCTGGCTGGTTCCCCGGCACCCACTTTTTAATGAAGAGACTGATGGGAGAGTTTACCGGCGAGAAGTATTGCGCCTGGAGATGGCCCTGAATGGAGTGCAGAAGTTACGCCGGGAAGAGCCCCTGGCCGTGATGATGCATTTTCCTCCGGCCTGCCGGGGTGAAGCGACCGATTTTATAACTCTAATGCAGAGCTATGGCGTCAGTCACTGTTATTACGGGCACCTCCACGGCGCCGACCAGGAAAGGGCCCTGGTGGGGGAGGAGTGGGGCATCAACTTTCACCTGGTGGCCGCTGATTATGTAAATTTTACCCCGGTTCTGGTATCCTGTTAAGATGGTGACCTGTCCATATTATGTGGACAGGTCGCTGAGTTTTGGGAACCTTACGGTCCTTAAGGACGTCTAATATATAATAGAGCGAACGATAACAAAGCCAGCCAAGTCGTATTTTTGGAGGAAGAATTATGAGCTACAAACGCAAAAAGGTTTTACCCGTCTTACTGGCTATTATTCTGGCCTTCAGCTTCCTGGCCAATCCCCTGGTAGCCCTGGCTGCCAGTGCCTGGCAGGTAGTACCAGAGGTAGAGGAAGTCCCCCTGGCCACAGGAGTGCAGTATTCAGCCTATAAAATCAGTACTCCCGACTATAAGGAAGCGCTGAAGGTCTTAACTATCGATCCCCGGGACAGGTTTACGATTCTGGAGACGGCCGTATCCCACGGCAACCTGGCCCTTGACCAGGAAAGACCGACGGCTATGGCCGCCAGGCTGGCCAGGGAAGGCAAGGCCGCCGTAGCGGCAACAAATGGTGATTTCTACAGCACCCGGGTACCTTACTTGCCCATCGGCCTGCAAATAAGCAACGGCGAGCTGTTAATCAGCCCCCAGGGGTTTCCAGCCCTGGGGTTGACCAGGGACAAAGAAGCCATTATCGGTACTCCTGTCATGGCTGCCTACCTGACGGTGACCAGGGAAATACCGGGGAAAGGGGGAAGCGTGGCCCGGATGGTTTACACTTACCCCATCGCCCACGTCAACCGGGAAAGGGAGGCCGACATGCTTGTCCTCTATACCCCGGCCTTTGCGGCCAGCACCGGTACCAATGACTACGGTACGGAAATAATTCTGCAAGGCGTTGACCTGCCCGTTAAAGCAGGCCGTACATACAGCGGCACCGTAGCCGCCAGGATTGACGCCAAGGGTAATAACCCCATCCCGCCGGACGGCCTGATCCTGTCCGGCCACGGTAAGGCCCAGGAGTTTTTAAAACAGCTTCATGTTGGCGACAGGGTTAATTTCACCATCAGATTTACCGATACCCGCTGGCATGATGTTATCCAGGCCGTGGGCGGCCATGAGATTATCCTGCAAAACGGGCAGGTCGTCCTGCCCGCGGATAGCAGGGACACCCTGGTGAGGTCCCGCCACCCCCGGACGGCTGTTGGCCTCACGAAGGATGGGCGCCTCCAGATCGTGGTTGCCGATGGCCGCCAGCCAGGCTACAGTGACGGTATGACCCTTTACGAACTGGCCGCATTTATGCAGGCCAAGGGGATAGTCACGGCCCTGAACCTTGACGGTGGCGGTTCATCAGTGCTGGCGGCCCGTAATGCTGGCGAGTACGAGCTATCGATTTTAAACAAACCCTCCGACGGGCAGGAAAGGCCGGTTACTAATGGCCTGGTGGTTTTTTCTACTGCCCCCCGGGGTCAGCTCAGCCATTTATACCTGGTTCCTGATGTAATAAAGGTGTATAAAGGCAGTAAAGTGCAATTCAGCCTCAAGGCTCAGGATAATTATTATAACCCTGCCCCGGTACCTGCCGGTGTGACCTGGCGCGTGGCGGGGAATGTGGGCCGCTTTATCTCCCCCGGCCTGTTCCAGGCTGATAACCCCGGCCAGGGTGAGATTACCGCCCGGACAGGGATGGTAAAAGCTACCTCCAGGGTTACTGTCGTCGATAAGGTATACAGGCTCAAAATTACCCCGGCCATTGCCACCCTGCAGCCCGGTGCTGTCCAGCAGTTTACAGTAACGGCCTTTGATGCCGAAGGCAACGAAATCTATGTCGACAGCTCTTTGTACCGGTGGACGGTCAGCGAAGGGCTGGGCCGGTTTGACCCGGAAAAAAGGCAGCTGTCACTGACCAAGACAGCGAGTAATGCCTGGGTCAAGGTCAGGCTGGGTGACCAGGAAGCTATAGCCGCAATCAACCCCGCCCTGGAGCTGGCTCTAGAAGGCCGGCCCGTAGCCGGGCAGGAGGTAACCCTGGTCGTCCGCCACAACGGTGCGCCGGTAGCGGGAGCGGTGGTCCAGCAAATCCAGCCAGCAGCGACGTTAGGCCAGGTAACGGCACGAGCCCTCTATGTAAGGACAGGTCCGGGAACAGGGCATAAAGCCATCACCCTGGTACCGAAAGGTTACCGGCTGGCTATCCTGGCCAGGCTGGAAAACGGATGGCTGCAGGTGCGCCTCCAGGATGGCCGGGAAGGCTATGTAGCGGGGGAGTATGTTATTGTCCAGGAAGGCAGCCGCAACTTAGGCGAGACGGATGCTGCAGGTAAAATCCAGTTTAAGGCCAACGTGGCCGGGAACTATAGCTTTGCCGCAAATAAAGAAGGTTATTTACCCGCTGGCCTGACCCTGGAGTTTAGCGAGAAGTAAAGTGCTCCAGGTTGACGGTCCTCAAGATTAAATCATACGTGAAAGGTGCCCTTTTAAAGAATAAAGATTGTGCCCGGGAAGATTACCCCGGGCATTGGCATTTTTATTTTTTGTTAAAAATGGTTTGCAGCAGTTATTAATCTGTATTTGGGCCTGATAATTAATACCAATTAAACTATGGACAGGCAGATATTTAAATGAGTGCCATATATATGGTATAATATGGTGGTTTTATCAAGGACAGGTTACCGGTAAAAAGTGGGGAGGAAGAACTTATTGCTGCGCATACTCTTTCTTTTCAACGCTGTCCCCGGCCGGGAGCGTCGGGGACCCTATAGTGATTGTCTCTCCTGGGAGACAGTATGCCAGATTTACCGGGCGTTACTGGAAGGCAGCAACGAGGTTTACCCTGTTAACGTCCGCAGTCGTCACCAGCTGGAAAAATCCCTTTCCCGCCTGCCGGCTCCCCACCTGGCCTTTGTCCTGGCTGAAGGTTTTCTGGACGAGCCCCATACCCTGTATGATGGTAGTGGCGCTGCCGCGGTCCGGCTTTTACTGCAACAGTACGGCATTCCTGCCAGCCATTCTCCCATGGCGGCCATGGAGATATGCCGCCACAAAAACCTTACCTATAAAGTTTTACTACAACACGGTTTGCCGGTACCACCCTATCTGTTGCTCGAACCGGCCCGGGGGTTGCTACGGCAACAGCTGGACAGGGCGGTTGCGGAACTGGGATTCCCTCTATTTGTTAAACCCAATGGCGGCGGTAATAGTATTGGTATTAGTGACGCTTCGGTCGTGTATGATTTTTCCCAGCTGGAGCGCCAGGTAAATAGCCTGCGGGAAACCCTGGGTGAGCTACCTGTTTTGGTAGAAAAATATCTCCCGGGACAGGAGTTTACCGTGGGCCTAATTGGACGGTCACCCTGCTACGTCTTGCCTCCTTTAGCATTTCTTTCCCGGGAAGTCAGAACTACTACCGTCAAGGGGAAGCCGAATGAAATAGAAAATATTTTCCCGGAGGACAAGCGTTATAATTTTTTAAGCGAACTGGCCGTCAAAGTGCTGGCGGCCATTGGGGCAAAGGATGCCTTAAGGATTGACCTGCGCTCTGATAGCGAGGGAGTAGTTTATATCATTGATGTGAACGGGACTCCTTCCTTAAGTCCTACAGCTTCCCTGACGACCATGGCCATGGCTTCCGGTTTAAGATACAGCCAGTTTATTAATTTCATCCTCTACCAGTCGCTACTGGAATATGGACTGGTACCAGGCGGTAAATTGCAGGACCTGGTAGCTCCGGCCCTGGGTTTGCTGCACCCTTACCGCCAGGAAACACGACCCCTGCAGGTATTTTCGGCTTAAATATTTCTGTTTTCTTGTATCTCTGGCCAGGGCTACATTTGTTAACCTTAGATTAATTTTTTTAGCAAATAAAGAAGGATTCTTTTAAATAGTGTCGAATACATCTTTACAAAGAAAAGAAAGCGCTTTCATTGCGTAAAATTTTTTTCCCAGGTAATGAAAGCGCTTTCAGGGGGAAGGGTTATGGCCGGGACAACTATTTATGATGTGGCCAAAAAGGCCGGGGTTTCAATTTCCACCGTATCCCGGGTCCTGAATAACAGTTCCCGGGTAAAGGAAAGTAACCGGGAACGCGTTTTACAGGCCATCGAAGAACTGGGGTATGAACGCAATTTACTCGCAGCAGCTTTGATGAAAAAGAATACCCATACCCTGGGCTTGATTATCGCCGATATTGCCAACCCTTTTTATGCCGAAATAACCAGGGCGGTAGAAGATAAAGCGGCTGAGAATCATTTCAATGTAATTGTCTGCAACACTGATAACGATCTTAAAAAAGAAGCTGCTTATATTGCCATTTTACGCCAAAAAAGAATCGATGGCATCATATTTACTACACCGGAAATTAACAATAACAACATAAAGAAGCTCTATGAAGAACAACCCGATTTTCCCATGGTTTTAATAGGGAGCAGGATAGAAGGATGCGCTATCGATACAGTTTTAGCAAATAACTATCTTGGCACTACAGAAGCCATGAAATATCTTACATCTTTGGGCCACAAGCGTATTGGTTTCATCTACGGTTTACCGACAACCTTATCATCCAGAGAGCGCCTTGCTGGTTACCATAATTATCTGGCTGAAAACGGGATGAAAAGCGATAGCAAACTCATCCTGTGTGGCGCTTTTAAAATTGAAAGTGGTTATCAAAAAGCAAAAGAGCTTTTACAGCTGGAAAATCTTCCAACAGCTATTTTTGCTGCCAATGACTTAATAGCTATAGGTGCCCTGGAGGCCGCCAGGGAAATGGGAATAGAAGTACCAAACGAACTTTCAATCCTTGGTTATGATAATATTAACCTTTCAACAATAACTTATCCCAAGTTGACTACTGTAGCCCAGCCGATGATGGAGATGGGTGCCAGGGCAGCGGAAATGGTTATCGAAAGAATTCAGGGACGCCGTAGTTCCCCGGAAGTTGTTACCCTTTTACCACGACTGGTGGTAAGGGATTCAACTGGACCTGTTAGGAGGTGATGTTTATGAGATAGGTTAGCAAATTATAAGGCAAACAAGCTTGCAAAAAATAACAAAGGAGGAACAAGAATGAAAAATAACCGGATGACCTTTGTGGCGGCGATGATTCCCGCTGGCGTGGCCCTCAACTGGGTAGCCAACTATGTCGTTGAAGCCCTTAAAATCCCCTTATTTTTAAACAACATGGGCTCGATTATTACTGCCATTGTTTTGGGACCTATTTGGGGTATGGTTACGGGTTTACTAACTAATACAATTTTAGCTTTGACAGTTCGCTGGACTTATTTCCCCTTTACTGTGGTAGGGTGGGTTATCTTATTGCTGGCTTATATGTTCTTCCGGATGGGTTGGTTTAGAAAGGTTTATCTTGTCATTATCGGTGGTGCAATTGACGGGGTGATAGCTTCTGCTGCTTCGGCTGTAGTTGCTACCTATGTTTTTGGTGGTTTTACTGGTAATACCATCGATATCTTTACTGCTGGTCTAATGGCGGCCGGACAAAAAGTATTTAGCGCCTCGTTCCTGGCCAATCTGGGACCTACAGTAGTTGATAAGGCTATCCAATTCTGGTTAGTTTGGATAATCCTAAAATACTTCCCCAACAAATATCTGCCCAATGCCAAAGAAATTAAGAGCTTACTCACCGCCAGGTCGCTAGAAATAGGAGAAGAATAAAAAATTATGGCTGGAAAGGAATAGTCAATTCCTTTCCAGCCATCCCTGGAGGGATATTAAGTGGGTACTTTATATATGCCGGGAAACGGGCTGATGCACCGGCTTGACCCCAGGACAAAAATCATCTTCCTGTTATTTGTTATTATAGCTGTGTTCCTTTTTTATGATCCCACTATACAATTAATCATTTTAGCTAGTCTAGTTCTCCTGGCTTTAATTAGCGGACTACAGCAGGCTTTGATTTCAGCTGCCAAATTTATGCTCCTTTTTGCCATTTTTATCTTAACTGTCCATGGTTTATTTAACGCTACCGGTAAAACCGTTATTTTGCAGCTTGGCCCTCTGGCCTTTAAACAGGAAAGTTTGCTTTACGGAGCCGTGATGGCCTGCCGTTTAATGGTCATAGGTATTGTCGCTGCGCTATTTGTAGTAAGCACTAAACCTAGCGACTTGTCGACAGCCTTAATCAAAAGTGGTTTTCCCGGTGTAATAGCCTTTATGCTCCTGGCGACGTTACAAATCATACCTATGATGCTCAAGGAAGCCCAAAATGTCATGGAGGCCCAGCAGGCGCGCTGCGTTGATGTTACTTCCAGCTTGATTAATAGAGTAAAAGCTTTAATCCCGGTTTTTGTACCCCTATTTATAATTACCTTTATTAAAATGCGCGACCTGTCATATATGCTTGAATGCCGTGGGTTTAGCATCAAGGGTAAGCGCACCTATTTATATGAAGTTGCCTTTAAAGTTCTTGACTGGGTAACTTTATTGATCCTTGGTATCCTTTTAGGTGGGCTGTTCATTTTAAGGATAGTTATTGGGAATGTTGCTTTTATGCCCACTACCGGTATATTAATTGGCATTTTATACGGGTCCTGGATTGTAACTGCCCTTCTTTTTGGTACCAGCTGGTTAGCCAAATTAGTAACTAAAGGTGGTGGCAGTCTTGCCGGCCAAAGCAATTAAGGTTGACCATTTAACCTATTTCTACCCCGATACTACCGAAGCAGCTTTGAAAGATATCACCTTTGAAATAGATTATGGTGAAGTCCTGGGAATTATTGGCCCCAATAACGCCGGTAAAACAACCCTGGCCATGTGCCTGATGGGGTTAATCCCCAATGTAATTGGCGGCGAATTAAAAGGTTCTGTAAAGGTTGATGGTTTAGAAGTGCCCCAGACCGCCATTGCCGAAATGGTACGCCATGTCGGTCTTGTTTTCCAGGAACCGGAAACACAGCTTTCCCAAACGACGGTAGCGGAAGAGGTTGCCCTGGGGTTATCCAATCTCGGTGTACCCAGGGATGAAATGCTTAAGCGCATCAAAGAAGCCCTGGCCATGGTAGGCCTGAGTGGTTTTGAAGAACGGAATCCCTTGGCCATGTCGGGAGGGCAGCAACAACGGCTGGCCATTGCGGCCGTCCTGGCCATGCAGCCCAAGATAATGGTTTTCGATGAGCCAACCTCCATGCTGGACCCTGCTGGTAAAACAGAAGTCTTTACAGTTCTTTCCCAGCTTAAAGCCAGGAAATTTACCGGTGTGATTATCGAACACGAAATAGAGCGGGTGGCACTATACTGTGACAAGGTCCTCGTTCTGGCAAATGGTGAGCAACAGGCTTTTGGTACCCCTCAAGATGTATTTTCCCAGGTAGAAAAGATCAAAACCTGTGGCATTCGTCCCCCTCAGGTAACGGAACTGGCTCATTTATTGAAGCAAGATGTATACCCGGGCATTGACTATTTCCTTACCGTAGAAGGGGCCGTTGCAGGTTTAGCGCAGTACCTGCAAGGAAAAGACCATGGGGAGGGTTAAACATGGAACCCATCATTAAGGTGGAAAACCTGGTGCATGTTTACCCTGGGGGGGTTAAAGCCCTTAAAGGGGTTAACCTGGCAATTCATAAGGGAGAAGTAGTAGCCATACTGGGCCAGAACGGTTCCGGGAAAACGACCCTGGTCAAGCACTTTAACGGGCTTCTCAAGCCAACTTCAGGTAATGTCTGGATAAAGGGAATGAATACCAGGGAAGTAAGTATTGCCCGGCTTTCCAGGGAAGTAGGTTATGTTTTCCAAAACCCCAATCACCAGACCTTTCTACCCACAGTCCGGGATGAACTCAGTTTTGGTTGCCGGAATCTCAAATTACCGGAACAGGAGATTAAACAACGGGTAAAAGAAGTTGTCATCCGCTTTAATTTAAAGGAGAAGCTGGAAGACAACCCCTATGATCTTAACCTCAGTATGCGCAAGACGGTGGCCATTGCTTCCATTCTAGCCATGCGCCCGGAGATAATCGTTCTTGATGAACCGACGACGGGCCAGGATTATGCCGGTTGCCAGCAGCTGTTAAAGTTTATTTGCGAATTAGAAAAAGAAGGCCATACGGTGGTAATAATTACCCACGATATGACGCTGGTCGGCGAATTGAATAAGCGGGTCGTAGTAATGAGCAATGGTGAAATTATTGCCGACAATCTACCCCGGGAAGTGTTTAAAGACGATACCATCTTACAGCGTTCGGGTTTATTGCCTCCCCAGATTACTGAACTCAGCCGTAAACTGGCGCCGTACGGTATCACTGATACGGCCCTGACAATATCGGATTTATATGCCTCTATAAAGGAAAGGTGATTGCAGTGACGGAAAGTGTCAAGTGGAATACCAGAGCTCTAAGACCGCAAACGGAGGACAAAGTTCAATACCATATCCGCTGCCGTCCCGGTGAAATTGCCGAATATGTCCTCCTGCCGGGCGATCCGGAGCGTGTTCCCCTGATAGCAGCCCAGTGGGATACCGCGCGTGCCGTCAGCCAGTACCGGGAACATGTGACCTATACGGGAACAATTGGCAAGACGCCGGTTTCTGCCTGTTCTACCGGGGCGGGGGGAGGGTCTACTGCCAGCGCCCTGGAAGAGCTGGCCGAACTGGGGGCAAAAACCTTTATCAGAGTTGGAACCACGGGAGCTTTACAAGAAGAAATTAATTGTGGCGATTTGATTATTTGTGCGGGGGCGGTGCGCCATGATGGTACCAGCCCGCAATACGTAGAACTTGCCTATCCGGCCCTGGCCCATTACGAGGTAGTACTGGCCCTAATCCAGGCTGCGGAAAATCTTAATATTCCTTACCATGTGGGCCTGGCCTGTACGACTGCTTCCTTTTACTGCGGGCAGGGCCGGCCCGGATTTGGCGGTTACCGGCAGAGTTTTATGGATCATATTGTTGAAGATATGATTAAAGCCGGTGTTCTCAATTTTGAGATGGAAGCTGCCACTGTTCTTACCTTAAGCCAGCTTTTTAAGTTACGCGCGGGGGCAGTTTTTGCCGTAGTGGCCAACCGGGTCAAAGATGAATTGGTGTATAAGAAAGATGGCATTGAAAAGGCAGTGGCGACGGCCAATGAAGCGGTGCGCTTACTCGCCGAATGGGATGCCTTAAAGCAGGAAGCCGGTAAGAAATATTTTTTTCCGGGATTATTGAAATAAAGGAGAGGATTAACCTATGCCCATAGCGGTCATTGGCGGGACCGGTTTTTATAATTTGTTAGATGCAGTCAGGCCACTGCAGGTAACCAATGAATACGGCAGTATTGAACTGTTCCGGGGTCACTATCAAGGTAAAGAAATTATTTTTTTACCGCGGCACGGTAAAAACCATGAATTTCTGGCCCACCAGGTAAATTACAGGGCCAATTTCCTGGCCCTCAAAGAGCTGGGGATTACCCGGATCTTAGGCACTTCGGCGGTAGGCTCCCTGAACCCGGAGATGCAGGTAGGCGATTTGGTTTTACTAGATCAATTTGTTGATATGACCACCAACAGGCCCAAGAGCTTTAACAAATATTCAGTAGATATGAGCGATCCGTATTGCCCGGAACTACGCGCTTATTTCCTGAAAGCGGCGGCAGAGATTGATTTATCCCTTCATAAAAAAGGCACCTATATTTGTGTCGATGGTCCCAGGTATGAAACGAGTGCGGAAATAAAGTTATACCGGCAGTGGGGGATGGATGTCGTCGGTATGACCAATGCCACCGAGGCGGTCCTGGCCCGGGAACTGGGACTCTGTTATGCGATTGTGGCCATTGTAACCGACCTGGCGGCGGGAATTTCCGAAGTGCCGCCGGACCTGGATACCCATAAACGGGTCGTACAGGAAAACCGCGCTAAACTGAGCCGGCTATTATTAAAGGCGATTACCCTGGTGCCGGAACAACGTAGCTGCCGCTGCCAGGCTATTTATGAGAGTGCCCTGGCCGCCCGGGCAAGCCAGCTGCAAAAATGACCATGCTTTTGCGGGGCGGGTATGTGTTTCAGCTTAAGGACGGCAGTGTAAATTTCCAGCCTGGCGATATACGCCTTAACGGTGCTTATATTGATGCCTTGGCACCCCGGATAAAGCCTCTACCCGGGGAAGAGGTCTGGGATGTAAAGGGTTGCCTCATATTACCCGGCCTGGTTAATGCCCACTATCACTCCTATACCAACTTGTTGAAAGGTACAACCTGGGGGGAACCCCTGGAAATCTGGTCAACAGCTACTGTGGCTTTGGGTGGACTTTTAACCGACCGGGAGATTGCCGTGAGCGTCCTCCTCGGGATAGCGGAAATGCTGCATGCCGGTGTTACTAGCTGTCTCGACCATTTTCCTCACTTACCAGGGTTGGCAGCGGCGGCAAAGGCTTATAATCAGGCCGGCTTCCGGGTTAGCCTGGCCCCAATGCTAAGCAATGTTTACGAGCATTTAGTTGTTCCCGGCGTAGCCGAACGGTTACCCCGGGAATTACGCCGCAATCTTGAAGCGACGCCACCCCGATCGGTTCAAGATTTCAGGGAATTTTATTTAGCAGCACTACAGGAATATCACCAACCCCGGGGCACCATACAGATTGTGGTAGGTCCCAATGCTCCCCAGCGGGCCAGTATGGAACTATTAGAAATGGCTGCCGAACTGGCTGGTAAATATAAATTAGCCATCCATACCCATCTTTTGGAAACAAAATGGCAGGCGATGATAGCCCGCCAGGCTGGTAGCAGCCTGGTTGCAAAGTTAAATCAAGCGGGGCTGCTGGGACCTAAAACTGCAGTTGCCCATGCCATTTGGTTGGAGGAAAAGGAACGGGTATTACTATCTGAGCGAGATAGCCTGGTAGTCCACAACCCTACCAGCAATGCCATGCTGGGCAGCGGGCGAGCGCCATTGATTGCTTTTCTCCAGGACAATATTCGTGTCGCCCTGGGTACGGATGGCTTGAACTGCGGTACTAACCATAATTTATTAGAAACCATGCGCTGGGCCGGTTTGCTGGCACGCCTGGAGGAGCCGGATTATAAGTTATGGCCTGGGGTTAGTGATCTCTGGCAGATGGCTACGATTAATGGCGCGGCTGCAACGGGTTGGGAAGGTGTGACCGGCAGATTAGAACCCGGTCACCGGGCTGATCTAATAATTGTATCTAACAATAGCCTGGCCCTGGCACCGGCTACCAATATGCCGGCCCAGTTAATCTTGAATGAAACCAGGCTTGCTGTTCGTGATGTATTCATAGACGGCCGGCCGGTAATGGTACAAGGGCGTATCCTTGCTTTTGACGAACAAGACTTGCGCCGGGAAGCCGCGGAGATAGGCAGGAATTTAGTCGAACGTTCGTGCCCGATTCTAGCGCAAACGGCTGCCTTGCGGGAAGCTTATGAGGCCGCCTACCGCGCCTATTACTTTGTTTAATAAAAGCGGGGGATACAAAGATGTTGGAACAATTGCGTGACGAATTAATTGAAGTTTGTCATGAAGTTTATAGACGCGGGCTTAGCAGCGGTTCCGGAGGTAATATCAGCGTCCGCATTCCGGATAGCGATTATGTCATTATTAAAAGAAGCGGCTGTTCCCTGGGCCGGGTTCAGGCGGTAGATTGTATACTAATAGACATAGACGGCAATTTGGTTGAAGGGCAGGGAAAACCGTCCAAAGAGATTAACTTTCATCTCGGTATTTATCGCTGCCGGCCGGAAGTGGGAGCTGTCCTCCATGCCCACCCGCCCTATGCTATTGCTTTTGCCAACACCTACGGATCCTTACCACTGGTTACAGTTTCCGCCCGGGCCTACCTGAAACAGGTGCCCAATGTACCGTTTGCCCAGCCAGGTTCAGAAGAACTGGCGAGGCTGGTTATTGAGCAGTACCAGGATACCAGCATTAATACCATTACCATGGTTGAACACGGAGCGGTAACCGCAGGGAAAAACCTCTGGGAAGCCTATGATTTAATGGACTACCTGGAGGATAACGCCAAAATAGCCCTGGCAATGCTCCAGATTAAGGCTCTAGGGGGAAAATTATGACGCGACTGGTAAATTCGCTGGTACAAGAATTAAGAGAGCGAGAATTACTCCTTCCCATCTGGGGTGAAGGTGAAAAGATTATTTTACTTGACCAGACCCAGTTACCCTTTAAGACAGTTTACCTTGAAATTTATACCGTATCAGAGCTATGCACGGCCATTAAAGATATGACCATTCGTGGTTCCGGGGCCCTGGGGCTTGCCGGTGCCTGGGGAGCCTATCTGGCCAGTTTAAAGAACGACAACCTGGAAGCTTTACAAAGGGACCTGGTTGCCCTTAAAGCTACCCGGCCAACGGCAGTTAACCTGGCTAAAACCGTGGATGAAATCGGGACCGATCTAGATCCCCGGCAATTTAAAGAACAGGTAGTACAGCGGTTGATAGATATCGTCCACAGGCAGTTGAATTTCGAACTAGCCCTGGGTGAGGCCGGTGCAGCCTTAATCCACGATGGGGATACCATTATGACCCATTGCCACTCTGGCGCCCTGGCCGGAGCCGGTTACGGTGGACGTGCGTTATCTGTTATCAGGCGCGCCTGGGAACAGGGCAAAAAAATCAGCGTCCTAGTCAATGAAACCCGCCCCTTCCTACAGGGGGCGCGTATTACGGCCTGGGAGCTCAAACGCCTGGGTATTCCCTTTACCTTGATTACCGACAACATGTCGGGCTTTTGCCTGGAAAAGGGTATGGTTAATTTGGTGGTGGTAGGTTCGGACCGGGTGGCCCGTAACGGCGATCTGGCCAACAAGGTTGGGACGTACTTGCATGCTTTAGCAGCCCATGATAACAACGTGCCCTTTTACACGGCAACTTCCAGCCATACCATTGATTTGAATACACCCAGCGGCGACACTATTCCGGTAGAGATGCGGCCTGCCGAAGAAGTGTTAACCCTGGCGGGACAGCCCATCGCAGAACCTGGTACCAAAGCCCTCTATCCTGCCTTCGATATTACGCCCTATCGCTTGATTACCGGTATCATTACGGAAAAGGGTGTAATTTATCCACCATATGAAAAGAACTTAGTTGAAATGTTTGGTTAAATAGAAAGGGGAATTGAAATGGAAAGCATGACCTCTCGTGAGCGTGTTTTAACGGCTTTAAGCCATCAAGTTCCAGATATGGAGATATACTCCGTAAATTAAAGATCTGGCTTAGAATTATTAATAATTTTCACTAGTATCTTCACCTCGTCCGTGGTAGAGTTTATTTTCTAGTTACTTACTGAACTTTACCTGTTCGAGGTGAATTTATTTATCTTTCGGGTACTAATCTATATACGCAAGGCTTGCTTAAAAACAAGGTAAAAAATTGAAAAGTTAAGATTATATAAAGAGGTATGGGAGAAGCCTGATAATAAGCTAAAAAATTTAAAAATAATTTACCCATAAAGGAGGAATTTAAACTTGAATGTCGTATATTTTTATTAAAAAGATCGGGAAAAGGTTTATATACATAGCTAACTTGAATAATAAGATGAAAATTAAATATAAATGAGTATAATAAGCAATTAAAACGTTATCATGGAGGAAATCAATGGAGCCTACAATTAAGGATGTAGCCAAGCGAGCCCGAGTTTCTATTAGTACTGTTTCACGTGTTCTGAGCGGTAATGGGCGGGTAACAGAAGAAACCAGGCAACGAGTATTACGGGCGGTAGAGAGTCTTAATTATCAACCTAATTTACTGGCTCAAAGCCTTAAGAAAAGAAGGAGTCATACTTTGGGATTGGTTGTCCAAAATATAGCTAATCCTTTTTTCCCCGATATCGTAAGGGGAGTAGAAGAAAAAGCTCAGGAATACGGGTACGACGTCTTTCTTTGCGATAACCGGAAGGATTTCCAAAGGGGTCTTGCCCACCTGGATGTTTTACAGAAGCGAGGTGTGGATGGGATTATTTACTCATCCATGGGAAGATTAATCGAGCCGATACTTGCTTTTAAAATAATGCAACTTTCCGAGGCGGGCATACCGGTAGTTCTGCTTTGGCGGCAGCCGCCCGGGATTAATATTCCGATGGTTTATAACGATGAAAAAGGTGGAGCTTATAAAGCCACAACTCATTTGATAAGCCTTGGTCACCGGAGAATTGCTTTTATCGGTGGTTTTCAAGATTCCTTGGTGACAAAGGAAAGATTTGAAGGCTATTGCCTGGCTTTAGAAAAGAACGGTTTATCATTTGATCAAAGTTTAGTAACTTATAGTGACTTTGAAGTTAATGGTGGCCGGGAGGCTGCCCGGCATTTGTTGACCCGAGATTTGCCTCCAACAGCTATTTTTACCGCCAATGACTTGATGGCCATAGGCGTCTTAATGGCAGCCAAACAACTAAACAAAAAAGTGCCAGAAGATTTGGCCGTGGTAGGGTTTGATGGCATTCCTTTTACGGAATATACCGATCCTCCGCTTACTACAGTTTGTGTTCCCAGGTATGAAATGGGTCTGATAGCCGTAGAAAAGCTCCTTGAACAAATGGGCGAGAAGGAAGATTCCAGCAGTGATAGTATTATGCTCGAAAGCCACCTGGTAATCAGAGGCTCTTGTGGTGCGGTCGAAGGCAAGGTAATTAGTGGAGCACTTTCGTGAGATTAAATGAGTATGTTTTGAATGTTACATTGGCAAAGGAGGGATGCTTGGCAAAAATATTTTGTACTTTACCTAAAGTTTCTGTGGAGAGCCGGAAACAAAAAGAATTTAAAATTTAGAAGGAGGGTGTTTTATGGCTAAATTAGATAAAATAACTTTTTTGGATGCAAGTTTATCTAGGCGAGATTTTTTACGCCATAGTATTTATATGGGAGCACTCTTAGCAGGGGGCAGTACTCTGGCAGGTTTGCTGGCGGGATGTGGTACGACAGCACCAACTTCACCAACCTCATCAGGCAGTTCTAAGAGTATTGAACAAATAAAAATTCAGTTGAACTGGGTTAAAGATGTAGAATCCGCCGGAATGTGGGCTGCAATGGAGAAGGGTTATTACAAAGAAGAAGGGCTTGAAGTTGAAGTTGTTCCCGGGGGGCCCCAAGTAGATCCTACGACCGTGGTAGCCGGAGGGGGTTACTTGTTAGGGCGAGCTGCGAATACTACAAATCATGTTAAAGCACGTTTGCAAGGAGTTCCTGTAAAAAGTTTTGCTACAACCTTTCAAAGAATCCCTTCAGGCCTGATGAGCCTGGCTAAAAATCCTGTCAAATCAGTAAAAGATGCAGTAGGAAAACGCATTGGTTTACAGACTGGAGCCCGGGGAGCCTGGGCGGTGATCTTACGGAAAGCAGGCCTTACCGAAGATCAAATGCAAATTGTAAATGTAGGTGTAGACCCTACACCTCTGGCAACTGGACAAGTCGATGCCTACTGGTGTTATGTCACCAATCAGCCCCTGGCCCTGAAAGCTAAAGGGATAGATGTTTATGTTCTTCCCGCTGAAGAGATGGGCTATGTGGCTTATGGTGATTTCTTCTTTACCACCGAGGATATCTTAAAGAACCAAAAAGACCTGGTAATAAGATGGTTGCGGGCAACAATTCGCGGTTTTGAATATAACGAAAAGCACCCAGAGGAAATAGCCAGGCTGACGGTAGAGAAATACGGGGCTCCAGGGTTGAAAGTTGAGCACCAGATTGAGGTCAATAAGGCGCAAATTCCTTTAATGAAGTCACCCCTGACAGAAAAGAAAGGGCTTTGTTGGATGGAAAGTAGCGTTTGGCAACAAGCAGTTACCGATTTGCTGGCTACCGGTCAGATTGATAAGCCCATATCTGTTGATGAATTAATGACGTTGGAAATATTGGACAAGGTTTATAATGGCAAGAATTATATTCCTATCTAAATCATAGATATGTACTTACATTAAAGTGAAATGAGGGGATTACCCTTGGAATTAAGCATTGAACTAAAAAATGTGACAAAACAATTTAATTTAGAGAGTGGTGATTTACTAGCAGTAGATGATGTTACTTTTAGTGTTGGTGCTAAAGAATTTGTTTCATTAGTTGGACCCTCAGGCTGTGGCAAGTCGACGGTTTTGCGCATGGTGGCCGGGCTAATTGAGCCCACGCGAGGTGAAGTAAAAGTATTAGGGAAGGCTCCTGATTACTGTCGCAAACAGAGATTTTTTGGCTGGGTAGCTCAAGATCCAGTGCTCTTACCCTGGCGTAATGTCCTGGCCAATGTATGCCTGCCCTTGGAGGTAGCGGGACGCTTAGATAAAGCTTCGACGGAGAAGGCTCAAAGTCTTCTCCGTCTGGTAGGCTTAGAGGGTTTTGAAAGGGCGCTTCCCAAGCAACTTTCTGGAGGGATGAAGCAAAGAGTTGCTATAGCAAGGGCTTTGGTATTGGAACCCTCGATTCTCCTTTTTGATGAGCCATTTGGGGCATTGGATGAAATAACCAGACAGCGGATGAATCTGGAACTATTGCGTATCTGGAGTGAAACAAGTGCCGCAGCCCTGCTCGTTACCCATAGTATTGCGGAAGCTATTTTTCTTTCCGATCGCGTGGTTGTCATGTCTCCACGACCGGGACGAGTTAAAGCTGACATAAAAATAGATTTGCCGCGACCGCGTACGACAGATATGTTACGAAGCCAGGAATTTTTTAACTACACCAACTCGCTTACTGAAGCCCTTTTCCATGGTGAGAGGGGGGCTTAAATAGTATGCTATTACGGCTAAAAAGTAGCCTGAGTACATTGTTTATTATCCTGTTAGTATCAGCATGGGAGCTAATTTTCCACCTTACGCATTCTCAAGGGTTAGCCGTTCCTGCTCCGAGTGAAATTATTCGTGCTCTATTTGGTAATTTCTCTGTGTTTATAAGTAATTTACCCCCAACAATAATTGAGGCAGTTGGAGGATTTATTCTTGGCAATTTAATTGGCATATTAGTTGCCGTTATATTTGTCCGTTATCGTAATATAGAGGAAACTTTGTTTCCTTTAGTGGTATTGCTCCACAGTATACCTGCACTCGCTATAATACCCATTTTGATAATCTGGTTTGGTAACGGGTATGCCTCAAAAGTGGCCTTAACGACCTTGGTTTCCTTTTTTCCAACCCTGGTTAACATGGTGAAAGGGTTAAAATCAGTCAATCGCCAGACTTTAGAAATGATGACCGTATTGGGGGCAAAAGAGTCTACCGTATTTTGGAAAGTAAGACTACCTTCATCATTACCCTATCTTTTTGCAGGTTTTAAAATTGCAGCTCCAGCCAGCGTCCTGGGAGCTGTAGTAGCAGAATGGCTTGGTGCTCGCCGAGGAATAGGTTTTTTGATGTTGTGGGAAATGTTTAATTATGAACCACCGATGCTGTGGGCAGCAATGTTAATCAGCGCCCTCCTTACGATGTCAAGTTTCTTTATACTATCTGTGCTAGAGAAATTAGTTATCCCCTGGCATGAATCAGTGACCCAAGGAGGGAGGTAGGTACTAATGATTCAAAAAGAGATAGCGGGCAAAGACTACTATTACAAAATACCAAGTTGGACAAAGGCTTTATTGGCCCTGATCATTATATTACTGATGTTACAACTGGTTAGTACAGGTTTTAAAATACCACAATATATTATCCCGGCCCCATTATTGATTTTCAAATCCATTCTCGCAAGTCATCAGATGTTGTTAAAACAATTACGAATTACCTTATTTGAAGCTGTTACAGGTTTTTTAATCGGTAATTTTACAGCCATCCTTTTAGCTGTCTTGTTTGTTAATTATCGCTTGATTGAAAAAACTCTACTTCCGATTGCTATTGCCTTGAGAAGTATACCTATTGTAGCTATTACACCCGTTATAACCCTGGCCCTTGGCCGAGGTTATGCTACTACTATTTCCATTGTGGTGTTAATAGTATTTTTCCCTACCTTAGTTAATACTACCCAGGGATTACGCTCTGTTAGTCAGGAAGCAGAAGAGCTATTTGCTGTCCTGGCAGCTACTAAAAATCAATCCTTTTACTTGTTGAGGCTTCCTACTGCTTTACCCTATCTTTTTTCTGCACTAAGAGTTACCGGGCCAGGAAGTATTATCGGTGCTTTAGTTGCCGAGTGGGTAGCCACAGACAGGGGGATAGGTTATTTCATTTTAGATGCTCAGAGTCAATGGCAGTTTACCCTGCTATGGTCCGCAATCATCATTGCAACTTTAATGGCTGTAACAGCCTTTGGGCTCGTAGGGGTAACCGAAAAATATCTTTTAAGCTGGCACGAATCATTAAACGAAGAGGCTTAATTAGGCATAATCAGCAATTAGCCGTAACTGTAACTGCACTTTGTGGGAGGGTATTAAATGAAAAAAGTATATCTTATTGGGCTTGATGCCATGATTATGCCCCTGGCCCAACGCTTTATTCGCGAAGGAGTAATGCCTAACTTACAAAGGATCGCCGCCCATGGGTCAGTAAATGAAATCCTTCCTTCTTTACCTGTTTGGACTCCTACTAATTGGGCTACGCTGGCGACGGGGGCTGATACGGGGACCCACGGCGTCACTGGCTGGCAAGTAGTTTTACCCAATGGCGAGACCATTAATTCTTTTAATTCTTTAGCACTTAAGGCGGAGACAATTTGGGAAGCGGCGGAAAAAGGAGGGATAAAAAGCGCCTGCTTTCACTACCCGGCCTCCATGCCCTCGAGGGTCAAAAATGGATTTATCGTAGACGGCTGTGGCACCCCGGGCAGGTTATCTCCTTTTCAAATAGCCCAGTCTAAGGGTTATGCCACCATGGACGGCCTAAAAGATACCGAACGCCTTCAACTAAACCTTGCCTGTGGTTGGGAAAATTTGCCTGCCTCTGCTTTACCACCCTTAGCAGCATGTTTTTCGATCAAGATTTTTCGAGGTCAAGGCGAAGACCAGGAATTATATTTCTTGATTATTGCTAGTACGGAGGGAGGATATGACACCGTTTGGCTTTGCTCTCGGCCTGACGGTAACACCAAATTAGCGGAAGCAAAGGCTAAAGAATGGTCAAACTGGGTATTCCAGCCGTTCGTATTTCGGGATAAACAAGAGATAGGAACATTTCGTTTTAAAGTAATGGAATTGTCCCCGGATGCAAAAAATCTACGGATTTATCGTTCCCAGGTTATGCCAACTCGAGGGTTTACCGAGCCGGAAGAATTAGCTACGGAGCTAATCGAAAAGTTTGGTCCTTATCAAGAACATGCGTCGCATTTCACCTATACTGACTCCATTGGCGATTTTGAAACAGCCCTGGAAGAAGCTGAATATCAGGCCCAGTGGATTGCTAAAGCTGGATCTTATCTAATGCGGGAAAAGGGAGCTCGCCTTTTTTACTGGCACTGGCACTGGCTCGACCATATAACCCATATTCATTTATCTGGAATAGATCCCGTTTCACCTCTTTTTCGGGAAGAAGAGTACGAAATACATCTCGATCACCTGCGGCGGAGTTACATGGTAGCGGATCAAGCGATAGGTACTATTTTAGCAGGGATGGGCCCGGAAGATTATATCATTGTTGTTTCTGATCACGGCAATGCTCCTGACGTCCGGATGGTTGACATGCAAAGGTTTCTATATGAAAAAGGTTTCCTTTATGCGAAGGATGATTCGGTGATAGTTAACCGCCGGATCCGGGCGGATCAAATTGACTGGGAAAAGACTAAGGCTTACCAAAAGCCCGGTATGCCTGGCCTCGAACTCTTTATCAATGCTACTCCAGGGACAAAACGTTATGAAGATATCCGGGAAGATTTAATCCGGGAACTGCGCACCTGGGTTGATCCCAAAACCGGACGCTGTCCTATTGCCATTGCTTTACGTAAAGAAGATGCAGCCATATTAGGTTTTTGGGGCGAAAGTATCGGCGATGTAATTATTGTTTTTGAAAGGGGTTATGCCTGGGGCTTTACAGCCAGGGGTACAGTTCTTGGTGATCCCCTGGATACAATTGGTCTAGAAAATACCAGCGCATTTGGTGCCGACCGGGGAGCCCATCACGGTCCCCAACTGCCAACCACCCACACCGAAGTTAGTTCTAATATGGCGGCTTTATTTATTATGGGACCTGGTATTAAAAAAGGTTATAGCCGTCCAGTCCATAAGCTCGGTTACATTAGAATGATCGATATCGTCCCCACCATTTGTTACCTGCTGGGAATTAAGCCCCCGGCCCAGAGCCAGGGTGCAGTCGCTTACGACATCCTGGAAGGTAACGCGGCGGACCGCCACCTGCTACCTGAGTTAACGCCAGAACAAGTCAAAAATGTTAAAGGAGTGGCCGACATTTGGAACAGCAAAAATTACCGTGAGTTGATAGAAGGGCAAAGAGAAGGGAAATATAGAAGTTTGGGGGTTTAAGGCATGTTAGATTTAGAAATAAGGGATAACCTTCCCCTACTTATCCACCCGGACTTGTGGATGAGGTTAGAAGAGAACAAATTGTTAATCCTTGACCGGCGAAAATTACCCCGGCAGATTGAATTTATAACTTGCCAGGACTATGAGGATGTGGCGCGGAGTATAGAAGATATGGTAGTCCAGGGCGCAGTTGATTTGGCAATTACTGCCGGCTATGGCCTTTTACTTGCAGCTCAGAAAAAGCAAAAAGAAATGCGAGAAGCACAGGCAGAAGGGTTGCGACAGGCAGCTATGCGCTTGAAAAATACCCGGCCAACCGGTCATTATCTAGCTTCCATGATAAATAAACTCCTGGATATCGGCTTAAATGCCCTGGCGGAAGGCCAGGAAGCTGACGGGGCCATCCATAGTGCTTTGCGAGAGCTAATAAAGGCCAGGGATGACGCGGCGCAAAGTACAGGACGGTTTGCTGAAACAATTCTGGAAAACGGCGATACCATAATGACTCATTGCTTTGCTGCCACGGTGTTGCTCTATATGTTAATGTTTGCCCAAGAAAACGGCAAGGCAATAAAGGTATTCGCCACTGAAACAAGACCATATCTCCAGGGGCAACGTTTAACTTCATTTGCGATTAAGCAACTGGGTATTCCAGTTACGCTTATTACTGATAATATGCCAGCCTATTGCATGGCCCAAGGATTAATCACCAAAGTTTTTACTGCTGCCGATCGCATCGCCATGGATGGCTCGGCTGCTAACAAAGTCGGCACCTTACAATATGCCATTATAGCCCATTACCATAGGATACCCTTTTACATCTTTGGTTATTGCGGCCCTGATGCTCACACGGCCAAGGGAACCGACATTCCTATTGAAGAACGGGATCCTGAAGAGGTGCTCTCTTTTGCTGGCCAACGAATTGCGGCCGACGGGGTTAAAGGTTTTTATCCCGCCTTTGATGTTACCCCGCCAACCTTAATTAGCGGTATTATCACCGATCGCGGTATCTTTCCAGCGCATTTAATAAAGAACTATTTAGCTGCCCCGGAAAATCCTTTAATTTAAATTTTTCATTGTCTAAATTGAGGAGGTAAAGAAAATGAATAGTGCAAAAGCCAAAAAAGTGATCATGGTGGGCATTGATGGTGCCGACCCGGTGTTTATGAAGTCTTTGCTGGACGCCGGCAAGCTTCCGAACTTCAAAAGAGTGCTGGAAATGGGCGTAACAACTGAGGATATGTCTATGATGGGCGCTCTACCTACCATCACACCACCTAACTGGGCCTCCTTAGCTACTGGGGCCTGGCCCGGAACCCATGGTATTACCTGTTTTTGGAATCACACCCTTGGCAATCCCCTTGATCAAATGGATTATGGCTTTAATTCACAACTTTGCAAGGCAGAGTTCATATGGGATGCATATGCCAGGGCAGGGAAAAAATGTATTGTTTTCTACTATCCCACGGCCTGGCCTCCAACCAACAGTAATACTATTTATGTGGATGGTTCCCGCATCTATCCGAATATGGCCGCCTATTGTGATTATGAAAAAATTTATCAGTGTAAAGAAGGAGATTTTCCTATAAAGGAAATACTTCATGAGGCTAATACCAGCGGTAGGGATTGTATTGTTGAAGGGGAAATAACCTCAAAAAAATTTGAAGTGGAAGACATAGGTGAAGTTCATAGAAGTGAAAGTAAGATAGTTACCAATAGGTATGACGGCGAATTGGCCGTTCAAGCGCCTAGTGTTGACGTGGTCATAACCCCCATTAAGCCCGCCGAGGGTTGGAAGAAAGCGCCTGACGGGGCAAAGGAGGTCGTACTGCCCGTAAATAGTGGTATGGCACGACGCTATGGCCTGATTATAGCGGAAGATGGCCATACGTATAACAAATTGCAGATTTACACTAACAAACAGGCGGAAGAGCCCATAGGTGAGGCGCGGGTAGGTGAATGGAGTCAGTTTATTTATGACACCTATACCATAGACGGTAATAGAGTGCCAGTAGCTTATAGGATTAAGGTTATTAGCCTGGCACCTGATGGCAGTGAAATGGAAGTAGAATACTCACAGGCCCTGAATTTGAAGTACGACAAATATTTTTACCCGAAGGAGATAGGGCCCGAACTGTATAAAAAAGTGGGACCTATGCATTATCCATCAAATTGTCCTAGAACAGAAAAGAGCAAGAATCTAATGATGCTTGAATCCCATCAAGAAATGTATAAATGGTGCGCTGATGCATTGCATTATCTAATGGATAACAAAGAATGGGATCTTGTGTACTGCCATATGCACGCCATAGATTTTGCCAACCACTACTATATAAATGATACTCTGCCGGAGAATTCACCGGATCATGAGTTTTATCGTGATTTACTGGTCAAGTACTATGAAATGACAGATGATTTTATTGGCAGTATGTTGAAGCGGCTAGATGGGGACACAACGCTAGTAATTACCTCGGACCACGCTGGTGTGGCCAAGAATCCTAATTGCGAAGAACCGCTGTTAGGGGACCCTGCGGGTATAAACGTGGGCGTTATGCAGGAATTGGGTTATACCAAGCTCAAAGAGGTAAACGGCAAGCTGGAAATTGATTGGGATAACACCACAGCCATCAGCCAGCGCAGTAGTTATATCTATGTGAATTTAAAGGGCAGGGATCCCCATGGTATCGTTGACCCCCAAGATTACGACAAGCTTGTTAAGAAGATTATCGATGACCTGTACAGTTACAGAGATCCCAAGACTGGCATGAGGGTTGTTAGTTTTGCTCTGAATAGGGACGACATGCAGGTAGTGGGACTTGGCGGTCCCAACTGTGGCGATATATTTTACATTCTCGAACCAGACTTTACCAGGGTTCATGGTACCGGGCTGAGCAACCATACTATTAATGGCTATTCATTGAAATGCCTGTTTATGATGGCTGGTGCCGGTGTTAAGAAAGGTGAAATTATTAAAAGAAAAGTTCGGATCGTAGATATCGTCCCCACCATCTGCTACCTGCAGGGTGCACCTATGCCCAGGGACGTTGAAGGCGGCGTGATTTACCAGGCGCTGGAAGAGTAGCGATAAGGTAGGGAATCGCACTCACTTCTCCACTGCCTGAGCTGGGGCTTTGTCTCCTCATTGTTTTTATCGTTAAAGGACCCGTATGTTGTATCTACCGCGTCCCACGATCACAAGTTCGTGTGGACGCGGGTCATTCCCCTGGGCTATTCTCTAGCATGCCGTCAAAGTAATGAGGTGACATTTGTGCCAGTATATGATCTGGTAATTATAGGAGGAGGGCCTGCCGGGTTATCCGCAGGGATATACGGTGCCAGGGCTAAACTAAAGACCGTTATCTTAGAAAAAAATGTGGTAGGCGGCCAGGCCTTTACAACCCGCGAAATAGTAAATTATCCCGGTTTTTTTAGCGGCACCACTGGGCCTGATTTGATGGCTACCATGGCCGACCACGCCAGGGGATTCGGTACCGAAATTATAAAAGAAGAAGTAGTTGATGTCGAACTAGAAGGCGAAGAAAAGATAATAAAGACGAAAAGAGGCAACCGGTACTACGCAAGGGCTGTGATTATAGCAACTGGCTCCCAGCCCCGTTCCTTAAACATCCCGGGAGAAAGGGAATTAAGGGGTAAGGGAGTATCCTATTGCGCTACCTGCGATGCTGAATTCTATGAAGATTTGCCTGTAGTGGTAGTTGGCAACGGGGATGCGGCCATCGAAGAGGCAATGTATATCACCAAATATGCCAGCAAGGTCACCGTAATCGTTATCCATGACGAGGGTATAGTAGACTGCAACAGGGCCAGTGCCGAAAAAGCCTTTAAGAACGAGAAGATAGAATTTGTGTGGAATTCCGTCGTAATAGAAATAAAGGGTAAGAACGAATTAGAGGCAGTAGTAGTCAAAAACTTAAAGACCGGGAAACTCACCGAAATTGAAGCCAGCGGCATATTTTTCTATGTAGGCATGGTACCGGCAACAAAGTTTTTAAAAGGCAAGGTAGCCATGGACGATCAGGGCTATATCATTACCAACGACATGATGGAAACCTCAGTTGATGGGGTATACGCCGCCGGTGATGCCAGGGTAAAGTACCTGCGCCAGGTAATAACGGCCGCCAGCGACGGTGCCGTAGCAGCGGTGGCAGCGGAGAGGTATCTGGCCGCAAAAGAAGAGTTCAGAGAGAATGTTTTAACTGCGGATAAACCAGTAGTGTTAGCATTTTGGCATCCTGCCCAGGAAGAAAGCCTAACGGCAGTTGCAATAATGGAAAAGGCAGTTAATGAAACAGGGGGCAAGGTCAAACTAGTAAAAGTTGATATGTCCAGGAGAAAAATGATCGCTCAGAAGTATGGCATCACTAAGACACCGGCGGCCCTGCTGGTCAAGGAAGGCAAGGTATGCAGGGAATTGTCCTGTTATTTGGATAGTGAAAGTATAAAAGCGCAACTGAATTGCCACGAAAGGTGATTTGCCATGAATGAAAACCCAATTACTAGCATTGGCGAAGAAGAATTTGACAAGCTCACATTTGAAAGCAGTACACCGGTCATGGTTATGTTTGGCGCCGAACGCTGCCATGTATGTAAAGAGCTATTGCCTATAGTAGAGGAAATAGCTTCTGATTATGCCTCGAAAATGAAGGTATATTGGGTTGATGTGGATGCCTACAAAGACCTGTTCAAGCGGTTCAGGTTAAGGGGTATACCACAATTGCTGATATTTGACGGCGGCGAAGTGAAGGAACGCCTTGGCGGGTTGCACTCCAAAGAAGAAATTGTAGAGGTAATTGAAAGGACAATTGCCTGAGTATGGTATATGGAGAAAATTACCGAAAGGTTAAAAGGAATGGAGGGGAGCAAAATGAGAATAGCGATAATTGGTGGCTCGGGGGTCTATGACCCCAAAATACTGGCGGATATCGGGGAAGAAAAGGTCAACACCCCTTATGGTGAAGTGATACTTAAAGTAGGGAGCTTTGACGGTGAGAAAATTGCTTTTCTGGCTCGCCATGGAGAAAACCATTCTATTCCTCCTCACCGAATAAACTATCGGGCCAATATTTGGGCGCTAAAAAAAATAGGAGTAGAGATGGTTTTGGCCACGGCTGCTGTTGGTTCCTTAAACCCAAACATGCAACCCGGAGATTTTGTATTCGTTGATCAATTTATAGACTTTACTCGTTATGTTCGCCCCTTTACTTTCTTTGAAGGTGGAGAAACAGGAATTTTTCATGTAGATGTGAGTGAACCTTATTGCCCCGAAATAAGAAAAACCATGCATGAAGTGGCCCAGGAGATGGGTCTGAGGAATCATATAGGTGGAGTTTATGTATGTACTGAGGGACCTCGCTATGAAACCCCAGCAGAGATACGGGCTTTTGCTAAGTTAGGGGGAGATGTGGTCGGAATGACTAATGTCCCGGAAGTGGTCCTGGCGCATGAGGCCGGCCTATGTTATGGCCTCGTATGTATAGTTGTCAATATGGCAGCAGGCATGCCTGAAGCTATTTTAGGGCATGAAGAGACGATGATGGTCATGGCCAGCGTCACAGATACTCTTAAAAACTTTTTAATGAAGGTAGTGGAAAGAAGGCCAAGAGGAAGACGCTGCAGGTGTCCGGTTACAGCCGGACCACTAAAAGTTTAACAGTCTATATAGCGTGAAAGGTGTAACCGTGTAACTAATGTTAATCTAAACCTAAAATTTAATTGAAAGGGGTATTAAAGAATTGGCAAGACCTAAGAAACTAGCTCTAATTGGTTTAGATTCCGCTAGCATCGATTTCATCGAAAGATTCGCCCGGGAAGGGCGTTTGCCGAATATAGCGCGACTAATGGAAAGAGGTCTCAGAACTGAGACTATATCTGTCATGCCGGTAGGTACCGCCGAAAACTGGCGGACAATTGTAACTGGAGCCTATGCTGGCACCCACGGGGTAACGGCCATGAGCATGGGTCGGCGAGGTGATCCCCTGGAAAAACGCCGCAGTGCCTTCTTTTCAGACAATTGCCGGGCAGAGTGTTTATGGGAAGTAGCGGAGAAAGTGGGTAAAAAGCCACTCCTTTTAAAATATACTGGTTCCTGGCCGCCAACTATAACCCAGGGCATCCAGGTTGATGGTTTCGGTGATCCAGAATGGAACGTTCATGAAATAAGTCCACGGCTTTGCTTTGCTTCGTATCCACTGGCATCTGATCATCCTCACGTTACCAGTCCCCAGTGGATTTCCCGAGCCTATGAAGTAGAAATAGGCCCCGCTACAGGCTGGTCCAACTTACCTGAAAGCGATCTGCCTCCTTTGGAAACTACACTGAAATTTATTCCCCGCACCTATGGTGCCAAAGGCCAGACTGAATACTCGGGCAAAGAGAAGACCTTTTATGTAGCAATAATTGGCGACACCCAAAATGGCTACAAACAGGCCATCTTCTCTGAGGATAAAGATGCCGCTAACCCCAAGGGGTTGGTCCTTCAGCCTGGTTGCTGGAGCGATTGGACAAAGTCTGATTTCGAACTTCCAGAAGGGAAAAGAACCGGCGTCTTTCGAGTAAAACTGATTGAACTTGCTCCTGACGGGACCAGGATAAAAATCTATATGAGTCAAATTTTCCCTACAACAGGTTGGACCCGGCCGTCCTCCCTGGCAGAGGAACTTTTAGAAAAGATCGGACCTTATCAGGAGTTATCTGGCATCCTTGGTCCCTGGCTTTCTTACTGGGTAGACGAAGATACAATTTTGGAAGAGGTTGAATACCAGGCGAGATGGTTGGCTGCGGCGGCGAAATACCTTTTGCAGAACAAGCAATGGGACCTCTTCTTTACCCAGTGGCATGGCATCGATCACATGGATCATGGTTTCTTAGGTGGAATTGACCCCTTAAGTAATACCTACGATCCTGAAAGGGAAGAGCTCTGCTGGAACATAATTACTAAAACCTATGAATGGGCTGATGTCCTGGTAGGGGCTGTTCTTGACAGCCTCGACGACGATACCCTCGTCGTTCTTACCTCGGATCATGGCCATCTTCCTGTGCGGGCTAATCTCCGTATGGGTCTATCTTTGGGGATCAAGGAGAGTTACCACCGTGACGATGTTAATGAGCAGTTGGCCAAACACGGGCTTCTAACCTTTAAGGATGGTCCCTATGGCTTTCCTGTCGTGGATTGGTCTAAAACTAAGGCTTGTGTAACGCGGGCCAACTACGTGGAAATAAATTTGAAAGGCCGTGAGCCCCACGGCATTGTCGAACCGGAGGAATATGAAACAGTAAGAAACCAGGTTATTAAAGCGCTAGATTCAATGCAAGATCCTGAAACTGGCGATTATATCATGACCTGGACAATGAAAAAGGAAGAGGCCAGATTCTTAGGCATCTACGGAGATGATGTCGGTGATGTAGTCTTCTTCGCCAAAGCGGAATACTCCCGACCTCACCAGGAAAAACTGCGTGTCCGGATGCTTTCTGGGAACCACCATTTCTACCTGCCTGACGTCAGGTTTAACCTGGGTATGATGCATGCCGTTACTATCTTTGCTGGTCCGGGGATCAAACGAGGCGTAAAAAGAGATCAGCCTATCAACATGGTGGACATCGCTCCCACCGTGGCCAACCTTTTGGGATTGCCGACACCGGCTAATTCTGAAGGAAAAGTCCTGACGGATATTTTGGCTGAACCTTAGATTACCGATAAGGCATGTGAGTAAAACAGGTGCTGAGGTTAATGCCTTGAGGTATTTTAAATAAGCTATAATGGGCAGGCTGGTAAAAATAAGGTTACTTTATGGTAACAATTTTTACCGGCCTGCATTATTAGGCGGTGGAGCTGGGAGTAGGAGGTTGGAAATTTGGCGCTAATCATCCGAGGTGGTAAAGTTGTAACTATGGATGCCCGGCAAGAAATACTGGCGGAGGCGGATATTGTCATCAATGACGACCTTATTGTTGGGATTTATCCTAAGGCCAACGTTCCGCCTGAGTATCAAGCTGGGCAGGTTCTTGATGCACAGGGTTTGATCGTCCTGCCAGGTTTTTGCAACGCTCACTCGCATGTAGCCATGACTATGCTCAGGGGGATGGCCGACGATCTGCCCCTTAAAGATTGGCTCGAGAAAAGAATTTGGCCGGCCGAGGAACATTTATCTAGAGAAGATGTTTACTGGGGAGCACTCCTGGGAATGACGGAAATGATCCGGTCCGGTATCACCTCTATGGCCGACATGTATTTTTACGCTGAAGAGGTAGCCAGGGCCTCAAAAGAGATCGGCATAAGGGCTTTAATAGGGCGAGGTATTTTCAACAAAATATGGGACAAGTCCCTGGCGGAAAGTTTAGCCCTTTATGATGCCTGGCAAAACCAGGGAGAAGGCAGGATCAGCGTTGCCCTGGCTCCCCACGCCCCTTACAGCTGCACTCCCAATTATTTAGAAAAGGTTGCGATGTTAGCAGCAGATTTAAAATTACCTGTTCACATCCACCTGGCTGAAACGCGTTATGAAGTAGAGGAGTGTCAAAGGGAATATGGCCTGACACCTGTAGCACTATTAGATAAGGTTGGAATATTAGATTATCCAGTACTAGCTGCTCATTGTGTACACCTTTCACCTCACGATATAGATATATTGGCACGACGGCGGGTATTAGTAGCTCATAATCCGATTAGCAATGCCAAACTTGGCAGTGGTATTGCTCCCTTAAAAGCACTCTAAAAGCACTCTTTGAGGCTGGAGTTAGAGTATCTCTTGGTACAGATGGTGCTGCTTCTAGCAACCGCCTGGATATGTTTGAGACTATGCGCATGGCTAATTTTTTGCCAAAGGCAGTGGGGGAGGATCCCACTTTTCCCACGGCTTTTGATGTACTAAGTATGGCTACTGCTGGTGCGGCGACTGTCTTTCCCGGGACTGGTTGTATCACGGCTGGAGGGAAGGCCGATCTTATCCTCATTGACCCCAGTTTTTCTCACCTGACCCCTAATTGGAACACTTATTCTTCTCTTGTTTATTCAGCCCAGGTAACCGACGTAAGAACGGTGATTATTAACGGCAAAATCATCATGAAAGATTGGGAATTTTTAACGGTAGATGAAGCGGCCATAAAAAGGGAAGTTAGGGCAAGAGCAGAACACTTGGTTAGCTTTGGTCAAATTAGGTAAGGGGGGGATTACTTTGCCTGGGCCGCAAAAACTAATAGTAATAGGCTTAGATGCAGCAGTTCCTGACATAATTGAAGATTTGGTTGCCAGGGGAAAATTGCCGCATTTTACCGTGCTGATGGAACGGGGAATTTATAGCCGGGCTTACTATAGCATTCCTGGCGTTACCCCTGTTTGCTGGGCATCCATCATTACCGGCGCTTATCCTGGTACCCATGGGATTACGGATTTTGCCGTCCACCTTCCGGGTACTCCTTTGGATCAAGCTCAAAATGGCTTCATGTCCGATTTACTTGCAGCGGAAACCATATGGCAGGCTGCGGAGAAGGTCGGGAAAAGAAGTATTACTATTAATTTTCCCAGTGCCTGGCCGCCATTGACCAAAGAAGGTATTTGGGTGGCCGGACTGGGCTCGCCAGCTACGGGATCAATATTTGAAATAAAATCTAGCAGTTGCTTTGTTGGGGGCAAGGCTGGCGCTGCCACCAGGGATAGTACCAGAATAGATTTTAACGCCCAGGGCGAAGCTCACATCGAAATCAAACCCGATAAAGATTTCCAAGGAGAAGGACCTAAATTTACTTTAGTGGCTCATAAAAGTGCTGTTAATGGTTATCACAAATTAGCTATTTTTGACGCTAAAAACAGGGCGGAAGCCGTGGCTACACTAAAAGTAGGGCAGTGGAGTCCATGGTTCCGGAGAGAGTTTATTATTAAGGGAGAAGTATGTCCTGGTAGTTTCCGGTTCAAATTAACACAAATGGCGCCGGACCTGAGCAGTTTTAAGCTTTATTGTTCGCAGGTAATGCCGACTGACCGGTTTACCTACCCCCAAGGAATTAGCGAGGAGCTGGTAGCCAATATCGGGCCAATGTTGGAGAATTGCGGAACCAGGGGTTTTGAACGAGGGTGGATCGATGAAGAGACGGTGCTGGAAGAAGCCGAGTATAAGGCTAATTGGTTAAGCGATGCCGGTCTATATCTACTTAATCGTTACGATTATGACCTCTTGTTCTTGAAATGGCACTTTCTTGATCACGTACAGCATACGTTTTGGGGCCGGTTTGACCCCTTATCGCCCTGGTATAATCCAGCAGAAGGGCAAAAGTATGCAAGCTTAATAGAAAGAGCCTATCAAATTGCTGATGCTGTAGTAGGAAAAGTTCTTACTCAAGCATCCGCCGAAACCCTGGTAATGGTGGTCTCTGATCATGGTCATACACCCCATATGCAAGCTATGTCGATTAACAATTTATTAGCCCAAGCAGGTTATATTTCCTGGCAGCCGAGTGCTGAAGACAGGCCGATAATTGATTGGCAAAAAACAGTAGCCTATGCTGGCCCAGATATCGGTCATATTTTTATCAATCTTAAAGGCAGGGATCCAGAAGGCATAGTCCAACCGGGAGAAGAGTATGAAAAGCTGCAGGAAAAGATTATTCAGCTTTTGTTAGATTTTAAGGATCCAGCAACTGGGCGAAGACCGGTAGAAATAGCGGTCAAAAAAAGAGAGGCCGCCTTGTTTGGATTGTGGGGTGAGCGTATTGGTGATGTGTTTTATTTAATGAGCCCCGGTTATAGTTGTGCTACTAATTGGTTCCCTTTAACTGAGGATTTGCAGGTACTGGTACCAATGGGGCCGCAGATACGAGCGGAAGGAGATCATGGCCAATTTAAATTTATCGCTGCTAAATTTCAGAGTGTCCATGGCAACACACTGCCGACTGCCAGGTTGGGTAAAGGATCTGAGCAAGCTGTCTTTTTATTAGCTGGCCCAGGAGTAAAAAAAGGTTATCGTCGGGAGAAGCCTATTCATTTAGTGGATATAGCCCCTACTTTATCATTGTTACTTGGGATTCCTGCACCACGAAATTCCGAAGGCAAAATAATTTATGATGGAATAGATATGGAATAGATTCCTTTCCACCTTACCGTTAAAATGGGTATAGTAGTTACCACCTGCCAGGGGGTGAAAAAGAAATCAAACTAATCTTTGGAAGCGATTTATCGCTACGAGAATTCTATTGTAAGCTAACTATAATAATCCAGGGGGATATTCAAGTTGACTTGGGAAGAATATCAAATATTACATCGCCAGGCGCTAGAAATTTTACACATGGAGTGGCCTCAATTTTTTAATGGGTTGCAGGTTCATAAAGTAACTGAGACTTGGCAAGATGATGTAACCCAAATACCAGCGATAATAGATCATACGGCTTTAAAACCTGATACAACGGCTTATATAATAGAGCAACTTTGCCGGGAAGCAATAAAATATAAATTTTATAGTGTCTGCGTTGCGCCATGCTGGGTCGAGTTGGCTGCTTCAATTTTACGGGGACAAAAAGTGAAAGTTTGTACAGTTATAGGTTTTCCCCATGGTAACACTTTAAAACAGGTAAAAGTATATGAGGCCGCAGAAGCGGCTACCATAGGTGCAGATGAATTAGATATGGTTATTAATATTGGCGCTTTAAAGAGCCGCAAACTGAAACTTGTTTTTGAGGAAATAACGGCTGTCAGAGAAACGATAGGAAGTAAACCGATTTTAAAGGTTATTTTAGAAACTTCAACATTAGATAACGTGGAAAAAATTATTGGTTCATTAATAGCTATTAGAGCTGGGGCTAATTTTGTCAAAACCTCAACAGGCTTCACTGGCGGAGGGGCAACTGTTAGTGATGTGCGATTACTTCGTTGGACTGTAGGCGGCAAAGTGGGTGTAAAGGCCTCGGGTGGTATAAGAGACCTGGAAACAGCTCTGACTATGGTTCGGGCTGGAGCTAATCGGCTTGGTACAAGTTCGGGTGTTGTAATAGCCCGGGAGTTTTTTAATAAAAAAGGAGCCAGTTTATAAGTTAGCATAAACTAGCCTCGACACCCTCTTGCTAAAAAAATTGGCAGGCAGCAGCCTGCCAGCGTGGTAACACTCTGGTTAGAAAGTTAGATCAAGCTGGTCTTACTGGTGGTAAATTGATGGTTTTACCATTTTCCTTTAGTGGGCAAAAAGCGCCGGTAGACCGCTTCATTAACGGCCAGTTCCAGGGAATCATCAAGGGGCGGTAGATCTACTGCCCCGTAACGACGCTGCAGGGCCAGCCGGAGGAGGTAATCGGCCAGGTGCGGGTTCTTACTCAATAAAGGGCCGTGGAGGTAGGTGCCGATGGCGTTCCGGTAGCGGGCACCTTCCGTCTGGTCGGTGCCGTTGTTGCCATCGCCGTAAATTACCCGGCCCAGGGGCCGGGCTCCCTTCAGGAAAGTGCGGCCGCCGTGGTTTTCAAAGCCAATCACCGGCCGGTCCGCACCTAACTCCTCCACCTGGATGGCAATATTACCCTTCAAGCGTTTGCTGCCGGCTTCGGTATAGGCAGCAAAAAGGCCTACGCCGGGTAATGTTTCCCCTGTACTGGTGCGGTAATACTCGCCGAGGAGCTGGTAGCCGCCGCAGATGGCCAGCAGGGCGGCGCCTGCTTCTACCGCCTCTTTGAGCCAGGGACCTTTTGCAACTAAATCGGCACTGGCCACCCCCTGCTCCTGGTCGGGGCCGCCACCCAGGAAGAAAAGGTCATAGGCCTTCGGGTCCAGCTTATCCCCCAGGGAGATCTGGGTCACTTCCACTTCAATACCCCGCCACTCGGCCCGGCGGCGAAGGATTAAGACATTACCTCGGTCGCCGTAGAGGTTAAGGAGTTCCGGATAGAGATGGCAGAGGCGTAACTTCACTGACAGCCCCCCTTGCTTTAAGGATGCGGCGGTAAAGGGCCAGGTTGGTATAGGTACAGAGAATCAGGCCTTCGTCGACTGGTTCTCCCAGTAAAAAGTCGACGCTTTCTTCCTGGTCGGGGATAACCTTCAGGTCCGCCTCTTTTACCCCCTGGTATTTGAGACAAAGGGCCATATCACCGGCCCGCAGGCCGGCACAGATAATCCGGTGGTAAGGAGCCTGTAACAAGGGACTGATATCGGCATCCCAGAGCCAGGAGACGTCGCGGCCGTCGGCGGCCAGGTCATTGATGGCCAGGAGATAGGTCGCTTTCCCGCGGCCGGCAGTCAGGGTTTTTAAGGCCACGCTCAAGCCGGTAGGATTTTTTACTAACATCAGGGTCAATCGTTTATCCCTGAGGCTAAAAGTTTCAGCCCGGCCCTGGCCCGGGAGGAAGGTCGCCACCACCCGGGCAATGGTTGCCGGGTCAATCTTTAATAGCAGGGCGACACTGGCAGCGGCCAGAACATTGTAGACATTATAAATCCCGGGCATAGGGGTCCGGAGGGCCAGTTTTCCGGCCGGGTAAACCAGGTCAAACCGGGCGCCCGCGGAACTTAGCTCTAATTCCCGGGCTTCATAATCGGCCGGGGGGCGGCTGTAGGAACACTGCGGGCAGTAATAATTCCCCAGGTGGCTGTAATGGTAGAAATTAAACTGGAGGGGCCGGCGGCAGCGGGGACAGATATGGCCTTCCAGGACTTCACTGGTTGTCGCCTGGCTCCAGGGGGTCCGGGCCAGGCCAAAGTAGCGGACCTTCCCCCTTCCCGGGCCTAGGGAAGTGACCAGGGAATCATCGGCGTTAAGGAACAGAGTGGCCGCCGGGATGGCTGCCAGGGCGCGGCTGATGGCCGCTGCCAGTTGTTCCAGCTCATGGTAGCGGTCTAATTGGTCCCGCAATAAGTTGGTGATGATTACCAACCCGGCTTTAACCTGCCGGGTAACCAGGCCCAGGGTGCCTTCATCTACTTCCAGGACAGCAACTTCCCCCCGCCGGGCCAGGAGAGCCGTGGCCACGCCGGCCGGCATATTAGCCCCTTCGCTGTTGTGAACCACCTTTAACCCGGCAGCCCGTAAAATACTGGCCAGGAGGTTGGTGGTCGTCGTCTTGCCGTTGGTCCCGGTAACGATGATAACTTTTTCATACCTGGATGTTAAACGGCCCATTAACTGCGGGTCAATCTTCAGCGCTAGATAGCCCGGCAGGGAGGTACCTCCCCTTTTTAACCAGCGAAATAGCAGGGCTACCAGGCGGCCAATCCAAAGGGCCAGGAAAGCTCGGAGCATATTTTCACCCCACTTAACCCGTTGCGGCCCGGGAACGGTGCAGGCGGCGGCTGAGGATATTTAGAAACATGGCCAGCTCCTCCATACGCAACAACCACGTCAGGCCGCCATAACTTAAAACCCCCAGGGTAATCAGCAGGGCCAGCTCCAGCCCTTCCCGCACCAGGAGGGGCCAGGTTACCGGGAGCAGAATATAAGCGGACGCCAGGGTCAGGAGAAGGCCCATGACCAGAGCTGCCAGGAGACTTTTCATAGAAGTTTGCAGCAACCGGCGACCTTCCAGGGAGGTTTGCACCTTGCGCCGCAGGTAATAGAGCAGCAGGGCGACGTTGACGCAACCGGCCAGGGAGTAGGCCAGGGCCAGGCCGCGGATGCCGAAGGCCGGTCCCAGGGTAAAGTTCAAGGCGGTGCCCGCTACCAGGGTAACCAGGCCGATTTTCAGGGGAGTTACCGTATCCTGGGTGGCATAGAAGGCCCGGCTCAAAATCTCATAGGCACCATAGGCCGTTATACCCAGGGAGTAAAAGACCAGGGCTTCGGTAGTGGCCAGGGTGTCGGCACTGGTAAAGCGGCCATGTTGGAAGAGAACCCTGACCACCGGTTGCCCCAGGGCAATTAGACCCACCGTGGCCGGGATGGAGATGAAAACCACGGCCCTTAAAGAGCCCGACAGGTAACGGGTAAAGGAACTATAATCCCGCTCCATGGCAATACGGGTCAGGGCCGGTAGAAGGGCAATTCCCATGGATGATGCAAAGAGGATGGGCACCAGCACCACCCGGCTGGAGATAGTCAGGGCATTAATGGAACCCCGGGGCAGGTAGGAGGCAATGAAAGTCTGGTTAAAGAAAAGGTTTAACTGGGCAATGGAAAGGCCAATGGTTACCGGCAGCATTAGTTTAAAAATCCTACGAATGCCTGGATTCTTAAGGTCCAGGACCAGCCGGTAGCGGGGCTTAAGGTGCCATACTCCCCAGACCTGCACCAGGAAATTCAGGGCCGCGCCAATCAGGGTAGAAATGGCAAAGGCGGCAATGCTGTATTTACCGGCCAGGGCGAGGCCAAAAACTATAATGGCAGCGTTATATACCAGGGGGCCAATGGCCGTGCCTATAAAGGACTGGTAGGCGTACTCTGTCCCCATTAAGACCCCATTCAGACAGTGAAAAAGGATGGCCAGAAGGACAATCCGGGTCAGATAGGCGGTATAAGCCACTTGATCAGCATCAAAGCCCGGGGCTATCAGGTGTACCAGCCAGGGAGCCCAGATCATCCCCAGGATTACGGCTACTCCTACCAGGGTCAGGACCAGATTAAAGGCAATGCTTACTGTCTGCCAGACGGCATCTTCATTCTCTTCCGCCAGGTAACTGGCCAGTACCGGGATAAAGGCCGAGCTAACCCCGCCGCCCACCAGAATTAAATAGATAGTATCCGGGATAACAAAGGAGGTATTGAGCATGTCGGTCAGCTGATTCTGGCCAAACAGGGCGGAAATAGCTGTGTTGCGTAAAAAACCAAGAATCCGTGACACGCCGGCAGCCAGGCTCATGATAGCTACTGAGCGGGCCAGTCCCATTGTCCCTCGTTCTGCCACTTTCACGTTTCCTTTTTATTTTGCATTGTTGACACACTACCTGTATTTTAATCCTTTGGGATATAAAAAGGAAGCCTTAGTGTGATAGAAAGTATGACGGAAAGGGAAGGCAATTTGACATAACGTGCTTCCTGGAGGTAAATAATTTACCTGAGAGCTGGACATAATAACTTTCGACCCAAACTATCTTTTTCAGGAGGAGATTTTTATGGTGGCCCAGTACGGCGCCCATGAAGTAATGGAAATCCATGAAGTTTTGAGCGACACTATCGATGGGATCAATCAATTCCAGTTGTACCGCCCCCACGTCAAAGACCACCAGCTCCGTTCTATCCTGGACAAACAGCTGCAATTTATGACCCAGGAGTACAATAACATGGTTCAAGCCATCAACCAGCGCGGTATCACCCAGGCGGTGCCTTACCGCGTACCCCGAACGGCTACCCCGGTTTACGGCTTAAATAACCCGGAAACCCAAACGCCGAATACCTCTATTCACGAAATGGATGACCGGGATGTAGCCAGCGGCATGCTGGGATGCCATAAGGCTTCAGCAGCCTTTAGAATGATGGCTTCCTTAGAATGTGCCGACCTGGAACTGCGGCGGATGATCCAGCAGGGGGCCATTAACTGCGCCGAGCAGGCTTATGAAGTATGGCAGTACATGAATCAAAAAGGCTATTACCAGGTACCGACCATGAAGGACGTAACGACAAGCACCATGATTAATACTTATAGCCCAGCCAATATAGGCCAGATAAGGCAGTATCAGTAATAAACCGCGCTATTCTGTGCGCAACCGCTGTCCCCTTAGACATGCAAAAACGCCCCGCCTGCTAGTAGTAGGCAGGGCTTTTTTATTTCCAGTAGATTTCTAAGTCAATACTGACTTCTCCATGGAGCTTATAAACCCTTGCAAGCTTTTCCCGCTCGGTGTAAACTGTAACCAGTTCATCTAATCCAGTCAGATCATAATTAGAGGTGGGGCATCCCGCTTCAGCCAGATGTCTTGCATGCCCTCAGGCCTTTACCGTTGCGGAAAGTCTTTATTATCTTAAGAACTTCTTAACATTTTCTCGATAATATCCTGAGACTCCTAGGGTATGCTATTCCTAAACCAAGAAACAACAGGCCTGGTTGTTTCGAGAAAAAAAGAAAGGGATGATGTAAGGTGACGAAGGGCAAAAAGATACTGGCTGCTGTGGCAGCCCCCCTGGTCCTGGGAGGATTCCTGGTGGCAACCCAGCCCGGGTCTTCCCTGGCAGCCGAAGGTACCCCAGTTCAGTCCACCCAGACTACTTATGGTCCAGGTTTAGGCTTGGGGTTGGGGCGAGCCCAGGGAGGAATGCTCGGTATACTCAGCAAAATCCTGGGCCTGGACCTGGCAGACCTAAGGGCCGAGCGCCAGGCGGGTAAATCCATAGCCGGGATTGCCGCTGAACACGGGATTAGTAAAGACCAGCTGGTAGACACGATAACGGCTGAACGGCAAAAGCTCCTGGATGAAAAGGTGGCCGCCGGCCAGATAACCCCGGAGCAGGCCAGTTACTGCCTGGAAAACATGCAGGAGAGGATTGGGCAGAACCTTGAACGGACGACAGTTGGTCCCAATGGCCAGGGCCGTGGCGGCTGGAAGGCCGGTGCCCCGGGCAATAGCGGAGCCCGCCAGGGGATGCAGGCTGGGCCAAGGGGGCGGGCCGGCCAGGGTGCAGGCTTTGGCCGCGGCCAGGCTAGCAGTCAACAGTAACCTGTACGGGTAGTTTTAACCATCATTGTGTCTACCCAGGGGGATTACCCCCTGGGTATTCTTAAACCAGGAGAAATAAAGGAAAAACACTGCTGGTAGCGAAACAGTTAATAACATAGCCTCCCCGGGGATGAAAAGGATGGATAAAAAGAAGATCTTAATCATCGAAGATGAAGAAAAAATAGCCACTATGATCCAGCAATATTTACTTAAGGAACAGTTTGCAGTCTTAATAGCTGCTGATGGAGTCATGGGGCTAAAAAAAGCGCGCCAGGAAAAGCCCGACCTGATTATTTTAGATTTAATGCTGCCGGGCTTGAGCGGTCTCGATGTCTGCCGGGAAATCAGGAAGGAAAGCCAGGTCCCTATCATCATGCTCACGGCTAAAGCTGAGGAAATAGACAAACTTTTAGGACTGGAGCTGGGAGCCGACGATTACATCACCAAGCCCTTCAGTTTAGCCGAGCTGGCGGCGCGTATCCGGGCCGTCTTGCGCCGTACCGGTGGCCAGGAACAGCCCAAAAATACGGTGCAGACCAGGGGCGATTTGACCATAGATTTTAGTGGCCTCCAGGTATACAAAAAGGGACAGCCCCTGAACCTTACTCCGACGGAATTTAATCTTTTATCTGTTTTGTTCCAGCATCCGGGCCGGGTGTACAGCCGGCTGCAGCTCCTGGATGCGGCCCTGGGCGAAGCATACCAGGGATATGAAAGGTCCATTGACACCCATATCAGCAACCTGCGCCGTAAAATCGAAGACGACCCGGCCAATCCGCGCTACATTCTCACCGTTTACGGTGTGGGGTATAAATTTGGCGAAGGATAGATTCCGGGCAGAAAAGGGTGAGCGGGTTGAAACTCAGGACCAGGTTAACCCTGGCCTTTATCATGGTAGTTCTCCTGGCGGTAGCGACCCTAACGGTTGCCGTAGGCTGGGCCACCAGGACTTTCTTTCATGGGTACCTGGATGAGGTAGCCTGGAAACGCCAGCAGGTGTGGGCCGATTTTTTTACCGCTTATTACCGCGACAGAGGGGACTGGACCGGGGTCCAGGAGCTTTTTAATACCCCATGGCATGGCAGCCGGGGCCAGGGCATGGTCCGGGGGCAGGGT
>NZ_PVXL01000024.1 GCF_002995805.1 Neomoorella stamsii
AATAGTAAGTTCGACATGGGATGGATAAATCATCTTTTTTCAACCATCACTCTTTGGCATCTTTGTCATCACCTTAGGTTATAGTTATTATTTGGTATCTATCCAGTTTATGGATGCGGAATGTGGGATTTAAAATCACATTTTCTATGTAATTACATCTAAAAAACAGTAATTAACCCTAAAATCAAAACTCATGGTAGAATGTCAAGGACTAAAAATGAGAGTTGTTTAACGAGGAGGAAACTTAAGTGTGCTTTAGACCACCTGCTGTAGCCAAGAAGATTAAATGTCCCAATTGTGGAAAGGAAGTAATTAGGCAAGGAAATAACCCCAAAATATGTCCTCATTGTAAGGCGAACCTAGATTCTGCTGATAAGAAATAAAAAGCAAATTGTTATTAAAACTGCTAGCAGCTCGTGTGAATAATAGTTGCTGACAACTTCGGGTTAGGGACCATGTCTTTTCATAAGCTACCTTAGCTACTTTTCCCCACCGAAGTGGGGGTAGATATGGGACTAAGCATTACTTTTTATCATGGAAGTAGAGGATGCTTTTGGGATTAGGATATTTATCACTTAGGCTGCTAGATGAGATATGTGTACTCCAGTGCTTTTGGACATGAAGGGAGAAATAGCTCTTTTGCAGTGAGGGCAATAAACCTTTGTTAATATGCAGTCGAAGGAGGGGCGCAGCAAGAGGGACAGCGCTACGATTTTTAACCCGGAGAGAGTATGTCACCGGGGCTTGTGTACCAACGTTTAGAAGTCTCTGAATAACAAAGGGGGGTGTACTGTGAAAAGAAAAGCGTGGGCGGTTATGTGGGCGGTCTATCTTGCGGGCGTAGCTGTAGCGTTGAACCAGTTTAAAGTACCTCCGGTAATGCAGGTTCTTATGGAAAGTCTTCAGGCTGATATGGCAACGGCGGGATGGCTAATGTCTGTTTTTTGCATCGCCGGGGTCATACTGGCACTTCCGGCAGCGTTTCTCCTGGCAGGTCTGGGGCCGAAAAACAGTGGATTAATAGGTCTAGGTTGTATAATTATTGGTGCAGTAATTGGAGCTGTGGCTAAAACTGCAGCGATTATGCTTATTGCCAGGACTATCGAAGGCGTTGGGTTGGCTTTAATTGCAGTCGTGGCTCCGGCGGTTATTAGTATGTGGTTTGAACCACATGAACGAGGATTGCCTATGGGTATTTGGGCTACATGGGTACCAGTTGGCAGTTTTCTTATTTATAATTTGGCCAACCCAATTGCAAAACTCGGTGGCTGGACCAGTATCTGGTGGTTTGGAGCTGTTTTTGCTTTAGTTGCATTTCTGGTGTATAGCGCTATTGTTACCCCGCCCCAAAAAACGGCGAGTGGGAGTGAAGAGGGTGGCGCTATCTCTATTAGCCATGGGTTGAAAAGTATAAATACCTGGCTTATTTCCATTGCCTTTGCCGCATTTAACTTTAGTTTTATAGCCTATGCCACCTGGGCACCCACCTTCTTAGCCGAAGTTCATAAGATGGATCCGGGAGCTGCCAGTTTTTACGCTAGCCTGGTAACCCTGGTTTTTATACCTGGCGGCATATTCGCTGGCTGGGTTCTTGACCGCTTCGTAAATCGTAAGGGTATCCTGGCAGCCTCCTTCATTATTTGTACGATTTTAGTGTTATGGGCTTTTAAAGTAGGGGGCAATGTTGGAATTCTTGTTCCTTATTATGTTATTTTAGGTCTGGCGGCAAGCTTTATTCCGACCTGCGTTTTTACCATTGCTCCGGAAACAGCTATTAATCCCCAATTTGCTGGCGTAGCCTTGGGAGTGGTGATCCTTGGTCAGAACAGCGGTATGTTCATCGGCCCTCCTGTTTTAGGTAAGGCTATAGCAAATGGAGGTTGGGGTGCTGGAGTATATCCTTTAGTTATAGGGCTTCTTGTCGCTCTGGTGGCAACTCTATTAATACGCACTAAAACAGAGTAAAAGGAGGTGAACTGTCTTCTAGAAAGGAGGTTTTTGCCAGACATTAAAGCGAAGCCTGTAATGCCTCGAGGAACGAATTTCAATGCTTGATGACAAAATTCAGAAAAACTAACGGAGGGATACTATGCCATGACGGAAAAGGACACGAAACTCCAAAATGGTGTGCGTACTTATTACAAAAATTTGGGTTTGTGTTCCTTTGCCTTTGGATCAAACTCGGCAGAAATTGACGTTAAGGACGGTAAAATTCTTCGTATTCGACCGCTGAGATATAACCGTAAGTATAAGACAGAACAATTGCGACCCTGGAAGATTAAGGCCAGAGGGAAAACCTTTGAAGCACCGATGAAGTCGCTTCTGAGCCCCTTTAACTATGTATACAAGAAGCGGACGTATTCGCCGAACCGGATACTATACCCCATGAAAAGGGTGGACTGGGATCCGGAAGGAGAGCGCAACCCGCAAAACAGGGGTAAGAGTAAATTTGTACGCATCACCTGGGATGAAGCTGCTGAATTAATTGCTAAGGAACTGAAGCGAGTGTGCGAAAAATACGGCCCGACCTCGGTTCTGGTACAGGGGGACGGCCACGGCGAGACTAAGACCATTCATGGTCCTCACGGCTGTCAGATTCGCTTGATGGAGCTTCTCGGCGGTTACACCATCCAGGCACGCCAGCCCGACAGCTGGGAAGGCTGGTACTGGGGCGCCAAGCACGTCTGGGGCCAGGATCCAGTAGGCCAGGGTAGGCAGGCCAATCTAATTAAGGATATTTCGGAAAACACTCAAATGATCCTGTTCTGGGGTTGCGACCCAGAGACGACACCGCTTGCATGGGGCGGGCTGCAGGCTAGCCGTTTGTGCTTCTGGTTTACCGAACTAGGCATAAAATCCATATACATCTGTCCCGACCTTAATTATGGTGCAGCAGTTCATGCGGATAAATGGATACCTGTAAGACCTAACACGGACGCGGCATTACAGCTCGCTATTGCCTATACATGGATTACGGAAGACACTTATGATAAAGATTATGTCGCCACTCATACTCACGGTTTTGACGAATTTAAGAAGTATGTTCTAGGCGAAGAAGACGGCGTTCCCAAGACACCAAAGTGGGCCGAAGATATCTGCGGTGTTCCTGCCCGGGTTATTAAGGCTTTAGCCAGGAAATGGGCTCGGGAAGCAACCAGTATTGCCCACAATAACGGCGGCTCTTACATCAGATCCTGCTATGCCCACGAGCCGGGACGTCTGGAAGTAATCCTTTTGGGCATGCAGGGCTTAGGAAAACCCGGTCAGGGACAGCTCAAACTCTTTGAGTGGCAGCTCTTCAGCTTGCATGACCAGAACCCAATGCCCCGAAGAGAAATAATACCCAGCCCGGAAGGGGCCTACCAGGGATTTACATTTCCGGTGCCAAAGCAGTTTATCCCTAAAACTCTCATCCCTAAAGCAATTTTGAGCGATGAACCCATAATCTGGTACGGGATAACATATGCAGGAATTCCCAAGGAGGATCAGTTTGTACAGTATAAATATCCTGCTGAGGGATGTTCGGAAATCCACATGATTTGGAGCGACAGCCCATGCTGGTCCACTTGTTGGAATGGTGGAAACATGTGGATTGAAGCTTTACGCAGCCCTAAAATTGAATGTGTTGTCATGCAGCATCCGTGGATGGAAAATGACTGCCTATTTGCCGACATAATCCTTCCTATCAACACAAAGTTTGAGGAAGAAGACTTTGGGGTTGATGTTTTAGGTGACAGCTTCAATGTAGTCCTTTACGAAGGGCAGTGCATTCAACCTCTGGGAGAATCAAAGAGCGACTATGAAGCAGTAGCGGAAGTAGCAAAGAAACTTGGCCTCTACGAAGAATACACTAGAGGTAAGAGTATTGAGGACTTAATTAAGGACGGTTACAAACAATCCGGGATAAAAGACAGGATAAGCTATGAAGAATTTCGGGAGAAAGAATACTATGTAGTACCTACAGCCGAGGACTGGGAGAATGACGAACCCGGTTTCAGCCCGTTCTATAAGGATCCAGAGAACAATCCTCTGGATACACCGACCGGAAAGCTTGAATTCTATTCCGTAGGTCTGGCTGAAAACTTCCCGGATGATAAAGAACGTCCGCCGGTGCCTCATTGGATACCTTACGGCGAAACTCATCAAGAAAGCCTTTTGCATCCACGTTCCCAAAAGTATCCATTTCTTATAGTTTCCAATCATCCCCGCTGGCGGTGTCATGCTCAGCTGGATGATATACCATGGTTCCGTGAGATTCCTACTTGTAAGGTTAAAGGGCCGGATGGATATTTATACGAACCGGTCTGGATTAATCCAGTAGATGCAAAGGCATTGGGAATCAAAAGCGGTGATGTAGTTAAGATATATAACGATCGCGGATGGGTACTTGGTGGGGCATATGTTACCGAACGTATAATGCCGGGGGTAGTTTATCAAGATCATGGTGCAAGACTAGATCCAATATTACCTGGTGAAGCCGACCGTGGTGGAGCTAACAATCTTATCTGCCCTACCAACACGACATCAAAGAATTGCGCAGGGGAAGTCACGAGCGGGTATCTTGTAGGCGTAGAAAAAGTGGATATTGAGAAAATGAAAAAGCAATACCCTGAGGCGTTTAACAGGCCTTACGATCCTTATTATGGAGTTCGTTTCGAGGCCTGGATTACGGAGGTGAAAAACTAATGAAAGTATTTGTTATTGATGTTGCTAAATGTAATGGCTGTTATAACTGCCAGCTGGTCTGCAAAGACGAACATGTTGACAACGACTGGTCACCCTATGCTAAACCCCAGCCGGATACAGGTCACTTCTGGATGAAGTTAATTGATATAGAACATGGCAGTGTTCCAAAGGTAAAAATCGAATATCAGGCAAGGCCCTGTATGCATTGCGATAATGCAAAATGTATTGAGGTTGCCGGTGATGGGTCAGTATATAAGAGGAACGATGGGTTGGTCATTATAGACCCCGAAAAGGCTACAGGGCGCAGGGATCTTGTTGATTCTTGTCCCTATGGAGCTATTTACTGGAATGACAAATTAAATTTACCACAGAAGTGTACCGGATGCGCGCATCTTGTTGACGCAGGCGAAGTTCCACGCTGCGTTGAAGCATGTGCTACAGAGGCGATAAAATTTGGTGAGGAAGAAGAATTAAAGGAATTAATCTCCCGGGCTGAGGTATTACAGCCTGAACTCGGTGTGAAACCCAGGGTATATTACCTAAACCTTCCCAAATTCTTTGTAGCAGGAGAGGTTTATGATCCGGATATCGATGAAGTCCTGGAAGGGGCGCAGGTAACCCTCATTAACAACGAGACCGGCCAAAGTTGGAGAGAGACAACTGACGATTTCGGTGATTTTTGGATCAGACGCCTTAACAGTGGCTGTTATACACTAAAAATTGAAAAGAACGGTTACCAACCTTATCAAGTTCAAGACCTGAAAGTGGATAAAAGCATCAATATTGGTAGTATTGCGCTGAAACGGGAATGATGTAATATCAGGTGTTTGACGTTTTCATCTGCGTTTGCTAGTTAGGGGAGCCAAGATAAAGCTCCCCTTTTAAATACCCATTCATTCTTGCCGTCACAGTCTTTTTGAAAGTGGTAGAGTAGAGGCGTGCTTTGTGGCATATTTCTGTCTACCACATTATTTCACCTGATGCTAAATTTTATTCTAAGGACTCGTACTGCGCTTTCGGAATACTATGTCGAGCAATCTAGTTTGTATTGCTTAAGTTTTCTATACAGAGTGGATTTACCAAGTCCAAGTAGTTTCGCCGCTTGAGGGATATTGTTGCCAGTAGAAGCCATGGCGTTTTGAATGACTATCTTTTCAGCTTCCTCCAATGAGGTTACCCCGGCTATGCTGCAAATACCTGTACTTTTCAAGGTGGTTCCCCTCACTACTTCGTTAGGCAGGTGCTGGACGTCTATAAGGCCGTCCTGGGACATGTTGACGGCATAAATCATAGCATTCTCCAGCTGTCTGACGTTACCGGGCCATTCGTATTCTAAAATTATTTTTCTTGCAGCCGGGGTTATAGTTGGCAATACATGTCCTGTCTTTTTACAGTAGTATTCTATAAAGTGCTGGCATAACAGCATGATATCTTCCCGTCGCTGGCACAGGGGTGGTATTTCTAGCTTGAGAACTGCCAACCGGAAGTACAGGTCGAGACGAAACTGATTTTCTTGCACCATCTGGTAGAGATTTTTGTTAGTTGCAGCTATAACGCGAAAGTCAACAGGAATATACTTCCTGCCTCCCAGCCGCATGACGCGCTTGTCCTCTAAAACCCTAAGCAACGTGGCCTGGGTTTCAATGGGCATATCGCCTATTTCGTCAAGGAAAAGGGTTCCTTTGTGAGCCAGTTCAATTTTGCCTGGTCTTCCATTGCGTTCGGCACCCGTAAAGGTTCCGCCTTCATAGCCAAAGAGCTCGCTTTCAATGAGGTTTCTGGGAATCGCAGAACAATTCAAAGCAACGAAAGGACCTTCAGGCCGGTATTGATTGTGAATAGCCTGGGCAAATAGCTCCTTTCCGGTGCCGCTCTCTCCTATTAATAAAATATTTTCGCCGGCATCGGCGAACTTGCGGGCCAAGTCTTTTGCATGTTTCAAGCAGGCGCTGTTGCCAATAATATCATCAAAGTGATACTTGGCCACTGCACCAGTTCGCACATTAACAAGGTTGTTGATTTTTTCAGACAGGTTGACACGGATGATGGCACCTTCTATGCGTTTTTCTAACTGGCCTGGTATAAATTGTATGCTAAATACGCAGTGGCGTTCCTTTTTGCAGTTACGAATAGTTGCTTCCAGGTAATTAACAGGTTTCTGGCTTGTTAATACCTGCATAACCCGGTCGTCCACAAAGTCCTTAATGTACCTGCCTTCAACTTTGCCGCCATTTGGATTAAGTATTAGAGCTGCCTCCTGGTTAACCTTAATAATCTTATTTTCACAATCGACAGCTATGATACCGGTATCAATGCATGCAAGGATTGTTTCCATTGTATTATTCATAACTAATAGCCTATGGTTTTTTTCTTTGAGTTTGAGGTGGTTTTCAATAGCTACCGCCAGGGAGGCAACCCAGCCCAGAGTATGTGATTGTAAATTCTTCAGGTCTTTTTCCCACGGCCGTTCCCCCAGAGCCTGTACCAGTACCAGGGTGCCAATAAGGTCGCATTTTTCATCCATGATAGGAGCGGCTGAACTGATGTTGTCTTCAAGGGCAATACAGTAATTTTCGGGACCCATTAACTGGACCGGACATTTTAAAATCATACTAAGCCCGTGGGCTAAAGTTCCTGAGGTCTCTTCGTTCCAGATCGCCCCTACCACCGCATTTATTGACTTAAAATAGGAAATTTCATTAGCATCTCCTTCAAGGTAAAGAATAGTACCGTTGGCGCTATGGAGGCTTAAAATGTAGCCGGAAATCTTGAGCAGGTGCTTAAATGCGTTTATAAGGGTTTTAGTGGTTGAAATTAACAGGCTGTTTTCTTCAAGTATAGCATCCAGTTTATCTTTAGGCACATTGTGCCCGATTTTTGTGGTAAAGGGATCAATATTATTTTCGCGTGACCTTAACCAGGAAGCAGCAACCTCTGGGCTTAAACAAGAAAAAGTCCGTGGATCTTCATTGTTGTATAGAAAACGTTGTTTACACTGCTGAATTTCTTGCCAGCGCCGCTGGAATAAGGTATAGTCAAAAGGATTTGCTATAAAATCGGTCCGGTTATCGTTACAGGCTACATCAGGCCTGATAACTTCCATACCAACCCTCCTAGTAAACAGAAAACCTCGACTATAAGAGAAAAGTAATTTGAAGTAAACATCCTGGCAGGATTTTAGGCCGAGAAAAAATGCAACATTCTGTTTAAGTAATTCGAGGTTCAGACCTTTTCGGCGGACTAAAGGGTCATATTATTAAGTCCCTCCTTTCGAGAAAGTTTCTCCGAGCTATACCTGATTGGTACATGCATATCTGCTGCAACCTACCCAATAAGACAACTTTTGGAATGTCATTTTAGTTTTATATACAACCATGTGATTTCTATCACTATTATACACCATAAAAATGGGTAAAGTTATACTAAAGATCGAAGGAAAATCATCAAAAAACATTTATCATGATGATATTGCGGTTGGCAATATTGACTAAAAGTTTGTTGTCTCTTTTTTGAGAATGCCCCGTGTCAAAAAGGGAAAAATATCCGCCATTACTTTTCGGGTTAAGCGCCTCAGCTACCTTGATTAATATAGTGCCAGAGCGATATCCGGAGATTAAATCTAGGAATTATTTTAAGCCCCGTTATTGGCACGATTTTTGCTAAATAGATCTTATGTAGAGGTACTTTTATGGTATCTAGAAGGTCAGGTTAGAAAGCAGTTCTCTGGAAGTATATGTAGACGTAACGGGTATATAATTTGGTCCCGAACTGCCGGTGCTTAAAAGTAGCCTATAATTAATCATCGCATATACAAATCAGATTATCAAGAACCTTTTTTGTTCGGTTGGGAGGGAAGAAGGCTGGCACAAACAACCTGTTTGAACTGCAAGAAGGTTGTACCACCTGGTATCGTGTTTAACCTGCAGGGTAAGTAGTTCGAGCGGAGGTAAAAAAGATGGCTGGTACTACTGAAGTAAAGAAGGCAGCGTGCTATTTCTGCCATATGAACTGCGGTATGCTGGTGCACGTTGAAGATGGTGTCGTTAAAAAAGTTACAGGTGATCCTGAGCATCCCTTTAATCAGGGAGCCCAGTGTCCCCGGGGTGCTTCGGCTATGGATCACCTCAACCACATCAACCGGGTAAACTATCCCCTTAAACGTGTCGGGGAACGGGGATCTGGTAATTTTAAGCGTGTCAGCTGGGAGGAAGCCCTGGAAGATATTGCCGCCCGGCTAAAAAAATACAAAGCGGAATATGGGGCCGAAAGCATTGCCACTGCCGGGGGCACCAACCGGACTGATGACTGGGCCCGACGTCGCTTTTTCAACCTATTAGGGAGCCCCAATGTGGTTCACACCTCCCCTGTTTGCTGGATACCCAATTTTTTAGTAGAAACGGCCATTTACGGCTGGAGCGCCTTTGATCCGGAGATTATGGGCAGCCGGTGTGTAGTCGTCTGGGGCCATAATCCTGGCGCCTCGTATTTACCGGAAATGCGTGGGCTTTTAGAGGCCCGGGAAAAGAACGGCACCAAAATCATTGTTATTGACCCGCGTTATAGCGAGACGGCGGCCCACGCCGACCTGTGGTTGCCCATCCGCCCGGGGAGCGATTGCGCCCTGGCCCTGGCCTGGCTTAACGTCATTATCAATGAAGGGCTCTACGACGCCGATTTCGTTGAGAATTGGACGGTAGGCTTTGAGGAACTGCGGGTACGGGTTCAGGAGTATACCCCGGAGTGGGCACAAGAAAAGACCTGGGTGCCGGCCGAAAAGATAGCCCTGGCAGCAAAGACTTACGCCACCATGAGGCCGTCGTGTATCCAGTGGGGAGTAGCCACCGACCAACTCGGCCGGGCTACCAGTGCCTTCGCCCAGGCGCGGGCAGTTTTAAGGGCCATTTGTGGTAACCTGGATGTACCGGGGGGAGATGTGATGCCCGGGCCCCATCCCACTTTCATTACCGATGTTGAGATGGAACTAAACGAGTTGCTACCGGAGGAGCAAAGAGCCAAACAATTGGGTTCGGACAGGTTTAAACTCAGCACCTGGCCGGGTTACAAGCTTTTAAATGAACAGTTAGAACGTGTCTGGGGAAAGGGTTTACCGGCCGAGTGGATGTGCGAAGCCAGCCCGCCCCTACTATGGCGGGCAATACTTACCGGCAAACCCTACCCGGTCAAAGCGATGATTGTCCTTGCCGATAACCCCCTTACCTCCTATGCCAACTCCAGGCTGGTATATGAAGCCCTCAAAAAGCTGGACCTGCTAGTGGTCATGGATTACTGGCTGACGCCTACGGCTATGCTGGCCGACTATGTCTTACCGGCAGCCTCCTGGCTGGAAAGGCCGGTCCTAACTACAACCTATGGGGTTTCTGACTGGCTTATTGCCTCTGAAAGGGCTATACAGCCGTTATATGAACGAAAAACTGACTACGACTTCTGGCGCGAGCTAGGTATCAAGATGGACCAGGGTGAATACTGGCCGTGGCAGACCAACGAAGAGGTGTTCCAGTACCGCCTGGAATCGCTGGGGTACGGTCTCGAAACCTATGAAGATTTTGTCAGTGGGGTACGTTTCGACTTTGCCCCGCGTGAGTACTACAAGTACCTGGAAAAAGGCTTTGCCACACCATCCGGTAAGGTGGAGCTCAAAAGTTCAATATTAGAAAAACTCGGCTATGACCCGCTGCCCCATTACGTCGAGCCGCCTTTCAGCCCGGAAGCTACGCCGGAGCTGGCGCGGGATTATCCCCTGATACTCATCGCAGGCGGAGGCTTCATGCCCTTTTACCATTCAGAGCACCGCCAGATAACGCGCCTGCGTCTGCTGCACCCGGAACCGAGGGTGGCCATTAACCCTGAACTGGCCCAAGAGCTTGCTATTAAAGAAGGCGACTGGGTGTGGATTGAAACCCCAAAAGGGAAAGTCAAGCAACGAGCTAAACTCACGACGGCCGTACCACCCGGGGTAGTCCAGGCGGAACGGGGATGGTGGTATCCGGAAAAAGGGGCAAAAGACCTGTTTGGCGTCTGGGAATCCAATATTAATGCCTGCCTGGATGACGACCCGGATACCTGCGATCCAGCCTGCGGTAGCTGGTGCACCAGGTCGGTTTTATGTAGGATTGCTAAGGTGGAAGGGTGAGAACTATGCATTGGGGAATGGTTATTGACTTACGCAGGTGCATCGGTTGCCATGCCTGCACCGTTGCCTGCCAGATTGAAAATAACCTGCCGCTAAACGAACGCTGGAATAAAGTGTTCACGGTAGGGCCGGAAGGGGGATTTCCCAACGTGACCTCACACTACCTGCCGCGGCCGTGTATGCACTGCCAAGATGCACCCTGTGTTGACGGCTGCCCTACCGGGGCCAGCCAGAGACGGCCTGACGGGATTATCATTGTTGATGGCGAGCGTTGCATTGGCTGTAAGTTCTGCATGCTGGTATGCCCCTATGGTGTACGCCAGTTCGAGGCGGAAAAGGGCATCGTGCAAAAGTGCCACCTGTGTTATGAACGGCTGGAGCAGGGAGAAATGCCCCGCTGTGTAGAAACTTGCCAGCTGAAAGCCCGCCATGCCGGGGATCTGGACGATCCCGGCAGCGAAGTGGCGGCACTTATTAAACAGGCCAATGCCCGGCCGCTGTATCCCCATCTGGGCACGAAACCGTCGGTGTATTATATTTTTCCCTAGGAGGTAGCTGTTATGGAGGATAAACAGGCAATTTGGGGCGGGCTGGCTGCCGGTTACTTCTTTTGCGCCGCCTTCGGGGCCATGGTTTTGGCCGTCATCGCTTTCCTGGATATTATAACCTCGCCCCTTGCCGGTGAGGTAAGTGGTACCGGTAGTTTCCTGGGCCTGGCAGCTGCCGGCCTGGGCGGTCTGTTATTACTTGCCGAGCTGGGCAACAAAAAGCGATTTCTTTTAGTTTTTAGCCGCATGCAGTCAATTATGACTAAAGGAGCCCTGTTTTTAAGCTGCTTCATAGTTCTGGCAGCAATATATACCAGCTTTTGGTTTGATATCTTTCCCTGGGCCGGGGAAAATGCCGGGCGGCGGATTATCGGGTTCCTGGGCATAATTTTTGCCGTGGCCCTGGTAATCTACCCGGGTTTAGAGCTGGGCGAAGCCCGGGGCCGTTCCTTCTGGAACGGCAGTGCTCTGGTGCCCCTGTGGCTGGCAGCAGCCCTAACTTCCGGTTTGGCCGGCGTAATCCTGGTGGCGGCGGTGACCGGTACGTCGCCAGCACCAACTATTGCTATTCTTGATAAAATACTCCTGTCTCTGCTCATTACTCAGATAATCTTAATTGCGGCCTATATCCTCGGGATGCGCCAGTCGGCGCCGGAGGAAGCCCGCCGGTCGGTGGCAATGCTTATCAACGGTAATTTGAAAAATATTTTCTGGTGGGGGATTGTTATTTGTGGTCACCTCATCCCTTGCCTCCTTTACTTTGGCGGTAGAAGCGCCGGTATCTTAGCCATAAAATCATTATTTGTTTTGGTAGGAGAAGTCTGCCTGCGAGCTGCCTTCCTCCAGGTCGGTGTCCGGGTAAGTCTTCCGGGTGAAGATAACGAGTGGATGCAGGACGAGGAGATAGCCGTCCTGGCCACACGGCTGGAACAAGCGTGGCAGGAAAGGGCGGCCTGGATAAATGGCAAATAATATGCTGGCGCGGGCGGAAGTGACCATGGCTGGGCCAGACGATGGCCTGGAATTGCAGGAATTAATGCAGGACTGGGGTATGGGCCTGGCCGGGGAACCAGAACAGCACGCCATTATTAAGGTTGAAGAGAAAATTTTGGCGGGGGGTAAAATAACCTGGCTAGGTGAAACTTTCTTTCACCTACAATTGCTGGCCGTAAGGAGAGAAGCCAGAGGCCAGGGTTTAGGGGGGAGGCTGCTGTTGGAGTTAATCAAAAAACCATGGGCCTATTGCCACAGCTCGCCGGCCAGTGGCTGCGCCTCTTACCGTGTAACTACCATTGCCAGGGGAGAGGCTGCAGGATTTTACCGGAGGTATGGTTTCCGGAACTGCCATTTTTCTGATCTGGCGACAATTTACAGGGAACAGTGCTGCCACTGTCCGGAACGGGAGGCCTGCCGGCCGGTACCCATGATTTATATACAGGAGGTTAGTTAGTTGCGCCAAGCGGTAGTAGTTTTTACCAAAGTACCCAGAAGCGGTGATATCAAAACCCGCCTGACAAAGGAAAGAGGCGGGATTTTAACACCAGAAGAAGCAAAGATTTTCTATGAGGCCTGCCTCCTTGACGTTATCGACAGCGTCATTGCTGCCTGCCAGGAAGAGGGTGCTGATTTTTGGGTCTGTCACGACGCTGGCGGTGACGGCGCCTATCTTTCCTCGTTGCTTAAAGGTCTGACCCATCCGGGGAAGGTAAAGGGTATCTTCGCCGATAGGGGCGGTTCCTTTGATGACTGCATGCAGTTTGCTGCTGACTATATTCTCAAGCCCCAGTCGGGAGCAAGGCTGGCTGACAGCGTAATTATAATCGGTGGGGATTTACCAACACTGCAGCCGGTAACCATTAAAAACGCTTTAGCCGCTTTAGAAAAGCTCAGTCAAAGTGAGGCCGGTCGACAAGCTGCCGGGCAGTGCAATGACATTTTAACCCCAGCAGTAGGGGCGGCCATTGTCGAAGCACCCTGCCAGGAGGGCGGATTTTCCCTGGTGGGTTATACCTGCGAAACGCCTTTTGATTTTCATAAAGTATTTTATAATATGGACGGCATCACGGCCCTGGATATGCTGGTAAAGAAAGCTGGAGAGAAAAAGATACCTTTTGCTGCCCTCGAGATGGTTCCTGACATAGATATCCCCATCGATTTGGCAAGCGCTATTCCCGTAATGTGTTCCCTGGAACTGGCTGCTGTTACCGATCCTACGGTTATGGTACCCCGCCGCACCCTGGCATTCCTGAGGGAGTTGGGCCTCGAAGCTGCCGCCCTGCCTCCGGAGCGGTAGAGATTACTGCTGGGTGCTTAGGTACTCAACTAAAGGTTGGACCATGCAACAATAAGCTTATCGTGGAAAGGACTGATAACTTGGACGTTGCAACAGGGGTCACTGGCGGCGGTGATGGGTTTCGCGAAAAGATAAAGGAAAATTGTACCGCCTGCGGCCGATGTACCGCTTCATGCTTGTTGCTGCAGGAGATTGGCGAGGCGCCCCTGAATATTGCCGGGCGGGGTCCGACAATAGAGGAAGCATTTTCCTGTAACCTTTGCGAACTGTGTGCCGCTGTATGCCCGGAAGATCTTTCGCCGGCGGGCATGTTTGCCGCTAAACGTATAGAAGCAGTAGCAAACGGAGAATTTCCCATATACGATTATCGCTACCTTTTCCCAGACCGGGAGCTCAATATTTGCAAACTTTATCGGGAAAAGTACAATATAGACTACAATGATTTGCCAATAGATCAAAAAGGTGAGGCAGCTTTTTTCCCGGGGTGCACTATGTTAACTTATGCGCCGGCTATAACAAGGGCTGCCTTTAACCACCTGCAGGAATTATGGCCTTACATCTCCCTCTTGACAGATTGCTGTGGCAAGCCCCTTTACCAGATGGGTTTAAAAGAGCGTGGTGAAAATTATACCGGCTATATTAAAAAAAAGTTAAAAGGGCTCGGTGTAAGAGTATTAATAACTGCCTGCCCCAATTGTTTTTACCAGCTTCGCGCTGAACTAGCACCAGCCGGCATCGAGGTCAGGACCATCTATGAGATCTGGGAGGACGGGAAGGCGGGTACATCATTAATTACCGTCCATGACTCCTGTCCCGACCGTCATGAAGGCATCTTTGCCCGGCAGGTCAGGGGTGTCCTGGAACAGCTAGGATATCAGCGGGTTGAAATGGAACACCACGGTACGACCACCTTCTGCTGCGGCAGCGGCGGCCAGGTAAGTCACTTCCGTCCGGACCTGGCGGAAGCCTTGATCAGTCGCCGCCTCGAAGAGGCGAAAAATACCGGGGTCGGAATCCTTGTAGGCTACTGCTTGAGCTGCGTCCTCAATTTCGCCCGTATTTCCACCGGAATTAAGGTGCGCCATGCACTTGATTTGTTGCTTGGTCTGGACGAGGATTACCATGAAATCAAGGAAAGGGTCAGGGCCCTTTTTAGCGGGCCCGAAGGCGAAGAAAACTGGCGGCGGGTAATGGCGGAATAACTGTTGCAGTAAAGGGAGAGAAACCTGTGGATAACCAGCAACTGGCAAGCATTTATAAAGATATATTAGCCCTGCGTTGGGAGCCGGTAGCAGTGCGGTTACTGCGTCCCGGCGAGGCCATACCCGCAGGGGTGACAGAACCAACGGCAACACTGCGTCACTGCCAGGCCATTGTGGCTGCCAGGCGGGGTTGCAGCCTGTATATGCCGCCTCGCCGGCATGCCTGCCCCGACGGGGCGGCCATTATGGGCCTCATACCCATGCCGCCCAAACTGCAGTCGGGGGAATTATACCTCCTGTTTAAAAAGCTGCCTACCCTGGAATGTGCCCGGAAGATGATCGCGGTCCGGCCTTGCTTTCCGGCCGGCAGCTACGAGGCCACCTTGGTAGCGCCGTTGAGTAAAGCCAACTTTGAAGCCGACGTGGTAATCTTCACCCTGTGGCCGGAGCAGGCCATGTGGCTTTGCTGCGCCCAATCGTATAACAGCGGTGAACGGCAGAGCTTTAACACCTCGGGTTATAACTCCACCTGTGCTGACCTTACTGTACAGCCCATGCAGACCGGGAAAATGAATATTTCCTTCGGTTGTTACGGCAGCCGCGCTGCCAGTGACATAAGCGATTTTGAGCTTTATCTCTCTCTCCCGGCTGCCCAGCTGGAGATTGTGGCCCGTTCGCTGCAAAAACTGGCCGGGAAAAGCATACCTGAAGCGCGGCATAAGATCTATATGCCGCCCGTAATGGATAAAGTAGGCGCCAAAAAGAAGAATACCAGGGATGTCCCGGCGGTTCAGATCAACATCGATGCTGCCAATTGTTTAGGAGAAGGCCTGTGTGCCGACTTTTGCCCTTATGGTGTAATAAGCATGCAGGAGCAAGACGGCCGCCCGGTACCAATTGTCAAGAACCCGGAGCATTGTACTGCCTGCTACACCTGCGTAGGCCAGTGTCCTGCAGGGGTTATCCAGGTTTTACAGCAATAGTATGCCCCGTGGGTACCGGTCCAATAGTAAAAAAGAGACATTAATTTTATCTACGGAGGGGAGAGCAGTTTTGGAAAATAGAATTATAATCAGAGATATTCTCAACAAATGCCTGGACGGTGGGATACCTACCAGGGAAGAGGCAACCAGGCTGGTGCAAGTTGAGCTGGACAGCGAAGAATTTTATTCCCTTTGCTATGTGGCTAATAAACTTAGCCGGGAGCACTTCGGCAATAAAGGCGATGTCGTTGCCCAGATCGGGCTTGATTATGCTCCTTGCTCCCGGAATTGCGGTTTTTGTTCTTTTGGTCGTGATGCAGGAGTAGTCAAGGAACGCCTGGAATGGGATACGGATACAGTTGTAAAAACAGCCCTTGCCATGGTAGAAGCAGGGGCTAACGGCATCTACCTCATGACGACGGCTGATTACCCATTCAAAAAATTTATCGATATTGCTGCCGCAGTACGCGAAGCCGTGCAGGACGATATTCCGTTAATTGCTAATATAGGTGATTTTAATTATGAACAGGCGCAAAAACTAAAGGAGGTTGGTTTTTCCGCCGTTTATCATGCCCTCAGGTTAAGGGAAGGGACAGATACCGGTATTCCCAGAACGAAGCGTGAGGAGACAATTGCCAACGCCAGGGCCGCCGGCCTGGCTGTCCAGGTGTGCCTTGAGCCTGTAGGGCCGGAGCATACTCCCGAAGAAATGGTTGAGCAGATGTTCTGGGCCAGGGAGATTGGCGCCACATTTAACGGTGCCATGAAAAGGACGGCAGTTCCGGGGACACGCCTGGGAGGACTCGGGGAGATATCTTTCCGGGAGTTGGCACGCCTGATTGCCGTTACGCGCCTGGTGATGGGAGACCGGGCCACAGCCCACTGTACCCATGAGCCCAACCTGCCGGCCCTTATGGCGGGAGCCAATCTTATCTGGGCCGAAGCCGGGCCGAACCCCAGGGATGTCCTGCCTGATACAGCGGCCGGGCGGGGCCAGAGCGTAAGGAAATGTCAGGAAATACTTTTTGAAGCCGGTTACGACATCCGGCAAGGACCTACCCCTTCAGCCTTTGTTGCCGGTTAGACGGAGGGAGATGGGATGGCTGTGATTTTTAAACTCCTAGGAACCGGTGCCGGTCCCGGGGTACCGTCCTTTTATTGCAACTGTGCTGCCTGTCAGGAGGCCAGGGAAAATCCACGCTTTAGCCGGACGCGGAGCGGGGCCATCCTGGATTTGGGGGAGAAGAAAATTCTTATCGACGCGTCGCCGGACTTACGTCACCAGCTTTTGCGGGAAAAGATTGATGAGCTATCATGTATTTTTCTCACTCACTGGCATTACGACCATTTTGGCGGTTTGGGTGAAGTGGAATTCTATGTTCGGCTGGTACGTCATGAACCTTTAACCCTATACCTGCCGCCCAGCGCCGTAGAGGAATATCAGGCCGCCTTTCCTCACCTTCAGGATCTCCTGGTACCTGTACCATGGCAGTTTGGACGTAGCTATGACTTTGGCAGGGCGACTCTTACCCCATTACCGGCCAACCACAGTATCGAAACAGCTGGCATGCTCGTGGTGGGGGAAAAGAGCCTGGCCTACTTTACTGACACCTGTGGCCTGCCACCGGAAACTTTGAAGCGGGTGCAGGGCATAGATGTCCTGATCTGTGACGCCACCTTTCATGGTGAAAACTGGTATCCCCACAGCCACATGTCAGTAGAACAGGCTGTCGTACTGGGCCGCGAAATAGGGGCGGGAAGAACGATTCTCACCCATCTTGCCATGCATTACAGCCAGGCGGTCACCGTACATGAACTAGAGCAAGAAATATCCTCTTATCCAGGGGTATCCCTCGCTTTTGACGGTTTGAAGCTAGAACTATAGTCCATTTAAGGTTACCCATGCCTTTTGTGCCCAGGCCGGGTCGGCCAGCAGGGCACGGCCGATGCCTACCAGATCAGCCCGTCCTTGGCGGATAATCATATTAGCAAATTGGGGCGTTTTAATACCTCCCGTCACCATAACCGGTACCCGGGCTACTGGCTTAATAGCATCAGACATATAGAGGAAGAAACCTTCCGGGCCTTCTTTAATATAGCCCCCCAGGCCCCCGGAAAGGTCAATAGCGTCAATCCCGGCTGCTTCCAGCATGGGGATGGCCCAGCGGCTTTCTACAAGATTTAGGCCACCTTCCATGCGATCGTCCGCACCCAGGCGGTAAAAAACGGGATAGGCGGGACCGAGGGCTTCCCGCACGGCACGGACGACCTCCAGGGGAAACCGCAGGCGGTTTTCCAGGGAGCCGCCGTAAGCATCACGGCGATGGTTGGTGAGGGGTGAAAGAAACTGGTTCAAAAGATAGCCGTGGGCGCTGTGGATTTCTACCAGGTCAAAGCCGGCTTTCTTGGCCCTTGCGGCAGCCAGGGCAAATTTTTCAGTTAACCCCTTGATCTCCTCAACTGTTAATTCATGGGGGAGTTCTTCGTAGGGGTTACATGATGCAACAGCTATTGCGGCTCTATCTTCCTGATGCTGTGACACTAGCCTGGAACGGCGTGGTAGAAATGGGAGAGGTATGCATGAAGGGGCTACAGCATTTTCCAGAACTCTCGCACCAGCATGGTTGATTTGAATACCGGCAATCGCTCCTTCGGAGTGGATCTTAGCTGCCAGCTTAGTAAGGCCGGGTAAGAGACGGTCGTGGTAAATCCCTAGCTGCTTGGGATGGGCTTGGCCTTCCTCGCTAATATAAGCATGTTCTACAATGATGAGGCCTACACCGGCGCGGGTGTCCGCCCCGGCAAACTTTTGTACAGTGTCACAGGTGCTGCCACCATGATAAGCCCTGGCCCGGAAGGTGTAGTGTTCAAGCATTTCCGGGGTTATCTCGCCCTCGGAAGTAGCGATACCGAGGGCCATAGGAGGCATAACGATTCGGTTAGGCAGGGTAAGGCCTTTAATTTTCAATGGAGAAAATAGGTGTGTACTATACATCATGTAACCTTCCTTAAAAATTTACGAATCTGATATATGTAAGGTGGCGGTAACAGGTTAATCCCGCCTCAGCTAGAGTATGCGAGAGAAGTTTTATTTCTAACTTTTCGGCACACCGCATCTTTTTCCTGCCTGGTAAGGCTAAATTTAGATAAAATAGAACTGAATCCCGAACGTAAAGTAAAACTGACCCACCTTAGCAGGAACTCCCGTTCTGGTGGCGAATAGCAAATATTGGACATAAAACCACCTGGGGGTTCAAAATGCTGGCCATTGTCAATTCCGTCGTCCTCGTGGGACTGGAGGGGCAGAGCGTACGGGTGGAGGTCGATATTAGCAATGGTTTGCCTGTTTGTGAAAATGTTGGTCAAATTGTACAGATGAAAAGTCTAAAAAATAGGTAAGAGACGTGACGCTAGTATTTGCGTCCCCCTTATTTTTTACTTGTATCCATGCATTAAAAGTAATACTATGTATAAACAAAGAAGGAGTGAAAATCGTTATGCAACCTCATGTGCAAAAGTGGGGCAATAGTTTAGGGATACGTATCCCTTTGTCGCTGGCCCCAAAAATCGGCCTTAGAGAAAGTACACCGGTTGATTTACAGGTAGATGAGGACGCGATAATTAAAATGTTAGCCCAGGTTAAACCTGAAAATATTCATGGTGAAATAGATACCGGGCCTCAGGTTGGGCGGGAAATATGGTAAACGAGATGGAAACCTATATTCCCGAACGTGGTGATATAAAAAAAAAACATATCCATAGCAATAATTTTTGCCGCCTTAGTTACCTTGAGATGACCCGGAAGCCCTGGAAGAACTGGTCGCCACCCTGAAAAAGGCGGGAACAAAGGAGATCCACTGCGACCCCCTGAACCCGTACCCGGCGGCCGTCCGGCGCCTGCGAGCCGTCTACCGGACCAGCTTTCCCAGGACCTTGGAACAATTGGAACACTACTTGCGCGACCGGCGTGGCTACCTGCAGCAGCTGGCCGGAAGGGCGGGAAGGCTTGCCAGGGAGATTGTCGGTGAATAAAGCCGCGGTCAGTTATTGTCCCGGGCCAGGTCCACCAGCCAGAATGATGGGGGCAGGTCACGCTGGAACTGGTGGCCATAAACGAGATACCGGCCGTCAGGTGACCAGCAGGACCGGAAATACCCCGGCTTTTTAGTAATCAAGCGGGGCCTGTTCTCCGCGATATCTTTAACCCACAGGGTTTCCTCCATCCATTGGAGCAACAGGCGCTGGCCATCGGGACTGAAAGAAATAGCAGCGTAATTTTGCCCGGTGGGTATTCTCCTGGTATTGCCCGTCCCAAGGTCATAAATGTACATGGCGGGGGGCCCTTCCTGCCCGTAACCACGGGCGCCAAAAGTAATGGCCTGGCCGTCATTGGTCCACCGGGCGCCAAAGCAACCATCCAGGTCGACTATTTTCTTTTTTTCGTCCGAATTGAGGTCAATTACCCAGATACCACCCGAGCCATCGTAATACATATCTATGTATAAAACCTTATCTCCTGCTGGGGACCACTGGGGCTGGGAAGGCAGCAATCTTTCTTTGCCAGCTCTGGCCAGGAGAATGCGGCGGGAATTGTTGAGGTCGGCTAACCAGAGGCCTTGTTCCACATAAACCATACGGCTGCCATCGGGGGAAACCTCCAGCCAGCGGTCAAATACTGGTAATTTCACTGTCCGTAACACCTTGAAGTCATTGGCATCGAAAAAGACCAGTTCTTTACCGTTGCGCAAAACTATTTTACCGTCAATAGATTGCATGGCGGGGCGTTCTCCCGTCCATTCCCCGGTGTAGATAGTTTCCTGCCCTTCCTTTTCCGGGTTTAACCGGGAGATTTTA
>NZ_PVXL01000025.1 GCF_002995805.1 Neomoorella stamsii
CTCCATGGAGCACCCAGTTGGCCATTGTCTGCCGGGAAAGGTCTATACCCAAACCTTTAAACTGCTGCTCCTGGCGGTAGAGGGGTAACCCTGCCCCGTATTTCTGGGTCATAATGTAGGCCATGAGTGAGGGAGATACCGGGCTCCCGGGAAGTATAGGCGCCGGAATAGGTGCCGTGACAACGGGAGTGGTTATCTCTTCCCGCTCGCAGCGGCGGCAGGAATAGACGTAGCGCACATGCTTAACCACTTTCACCTGGGCCGGGATGACTTTTAGTTCCTGCCGCACCTCGGTGCTCATTTCATGTAAAGGGCCGCCGCAGCACGGGCAGACCCGTTCTTCTTCCGGCAGGCGGTGCTCTACTATTTCTATCGGCAGGTCTTCCAGGTTCATCTCCCGGCGGGTACGCCCTTTGCGGCGCTGGTAGGTGATGGTTTCCAAATCCGGCTCAGGTGCCTCCGGCCGGGCTTCCACTTCCGCCTCATTAAAAAGCAAGAGCTGCTCTTCTTCTAAAGGCCTGGTCCGTTCGCTGGAAACACCGAATTGCCGCTTCTTGCTTAAACGGAACTGCTCAATAAACCAGTTTAGCTTGGAGGTCAGTTCGGCATTTTGTTGTTCCAGCTGCATACATTGCTTTTCCAGCTGCAGGCAGCGGCTTTGCAGCTCTTTTATGGTCATGGCGGCGATAGATTGCGAAGTGTTCATGCATTAATAATTCGACGAATCGCGTCGAATTCCTCTAGAATCAACCACAAACAGAAAATATTTCTTTCTGGCGATTTCTATTACAAGATGGTGCGCGCTTTTACCTCAGGATGAGCTTTAGGCTGTTTTAAAGGAAGGCCGTCAAGCAGCCAGCGCAGCTCCCGGCGGCTTATGGTGATGGTTGCCGAAGTGGTATCTTGAGGCCAGGGAAATTTGCCCTTCTCCAGGCGGCGGTAATAAAGCCAGAAACCGTTATGCTCCCAATGGAGGATCTTTAGTTTATCGTGCTTGCGGTTACAGAAAACGAAAAGGCAGGAAGAGAAGGGGTCCAGCTCAAAGCTTTCCTTGACTAGCACCGCCAGGCCGTCAATGGACTTGCGCAAATCCGTTGCGCCGCAGGCGAGATAAACCCGCTCGATGCCTAATTCGTTTAGCATAACTCTACCAGCACCCGGACCACCTGAGAGAGCAAGGCCGGAGCAAGGCCGGATCAAAGCCGGGTCTTACCTCGATGTTGACCGGTCCTATTTTGACCAGTAAAGCATGGTCCTTTTCTATAGATGCCTGGTCGCTTATTTCTACCGGCAACCACCGGTTTGATTTTCCCGGGGAAACTACGTCCTGGTTCTTATACTTCCGCAGCCAGTACCATAATTGCCTGGGGCTAACGTCTTCATGGGCGGCGCACCATTCTTTAACGCTTTGCCCGCTGGCCTGGTATTCGGCTATCCGGGTTTCCCATAGTGCTTGCCGTTCGGCTTTGGTCATAATAAAAAATCCTCCTCAGGTTGTTTTCTGAGGAAGATTATCCCTTAAACTTGGGTATTGCGCCAAGGTGGGTTGTATTTGACGCTTACGCTGATCTGGACCCCGTGCACTTCAAAGTAACGGCCACTAAAACCTGTATACCAAACGATGTTGATGTCGAGATGCCGGTAGAAAATGTGGCCGTTATATTAGGCCGGTTTCTTTTCCGGGTGATGTTGCCAGAGGGAGATAAGTACCCCGCCCAGGGCTAAAATTATACCTATAGCATGATACCAGGCTAGCTTTTCCTTAAGGATTAAAGCTGCGAGGGCAATAGCAAAGAGGGGGGTTAAGTTGTTGAACATGGCCACCGGTCCGCAGCCAAGGCGGTTGATAGCCTCAAAGTTAAGTAACAGCGCCAGACCGGCAATGATACACCCCATATAGATAAGTAATAGCCATCCCTTCCAGGGCAGGTACCAGCCTTGGTGGACCACCTCCCACAGAGCCCCAGGAAGCAGGAAAAGGGTGCCAAAAAAGAGGCTCCAAGTACTGGTAATGATTGCTGGATAACGCTGCATCATTTTTTGCACCAGGATATTAGACAGGGAAACGGCAATAACATTAGCCAGGAGAACCAAATCAGACGATTGGAAGCGTAAAGTTAGTATGCGTTCAAGGGAGCCCTGGGCAGATACCAGGGCCAAGCCAGTGAAGGCGATTATAATTCCCGAGATTTGGTAACGACTGGGCTTTACGTGCCAGCCCATGGCCAGCAGGACCAGGGTAACGGCCGGGAAGGTCGCAATGATTATGGCGGCATTAATTGCCGGGCACTCTTGCATGGACCAGGCAAAGGTACCATAGGCCACGCTGATCCCAAGAAAACCTACTATAGCCAGATAAGGCAGGTCCTGGAGGCGCGGTTTATGGGGTTCCCGCCAGGTAAAGGGTAGCAGTATTATAAGGCCCAGTAAACCCCGGATGGCGGACAGGGCCATGGGTGGTACCATGGGGGCGACCAACCGGCCGGCTATAACATTGCCCCCGTAAAGGAAAGTAGCGAGGAGAATGGCTCCATAGCCCAAGTGGCGAGATCTTTTGTTGTGATGACAGGAAACGGTTAGCTCCTCAGTTTCCTGGTATAGAGCCATGCTTATGTAACCTCCGCAAATAACTGGTAGCAATCCTATATTAGCATAGCACCGGGGACAGGCTACAGGCAAAGTTACCCTGCAGGGGTTGATGGCCGAAAAACGGCCTGGATAACTTACTGACGGGAAAAACTTCTCGCTAGAGCAGCGTACCAGTAAGTTAGAGCCAAACGATAGCAAGTACAAAACGTTTTAAGTTCAACCGCCTAATACTCGGGAGAAGATAATCGAGGTGGTCGGTGCACATATTCCGACCACCTCGATTATTAATAGGGTTGTTAACTTGGTAGCAGCTCAAATTGCGATATGCGCCGGCACTTTACCTCGGGGACAAATTCTTTCTGCAGCGTTCCGGGAAGGAAGACAGCGTTAATTCGTCTATAAAAAGCAAAAGACCAAGGCTTTCACGCCTTGGTATTATTGGTGCCGAAGGCGGGGGTCGAACCCGCACGGCCTCGCGGCCACCGGATTTTGAGTCCGGCGCGTCTGCCAGTTCCACCACTTCGGCCCATTCGCTATATCATTTTAACATAGACTTCATATTCCTGCAAGGCCTAAAAGGATAAAGGAAGAGAGATGTCGAATAGGAAAGAAGCTGGAAGGTGGTGGCAGCCGTGGTCCCGGATGAGGAATTGCTGGCCCGGAGCCAGAAGGGCGATATGGAGGCCTTTACCCTCCTGGTAGAGCGTTACCAGAAGATGCTCTACACCATTGCGTACCGTTTCCTGGGCAATCACGAGGATGCCGGTGATGCCGCCCAGGAGGCCCTGGTGCGCGCCTATAAAAACCTGCCGGGCTTCCGGGGCCAGTGTTCCTTTAAAACCTGGCTGCAGCATATCATTGCCAATGTCTGTCGCGATGCCCTGCGCCGCCTCAGCCGGCGGCCCACCCTTTCCCTGGAGGGCCTGCAGGAAACAGAGGGAGTACCCTGGGAACTGGCCGCCGGGGAAGCAGTCACTTCACCGGAAGAAATTATCCTGGCTAGGGAAGGGGAGGACCATTTACATAAATTAATCCAGGCTCTCATGCCGGAATACCGCATGGTAATCATCATGCGGGATGTGCAGGGCTTTAGCTATGAAGAGATAGCGGCCACCCTGGGCTGCTCTGTGGGAACAGTTAAATCGCGCTTGAGCAGGGCGCGGCAGTTTTTACGGCAGCACCTGGTACGGGAAAGGGAACATTTTGCGAAGCAAAGCGTCTATATAAGCAAAGGGGGTGAGGGGCGATGAACTGCAGCCAGTACCGGGAACTCCTGTCACCATATCTGGACGGCGTCCTGGCGGCAACCCAGCGCCGGGCCGTGGAGAATCACCTGCGCCTGTGCAACTCCTGCCGGGAAGAACTGGAGGCCCTGCGCCAGACGGTGAACCTTCTCCAGGCCTGGTCGGAAGAAGAACTGGATTTACCGGCCGGTTTTGAGGAGCGTTTGCGGTCGCGACTTGAGGCGGCCTGCCGCCCCTGGTACCGGCGCTTGCCGCAAAGATGGCTTTCCCTGGCAGTAGCAGCAGCCATTGTGGTGGCAGTGGCCATTACGGCCTATGCTGATTATTTCCATTTTCTCCATCCATTCCAGGTGAGGGAAGCAGCACCTACGGTTACGCAGGGAGAACAGGGACAGGTTAAAGCTTTGCAGGCCCCGGTTGTCCCAGCACCAGCAAGGGATTTCTCTATGATAGTTACAGACCAAGAAAATAAACCACCAGCACCAGCAATAACCCCCTCGCAGGAAGAATCCCGGCCGGCGCAGCCCCAAAGGCGACAGACGGCGAAGCCCCCCAAACCCCAGCCAGTTTTCAACAGCATGGAGAGAAATCCGGTTGCCCAGGCCAGTACCAATGTTAACTCCCGGGGACAAAACCTTGATGCGGCATTAGGAGAGAACCTGCAGGTAGGAGAGGGACAAAAATTACCTGGTGAACAGGTAACTGGTCCTGAGGACAAGCAAGCCCAAAAGCAAATTACTCCAGGGGTTAACAGGCCGGAAGTAAATAAGGAAAAGAATGAGGCCACCCTTGATGCCAGGATGTCCTCGCATAATAATATTGAATCAGCAGGTATAAACCAATCTTTGACAGTACCGGCAAAGGTATATAAGGAACCAGCCCTAACCGGCATACCGGAAGTGCTTTCCAGACCACCCTTACCTTAAGGGTGGTTTTTTGATGGTTGGCCCCGGCAACTTAGCCGCAACTGGTGAAAATAATTGCCACCGGAAACATAAAAAGATAAAATATAAGCAGCGTTTTTAATAAAGAAGGGTGACGGATGCCCGTAAAAAGAGCAAGATTACTCCTGGTAGACGGCAACAGCATTATTCACCGGGCCTTTCATGCCCTGCCACCGCTCCAGACAAGTGCCGGCGTCCAGACGAACGCCGTTTACGGCTTTGCCACCATGCTGCAAAAGGCCTTTGACCTGGTAGCGCCGGACTATGTAATCGTAGCCTTTGACCACAGCAAGGTTACCTTCCGCCACGACCTGTATAACGAATATAAAGGGACGCGTCCTGAGACCGCCCCGGAACTCAGGCCCCAGTTTGCCCTCGCCAAACGCCTCCTGGCAGCCTGGAAACTGGCAAGCTGCGAAGTAGAAGGCTACGAGGCTGACGATCTCATCGGGACTTTAAGCCATAAAGGGAAAGAGGCCGGGCTGGAGGTTTTAATCCTGACCGGTGACCGGGATGCCCTGCAACTGGTAGATGACAGGGTTAAGGTCCTCCTCATGCGGCGCGGCCTTTCGCAGGTAGAATTATTGGACCGGGAGGCCATTAAAAAAACTTATGGCCTGGAGCCCGGCCAGCTCATTGACGTCAAGGCCCTCATGGGTGATGCCTCCGACAATATCCCCGGCGTACCCGGGGTAGGGGAAAAGACGGCCGTGCAGCTGGTCCGCCAGTATGGCGACCTGGAAGGGGTCCTGGCTCATGCAGGTGAGGTCAGGGGGCGGAAAGTAGCGGCCAATCTGGTGGCCTATGCCGGCCAGGCCCGCCTGGCCCGGCAGCTGGCTATCATTCGCTGCGACGTGCCAGTGGAGCTTGATCTTGAAACCTGCCGCCGTGAGAAACCGGACTATGAGGCCGTCCTGGCCCTTTACAAGGAACTGGAGTTCAACAGCCTGGTCAAGGATGTCTTAAAAGCCATGCAGGAAGAAGGGGCGGGGGTGGCGCCTGGAACCAACGTTAAATCCCTGAACCTACCAGAACATGTTACTTTGAGCAGCCTGGAAGAGCTGGCTGTACTCGCCAGGCGCCTGGCCGGGGAGCAGGAAGTTGCTATCGAGCTGGCCCTGAATAACGCCAATTATTTAGACGCAGCAGCTTTAGCCGTGGGACTGGCCTGGGAAGGCGGGGTAGCCGTCCTAGATACGGCAGGGGTGCCGGGCGCCGACCTGGCTGGGGCACTGGAACCGCTGCTGCAGGCAGGGCCCGTCTTTCACGATGCCAAGGCAGCCCTGGTCTGGCTGAAGGAGGCCGGGGCACGGGTTACCGACCCGGGTGGCGACACCATGCTCGCCGGCTACCTCCTCAATCCCACTGCCTCCCGCCATGATTTGCCGGAACTCTGCCTGGAACACCTGAACCTGGCCCTGGTGGATGATGAATCTTTACTGCTGACTATTGCCCGGCGGGCCGTGGCTACCAGGCTTTTGCACAGGGAACTGATTGCCAAATTGCAGGTAGCCGGCATGGAAGAGCTTTATCGGCGGGTGGAACTTCCCCTGACCCGGATTTTAGGCGAGATGGAAAGCTACGGTGTGGCTGTTGACCTGGAAACCCTGGACCTTATGGCTGCCGAACTGGAGGGCAATATTGCCGCCCTGACGGAAGAGATCTATCGCCTGGCCGGGGAAAAGTTTAATATCAACTCGTCGCGGCAGCTGGGGAGCATCCTCTTTGAAAAACTGGGCCTGCCGCCGGTAAAGCGGACCAAGACCGGTTTTTCCACCGACGCTGCCGTGCTGGAGGAACTGGCCGCGAAACATCCCATTGCCGCCAAACTGGTGGAATACCGCCAGCTCACCAAGTTAAAGTCCACCTATGTGGACGGGCTGAAACCCCTGGTCAACCCCCGGACGAAGAGCCTCCATACCACCTTTAACCAGACGGTGACGGCTACCGGCCGCCTGTCCAGCAGCGAGCCCAATTTGCAAAACATCCCAGTGCGCCTGGAAGTGGGCCGGCGCCTGCGCCGGGCCTTCGTTTCCCATGCTCCCGGCCGCCTCCTCCTGGCAGCCGATTACTCCCAGATCGAGCTTCGGGTGCTGGCCCATATCTCCGGTGATGCCGGCATGATTGCTGCCTTCCGCCGGGGGGAAGACATCCATGCCCGGACGGCAGCCGAGGTCTTTGGTGTCCCCTTAAATGAAGTTACGCCGTTCATGCGGCGCAGCGCCAAGGCCGTGAATTTTGGCATTGTTTACGGCATCAGCGATTTCGGCCTCAGCCGTGACCTGGGCATCAGCCGCAGCGAAGCCCACGCATATATTGAGCGTTATTTCCAGCGTTACCCCGGTGTCAGGGCTTACATGGAAGAGGTCGTTGCCAGGGCGCGGCAGGATGGCTATGTAACTACCCTCCTGGGGCGGCGCCGCTACCTGCCGGATCTCTTCAGTTCCAACCATACTGCCCGGAGCTTTGGGGAGCGGGCAGCCATGAATACTCCCATCCAGGGCAGCGCGGCCGATATTATTAAAATCGCCATGGTTAAGATTTTCCGCCTGCTGGAGGAGCAATACCCGGCCGCCCGGATGATCCTTCAGGTTCACGACGAATTGATCTTTGATGTCCCTGAGGAAGACCTGCCGGCAGTAGCCGCCCTGGTTAAAGAGAATATGGAGAATACCCTGGAACTCCAGGTTCCCCTCCAGGTGGACTTAAAATACGGCCCCAACTGGTATGATATGGAACCCTATGATGGAGCGATAAAAGATGCCGGAACTGCCTGAAGTGGAAACCATCAAACGTACCCTGATCCCCCATCTCCAGGGGCAAACCATTGCCGGGGTTGAGGTTTACCACCCCGGCGTTATTGCTGTTCCCGACGCCGCCACCTTTAGCCATTTGCTGGCAGGTAAAAGGATAACCCGGCTCGACCGCCGGGGGAAATATCTCCTCTTCCACCTGGCGGCCGGCTATTGCTTGGTAGCCCATTTAAGGATGACCGGGCGCCTTATCTTGACGGCGGCGACTGACCCCTTGCTGCCTCATACCCATGTGGTTTTCCACCTGGCCGGTGGTACCACCTTGCGCTGGCTGGATACCCGCCGTTTTGGCCGCTTCTACCTGGGCCAGGAAGACGAGGTAATGGTAACGGCCGGGCTGAAAGAACTGGGGCCGGAACCACTGGACCCGGCCTTTGATGTCGCTACCCTGGCAGCCATCTGTGCCGGCCGCCGCCGGCCGGTAAAACAGGTTCTCCTGGACCAGCACCTCCTGGCCGGGATTGGTAACATCTATGCCGATGAAATGCTCTTCCTGGCCGGGCTGCACCCCTTAAGACCGGCGGGCTCCCTGACAGGGGATGAACTGGTGCGCCTGCATCTGGCCATGCAGGCCGCACTAGAGCAGGGTATAGCCAATTCCGGCACCTCTTTCAGGGATTACGTCGATGGCCGCGGCCAACAAGGGAAAAATCAGGATTACCTCCAGGTTTACGGCCGCGCCGGCCAGCCCTGCCGCCGTTGTGGTCGTACCCTGGAGCGGGTAAAAATAAGCGGCCGCAGCACCGTATTTTGCCCCGGTTGCCAGGTTTAAATGACAGGCACGTATCCCACCTTCTACCCGTATATTACTGTATAGAGCACAACAGGGCAAAGGGTGGGATAAATTACCATGTTGCTGGCAACGCTACTTTTAGCCCTGGCCGCCAGCCTGGATGGCCTGGGTGTGGGGCTTTCCTATGGCCTGAGGAAGATTAAGCTGCCCTGGCTTTCCCTGGGGCTGATTGCTCTGGTATCCACGGCGGTCAGCGTCCTGGCCATGGCCGGCGGCCACCTGGTGGCCAGGATATTTAATCCAACTCTTGCCGGGCGCCTGGGCGCTGTTATATTATTAACCCTGGGACTGAGCATTATTTTTGAGGCCTACCTGAAAAAAGACGAGCCCGGGGCGGCAGGAGAGACTTTAATAAAATTGCGCCTTCACCGCCTCGGCCTGGTAATCCAGATTTTAAAGGAACCCTGCCGGGCTGACCAGGATTTTTCTGGAAGTATTAGCAGCCAGGAGGCCATGACCCTGGGGCTGGCCCTGGCCCTGGATACCCTGGGGATAGGCTTTGGCGCCGCTGCCGCCGGTTTTTCCCTCTTCCTGACGCCTGTATTCATTGGCTGCTGCCAGTTGCTCCTGGTCCAGGCAGGCCTGGTCCTAGGGCGACGCTGGCAGCCAGAAAAAGCCAGCTGGCGGGGGGCAGCCCTCCCGGGATTAATTTTAATCGCCATTGGACTCTGGCGATGGTAGGAGCAATGTTGATGTTCATCATCGGCCTTACCGGCGGTATTGCCAGCGGTAAAAGTACTGTGGCCGGGATTTTAAAAGAACTGGGGGCTAAAGTCATCGACACCGACCAGGTGGCCAGGGAGGTAGTGCTTCCCGGTGAGCCTGCCTACCGGGACATTGTCGCCGCCTTTGGCCGGGGGATTTTACAGCCTGATGGCCACCTCAACAGGCGGGCTCTGGGCCGTATAGTTTTTAGTGATGCTGCCGCTCGGGAACTGTTAAACGCCATTACCCACCCCCGCATCCGGGAGAAAGTCCAGGCGCAAATAGCGGCTTTACGGCAGGCTGACTCGGAGGCGGTGGTGGTTATTGAGGCACCTCTCTTAATTGAAGCCGGCTTGGACGACATGGTGGATGCCATCTGGGTGGTAACCGCACCGGCAACGGTGCGGTTAAAAAGATTGATGGAACGGGACAACCTCTCGCCCCAGGAAGCTGAAAGCCGTCTCAAGGCCCAGATGGGCGAAAGGGAAAGGTTGCGCCACGCCACCCGTATTATTCCTACCGGTGGCGATTTGAGCGCCACCCGTGCCGCAGTCCTGGCAGCCTGGCAGGAACTTCAGCGGGCGGAAAGGTTGTCATGAAGAAAGGATCCTGTTGGCAATGTTAAAAACCTGGCGCCGTTACCTGTGGCTGCTGGTACTGGTGGCGCTGCTTTCTTTCCTCCTTCCCCGGGCGGCCCGGCTCCTGTACCCCCTCCCTTACCGGGAAATTATCGTAACCTATGCCCACCGGGAAGGGCTGGACCCCCTCCTGGTAGCAGCCGTCACCCGGGTGGAAAGCAAATTTTATCCCCGGGCCCAGTCCGAACAGGGCGCCCGGGGGTTGATGCAGCTGATGCCGGAAACAGCCAGGCTGGCTGCCGGGCAGCTGGGGTTACCCTACGATCCTGACCGGCTCTTTTCCCCGGAATATAACCTGCGCTTGGGCAGCTGGTACCTTGCTGCCCTCCTGCGGGAATTTGGTAACCTCACCCCGGCCCTGGCTGCCTATAACGGCGGCCGGGGTAACGTCCATAACTGGCTGGAGAGGGGCATCTGGGACGGTAACAGCCGCAACTTAAGCCAGGTTCCCTTCCCCGAAACCAGGGAGTTTGTCCGCCAGGTGCTCCAGAATTACCGGATATACCGTATCTTATATCCCGATGTGCGGTAGCAGGTATTTGGCCGTGGAAGCAGAATAATATAGGGAAACCTTTGGCAAAATGAACTTACAGGTCGAGGAGTGGATTTTAATGGCGACGGAGGTCATGGATTCCCTGGCCAAGGTACGGCAGCTCCAGGTAGCACCTGGCAGGCGCTTCTATTCCGCCCAGCATGACGAGATAGCTAGCGGGGCAACTACCGACATATATTTTGTCCGTACTTATGAGATTCTCCAGGCACTGGGTAAGGTTGATACTATTGTTACGGCAGAAATTTTTCCTCGCCGCGCTGGCATCCTCTGCGGCGTCAATGAGGTCCTGGAGTTGCTGCAGGAGAAAAGGGTTACCATCTGGGGGCTACCGGAGGGGAGCACCTTTTCCCCCAAGGAAGTGGTCATGCGGATCCAGGGGCCCTACAGTGAATTTGGCCTCTTTGAGACTACCCTCCTGGGGATGCTGGCCAGTTCCAGTGGCTGGGCTACTGCCGCCCGGGAAATCAAGGAAGCAGCCGGCGAGCATCCCTTTTTCTGCTTTGGTGCCCGCCACGTCCACCCGGCCGTGGCCCCGGTCATGGAGCGGGCGGCCATTATCGGCGGCGCCAGTGGCGCCAGCTGTATTCTAGCAGCCAAACTGGCCGGCAAGGAGCCCCAGGGGACGGTCCCCCACGCCATTTTCCTCATTATTGGCGATACTGTCGAGGGAGCCCTGGCTTATGATCGCCTTATGCCCCCTGATGCTAAACGGACCATCCTCGTCGATACCTTTAAGGACGAAGCGGAAGAAGCCCTGCGGGTAGCGGTAGCCCTGGGGCCAGCCCTGGCCGGGGTACGCCTGGATACCCCCAGCGAGCGGGGCGGTGTTACCCCGGAGCTGGTGCGGGAGGTGCGCTACCGCCTGGATACCGCCGGCTTTAACCATGTGAGGATTTTTGTCTCCGGCGGCCTGACACCGGAGCGTATCCGCGCCCTCATTGAAGCCGGAGCCGATGCCTTTGGTGTGGGTAGCTATATTTCGGGGGCAGCGCCCATTGATATGACTATGGATTTAAAGGAGGTTGACGGCCGGCCGGTGGCCAAGCGCGGCCGCCTGCCCGGAATTATCCCCAACCCCAGGCTGGAAAAACTCAAGTAGAGAATGGAAAAAGTTAAGCCAGGCCTGTGTTACGCAGGAGTGCCTGCCAGTACAAAGCCGGGTCTTGCAGGTCATTCAAGCCAGTCTTATCCTTGACAGGAATACCGTCCAGGGTTTATAATTAACCATGCCAGACGTGCGGCGATGGCGGAACTGGCAGACGCGTACGTTTGAGGGGCGTATGGGTACACCCGTGCGGGTTCAATTCCCGCTCGCCGCACCAAATATTGATTTAAAAGGGCTCCAAAACTTTAAAATTAAATGGGACGTATCGCGGCTGACGAACCGCATACGACCAAGGGTAGTAAACCTCCTTAACCTGCTTACTTAAATACGTTAGCAGTGAGGAGGTTTATTACTTTATAGCGAAAAGGCAACGCAAAGTCAATCCCCCCTGGCAAGACCGCTGATGGTTGTTAATCACGGCCTGATTGATTATACTGATACCCGCTTCTTAACCCAGGAAGTTTTTACGATATTGCTGCCGGTGAAAGACGCTGCGTCGATATCCTGGCAGAGGCCCGCTACAATAATGGTAAAATCCGGCGCCGCCGTTTTCAATGACCCCGTCCAGGGGTCTTATCTTTTTCCCTTGATGAATATACATTAACGATGTTGAACGCGAGGGGGATGAAGGTGGTCCGGGTTTTATTCTTGCGCCGGCGGTGGATGAAGCTAGCTGTTGCAGGCGTCATCCTCTTGGCCGGTATGGTCTTTTTCCTGCTTAATCAGAAAGGCCTGCCGGTAATGGCGCCTCCCGCCCCTGGTGAGTTAGCGGAGCACCTGACAACCATTTTCACGGCCCGGGCCAGGGCCCTGGTCAACGGTAATTATGAAGGGCTGGAGGCTTTTTATGACGCCACGACGACCAGCGGCCGGTTTGCCCTGAACCATGAAATCGGCCGCATTAAATACGTCCAGGAGTGGTTGCAAAAACGCCAGGTAACCTTGACTGGCAGTCACTTGGACCTGGCCGTTGTCGACAGCGGTAGCAAAGGGGATAAGGGCTGGGCCTCGGTATCCCAGCATCTGATCCTCAGTTACCGGCACCAAGGAGAAGCGTCAAAAGCAGTAAACCAGATGGGATTCCGTACCCTCCACTGGGTGGAACTGGTCAAGCGGGACGGCTGTTGGCTGATCAACCGCGACTGGTACTGGGATCCCTTTGAAACCGATGACCTGAAACCAGAAATCGCCCCCGGTACGGCTGTATGCAAGGTGCTACCGCCGCCGGTAAAGAGTAAATACCGCCGTGAGGCGGCGGTGGCCTATGCCGACCGCTACAGCGGCGTGCGCCTGGGTCCCGGGGATGGTCGCTATAACCAGGCTTACCGGGACTTCACCGGCCTGGGTGGCGATTGTACCAATTTTGTTTCCCAGGTGTTAAGCGACAAAAACGCCGGCGCTTTACCCCGGGACTGGGTATGGAATTACCATAACGGCGAGGGCAGCCAAACGTGGGCCCAGGCCGAGGCCCTGGTCCATTACCTCCTGGACAGTGGCCTGGCCGTAAGAATCATGCGGGGTAATTTTGAGGAGGTTACCAGGACTCAAACCACCTACCCCCAGGGGGCCGTCAATGCCCTCCAGCCGGGGGATATCATTGCCTATGAAGAAAAGGGCGAGATCAGCCATGTGTCGGTGGTTGTCGGCCGGGATTCCGCCGGTTACCTCCTGGTCAACAGCCATACGGCTGACCGCGCCCGTGTCCCCTGGGACATGGGCTGGGACAGGCGGACGATCTACTGGCTACTGCAGGTGGTCTATTGACCCTCGTTTTACCAGCCCGTGTCAAGAATAAGGAAAGTCCAGCGGCCCGCATAAACCTGTGTTTAAAGGGGATAAACTAGCAAAAACATTTATTTTTACCTGGAGGTGACGGCATGCCTGATCAGGAAAAAGAATGGGAAAAGTGGAAGGCTTCCCTTTCTATGGTGGTTAATCTGGGCGAAAAACTGGGTTTTGAGGAAAAGACCATGAACAATATAGCTTTTCGCCTGGGCAACTGGCTGGCGGAACACGTTGATCCTATGAACCGGGAGCAACGGGTCATTAAAGAACTATGGGACGTTGCCAGCGATGATGAAAGGCGGGTCCTGGCGGCCCTGATTACCAGGATGGTGAGCGATGGCCGTCGCCAGGAGGATATGGTCCATTAAAAAGAGGGGGAGCTGAAACATAGCTCCCCTTTAGTACTTGGCTTCCCTATAGTCCGGGAACCAGGACTGGGCCCATCCCCGGTCATGATTAAATTTCTTTGATAGCATCGGTTGGACAGGACTCAATGGATTCTCTGGTACAATCCTCGGCGTCTTCCGGTACTTCCTCCACGATAACGTGAGAAAGCCCTTCATCGTCCCAGTCAAAAACACCGGGGCACAGGTCGATGCAGGTGCCACAGGCAATGCAGAGATCCTGATCAACGCTAACCTTCAAAGTCATCCCCCCAAGTCTATTCCCAAAGTATTTGCTATTGTGCACCGCCGCCCGCCATTTCATACTAGCGAGTTGCCTCTTTAGTACGCGGTGTTTTCACCCAGGTCTGGGGCTGGCGGTTCAAAGCCTTCATGATAGAAGCCGTTGTGTAGGGTAGCGGCAGGAAGAAACTGGCGAAGGGCAGGGCCAGGAGCTGCAGCGCCCCACCTAACTGCTGCCACCAGGTAACCGGCGCCATATGGCGGCTGAAGTGGCCATAGGCATAAAAAGTAAAGGCAAAGTAAATAAATACCAGGTAGTGAAGCACAGTACGAAAGCCCAAGGGCAGGATGGAAGGATCCAGCCCGCCGTTCAGTCCCAGGAAAAGAATGGACAGTGGTACCAGGACGGCGCCCTGGTAAAGGAGCCATTCTCCCTGGCCCTTCCAAAAGAGATTGTACAGGAGGGGCCCCCGTTTATCCCAGGAATACTGGTAGGCATAGCGGAATTTATCGCAGACCTGGAGGTGGCCGCTACCCCAGCGCAGCCTCTGCCGGAAAAAGGCATGGAAGGTAGCGGGAGTCTGTTCGGTGCTGTAGTAAGGGAAGTATTCGGCCCAGACGCCTGTTTCCAGGTAGGCCCTTACTCCCAGTTCCAGGTCCTCCGTCAGGGCGCGGTGGTCATAGCCGCCAATACGCTCCAGCAGGCGCCGCCCCACGAAAAGGTTGGTCCCCCCTACGAAGGGCAACTTCTTCATCAATACCGGCAGGTAGATTTCATGGGAAGTGGCCTGGTAAATGGCAGCTATTTTAGTGATGACGCCAAGCTGGTAGAAATTGCGGACCTGGAAAACCGGCCCCTGCCAGATACGCTCCCGGGGGTCGTGGAGCCATGACCAGGCTATGTAGAGCAGGACATCGGCTTCGGGATGGCTTTCGGCATCGTAAAAGCCACAGATGGTGGTCCTGGGGTCGACAAACTCCAGGCCGTAGTTCAAGGCCCGGCCTTTAGTTGATGGAATACTGTAGCCCCGGCGCGAACCCCTGAAGCGCCCGTCAAAATCATAGGGAACGGTACAGTGTTTCAGCTGCGGTACATCCTGGCGAACGGCAAATTCCCGGATCTTGGCCTCCACTACTTCCATGGTCGTGGGACCGGTGTGTTGACCGGAAGCTTTGGCCAGGGCTTCTTTTTCGTCGGTAATTACCAGGATCTCGTAATGGTCATTGGGATAATTTAAAGACGCCAGGTGTTCAATGGTATTGGCGATAACGTCGGCCTCGTTGCGGGCCGGGACCAGAATCGTAAAAAAAGGTAGCTCCAGGTTTTTGCTAGCTGCCAGGGCCGCCACCTTTTCCCTGTCAAGGGCTAACCGCTTGCTCCAGTAATTACGGTAGGAATACCACTTCCAAAAGAAATACCTCAGGAAGAGGGCGAAAAAAAGCAAGTAAAAGCCAACAGCAATTAGATATAAAACCTGGGCAGGGCTTATTATTTCCCAATCCATCCTTATCTCCCCCAATCAGGGTAATTGCACCGCCAACTATTATAGCATTAGAAGCCATTACCACCAATTGGTTTTAATGACGGTACAAAGGCAAGAAGTATTCTTCAGGTAGTAAAGGACTTATTTGCCGGGGCTTTTGTCTCATTTGCTTATCATACTGCTTTATCCCTTTTCCTGGCAGCATTATATTGACGGCGTAACGGAAAAATAATATAATCCAAAAGAGGTGAATGACCTTGGGAAACGGGTCTATAGTCATGGCCTTCGCCGCCGGGATGCTATCCTTTTTTTCTCCCTGTATTATACCTTTATTGCCGGCCTATTTTACTTACCTGGGCGGTTCGGCGGTAGCTACCGGTAAGGCAGAGGACATGGACCGCTCTTTTTTAGCCGGCCGGGCGGCCCTCTTTACCGCCGGCTTTTCCCTAATTTTTATCCTCCTGGGGGCCTCGGCCGGCGGCCTGGGCTCCCTGCTCCAGCTGTACCGTCCCTTTTTAAACCGTGCCGGGGGAATCCTGATTATATTCTTCGGTTTGCAGGTAGCCGGAATTGTCCGCTTGCCCTTTTTAAGTCAAGAAAAAAAGTGGTACCTGCAGCCCCGGGCTCCCGGTGCCGCCCCTTCCTTTCTGCTGGGGATGGCCTTTGCCGCCGGCTGGACGCCCTGCATCGGCCCGGTCCTGGCTTCTATTTTGATTTATGCCGGCAGCCAGGCCACCCTTTTTAAGGGTATGCTTCTCCTCACCTTTTATTCCCTGGGACTGGCAGTTCCCTTTATAGCCAGCGCCCTGGCCCTAGGACCGGTTTTACGCCTTTTACGCCAGTTTTCCCGTTATTTACCCATTATATCCCTGGTAAGCGGGATTATACTTATTATTATGGGGCTGCTGGTCTTTTTCGGGCAGCTAAATACTTTTATCTAGGAGGAGTCTCCATGCCGAAAAACTGGAAGGTGCCCCTCATAATCATTGTCATTATGTTTGCTGTCCTGGCCGCTTCCTTCATCCTGCCGGGCCGCCAGGGCAACAAGGTCCTGGCACCCGCATTCACCCTGCCAGTCCTGGATGGCGGCCAGGTCAGCCTGGCAAGCCTTAAGGGCCAGGTGGTAGTATTGAACTTCTGGGCCACCTGGTGCCCCTACTGTGTCGCCGAAATGGAGGAACTGGACGCGGCGGCGGGGAGACTGGCGGACCGGGGGCTAAAGGTCCTGGCCATCAATATCATGCAGCGGGAGACAGAGGCCGGCATCCGGGCCTTCCTGGGAAATAAGGAGCATAATTACCTTGTACTCCTGGACCACGACAGCCGGGTAGCGAGGAGTTACGGAGTCGGCGGTATCCCTACTACCTTTATCATCGACCGCCAGGGCCAGATCCGCCGGGTCAAACAGGGGCCCCTGGGGCCAGGAGAACTGGATAATCTTGTAAAGGATCTTCTTTGACCTGCCTGTTACCTGGAACAAAATGGGCATCAATGGCTTAGTTTTCATCATGAGTAGAAACTAAGGGAAACAGCCCCATTCTTATTATGGGGCTGTTTCCCTTAAAGTTTAGTAAGACTAAAAACAGTGGCTTTATAGACCCAGGTAACCGCGCATCATGGCGGGGCCGTAGAAGGCAGAATTCTGGTTACCCTGGTTGGGGTTATTACTGAAACCTCCCATGAAACCGCGGCCCCAGCCGCCCATCATGCCATAGCCCGCCCCGCCATGGCAGGCGCCGGGAACTATACCATATTTGCTATGGTATTCTTCCATGTCCCGGATCCCTTCCTTAATCGCCTCACCTTGTTCCTTAGTTAGTTCGCCTGCTTCGACATACTTGTCGACAATTTTCTGGCGCAGCTCGATAATCTGCTGGTACAAGGCATCAATCTCTGCTTTTTGCTGGTCGGTAACTGCCGCAAAGGCTACCGGCGCCAGCACCCCCAGCATTAAAATTATGGCGAGGACGATGGCAATTTTTTTCGTCACCCGCGCCACCTCCTTTCGAGGTATATTCTATCCGGCAGGTATGATAAAAATATGGGCAAAGTATGAAGAAAATTTGAAACTTGACAGGGCTGGAGCTTTTAATTTATACTTTGTTCGATAATACTATAAGTTAATTTAAATTATATCCCAGGAGAGCGAAAGAGAATGCGCGTCTGTGGTAAACGCATCCGGGAACTGAGGGAAGAACGGGGTTATTCACTTCAGGACCTGGCCAGTAAAGCGGAAGTCTCAGTTTCATACTTGAGTGAAATCGAACGGGGGGCCAAAAAGCCTTCCCTGAAAACTTTAGAGAAAATTGCCAGGGCCTTAAATTTCCCCCGGGAACAACTCGTGGAGGCCGGTAGCGAGAGGGGCATCGCCCTGGGGGACAGGGTCCGGCTCTTGCGGGAAAAGCGAGGCAAAAGTTTGAGCACCCTGGCCGAGGAAGCCGGCATCTCCATTTCCTACTTGAGTGAAATAGAGAGGGGTAATGTTTACCCGGCCATCGATACCCTGAAAAAAATTACTGCCGCTCTGGATGTACCCTTAAGTGCAATTATCGGTACGGGCGGTTCCCTGGGGCATAAATTGCGCCAGGCCCGGGAAGAACAGGGTCTTACCCAGGCTGACCTTGCTAGGGCCGCCGGGGTTTCGGCCGGCCTCATCGGCCAGATTGAACAGGGGAAGGTACAGCCATCCTTAAAAACCCTGGAAAAAATAGGCGGAGTCCTGAATATTTCCCCCTGTTATTTTATAGCTGACGATGCCGGGTTGGATGAAGTACTTAACCAGATGAGCCCCGAAGTACGCCGGTTGCTCATGGAACCCAAGGTACAGTCTGTATTGCGCCTGGTATGTAATTGTACCGAGGATGAACTCCGCTTTATCCTCAATTTTATCCAGCTCTATAAACGCTGCCACTAACCCGGAAGACGGAGGCGGGTGATAATTTCCTGGAGGGTGGTCGCCGAGTGCCTGAGGGCAGCCAGTTCCCCGGCTCCCAGGGGAATGGCCAGGATTTTTTCCCGCCCCTGGCTGCCTACCAGGCAGGGGAGACTGAAGGCTACTTCACCCTCAAGGCCGTAAAGACCGCGGATAACGCTGGAAACGGTGAGGACGCTTTTCTCATCCCGGAGAATGCTTTCGGTAATCCGGCTCAAGGCTAAGGCTACGCCATAGGCAGTAGCCCCTTTGCGTTCGATGATTTCATAAGCGGCCTCTCTGACCTGGCGGCTTATTCCGGTCCGGAAGGTCTCTTCTTCAGTGGTACCGTCCAGGAGGTAAAACTCCTCCAGGTCAACCCCGGCCACATTGGCCAGGCTCCAGATGGGCACTTCGGTATCGCCGTGCTCGCCGATGACATAAGCATGGATGTTGCGGGGGTCGACATGGAGGTGGCGGCTCAATAGGTGGCGGAAACGGGCACTGTCCAGGACAGTCCCCGAGCCCAGGACCTTGTTTTCCGGAAGTCCTGAAATCTTCCAGGCCACATAGGTCAGGACATCTACCGGGTTGGCCACCATGAGGATTAAAGCATCGGGGCAGTATTGTAAAAGGGGCGGCAGGACCTCGCGGACAATGGCCGTATTGCGGTGCACCAGGTCCAGGCGAGTTTCCCCGGGTTGCTGGTTGGCGCCGGCGGTGAAAATAATAATGCGGGCGCCCGCGCAGTCGGCCGGGCCGCCGGCATAAATTTTTACGGGGCGAATTAAAGTGGCCGCGTGGGCGAGGTCCATAGCTTCCCCTTCAGCCCGGCGACGGTTAATGTCGACAAGGACCATTTCTTTGACGATGGGGCTGAAGAGGAGGGCAAAGGCGGTACTGGCGCCGACATAGCCGGCGCCGATGATGGCTACCTTGGCAGGGCCCTGCAGGGGCATAATATCACCTCAAGGCATATTCTCCACTGTTACCAGGAGAGTTATGCAGGAACTGGAGCCGTAAATTTATGAACCTCAATTACTGGTTAACTTTTATTACCACGGTAGAAAAAGGCACCCTTTCCGCGGCAGCCGAGGAGCTGCATCTTACCCAGCCGGGGGTCAGCAAGCAGCTCCAGGCCCTGGAGGATTACTACGGCCTGCGTTTACTTGAACGCCGGGGTCGCGAAGTGCGGCTGACGGCTGCCGGGAAGATCTGTTACCGGCATGCTAAAGCCATTGCCCGCCACCTGGAACAAACCCAGCGGGAACTGGCCGAACTGGCCCGGCTGGTGAAGGGCCGCTTACTTTTGGGGGCCAGCACTACGCCGGGCCAGTATATCCTGCCCAGGCTGATTGGCGGTTTCCGGCGGGAATATCCTCGGGTGGAGGTGGTGGTGGAGATTGCCGACTCCCAGGAAGTCATCCGGCGCCTCCAGGATGGAGAAATTGACCTGGGGGTTGTCGGCGCCGGGGGCCGGGGCCGGAGCCTTTCCTATAGCCGCCTGGTAGAGGATGAACTGGTCCTCATTGTCCCCCCGGGGCACCGCCTGGCCGGGGTTACAGCCGCAACTCCCGGGGATTTACAGGGTGAGCCCCTGGTCTGGCGGGAGGCCGGTTCCGGTACCCGCAGGGTGGTGGAAGAACGCCTGCAAAAAGCCGGTTTCACCGTCGATCCTGCCCAGGTCGTCATGGAGCTGGGCAGTACGGAAGCCATTGTCAGCGCCGTGGAGGCCGGCCTTGGTATTTCCCTGGTTACCTGCTGGGCGGTGGAAAAAAGCGTCAAACTCGGCCGCCTGGTTACCGTTCCCCTCCAGGGGGTAAATTTGAAACGCGAACTGTACCTGGTCCGGCGCCGCCAGCCCTTAAGCCCGGCCGCCGAGGCCTTTACCTGCTTTCTGGAAAAACACCATCTCCAGCTCCCGTTGCCTGTTAATAGTTGATCGATAGTAAAGGTTCTTCTCAATATCTTGACGGGACAAAGGGATAAGGGTATGATAAAATAAATTAAATACCATCTCCGAGCCGGTGTTACCTAAGGGCTGCCAGCCTATGGGACACCGGCCTGGGTCGCATTACCCACGGGGTAGGCCGGGAAACGGGCCTGCCTCCCCCTTGCTCGGAAAGGAGATGCAGCGTGGCAGGGTCAATGTTGCCCCGGCATCCTTTGCGAGCCGGGGCATTTACTTATGTGGGGCCGGCAGGCTCATAAAATTGCGGGAGGTTGATTAACTTTGAGACGAATCTTGAAGATGGCAGTCATTACTATGCTGGCAATGCTGGCAGTTCTTTTTTTAGCTGGTTGTACCTCGCAAAAGGAAAGTGTAACTCCGGGCAGGCAAGGAGAAACTAAAGAACTACAGGTCTTTGCCGGGGCGGCCAGTAAACCTCCCCTGGAAGAGATTGCTACGCTTTTTATGCAAAAGTACGGCGTTAAAGTAAACCTTACCTTTGGCGGTTCGGGTACCGTCCTTTCTCAGATGAAATTGTCCCGCCAGGGCGATATTTACATCCCCGGTTCTTCTGATTTCATGGAGATGGCCAAGAAAGAGGGCGTTGTGGACCCCAAAACCGAACAGATACTGGTCTACCTTATACCAGCAATTAATGTACCAAAGGGCAACCCGCAAGGAATCCGGTCTTTAAACGATTTAGCCCGGCCCGGGATGCGGGTGGGCCTGGCGCGTCCCGAGACGGTTTGCGTAGGCCTTTATGGGGTAGAAATTCTGGAGAAAGCTGGCCTGGCTGACAAGGTTAAAAAGAATATTGTTACTTACGCGGAAAGCTGCGAGAAAACAGCCAACCTGGTAGCCCTAAAGCAAGTTGACGCCGTTATGGGCTGGGATGTCTTCCAAAAGTGGGACCCGGCTAAGATTGAAACTATCTATTTGCCACCGGAACAGGTAACCCGCATTGGTTATATTCCCGCAGCCATCTCTAGTTTTTCCCAACAAAAGGAGTTGGCCGCCTTATTTTTGGCTTTTCTCACCTCAGAACAGGGTAAAGAGGTTTTTCGGAAATACGGTTACCTGGGAAGCGTCGAAGAGGCGCGTAAATTTGCTCCGGAGGCCCCGGTAGGCGGCGAATACCAGTTGCCTGCAGGCTGGCGCTAAGCTACCAGGCCAGGGTTTTAAGAATGAGGGTGAAGAAGGAAAGTGGGCCGGAAAAAAATTGCCGCCAAGGCCTTTACCATGGCTTTTAGCGGCCTTCTTACCATGGTGTTAATGTATATCTTGCTGCTTTTATTCTCCCAGGTTAGCTATTTGAACAAAGAAGTACTTCTCAGCAGCCTAAAAGATAGGGAGGTTCATTTTGCCCTGGCCCTCTCTTTAGAATCGGCCCTTGTAGTGGCTGCGCTGGCCCTTTTAATTGGCATCCCTGCCGGTTATGCCCTGTCGCGCTTTACCGTGCCGGCTAAAGCGGTTATCGATACCATTATGGATCTGCCGGTGGTCATCTCACCCGTTGCCCTGGGGGCGATGCTGCTGATTTTTTTTAACACAGCTCCGGGGTTGTTTTTTCAGGAGCATTTTTTCCCGGTAGTTTTTAACGTGACCGGCATTATTGTGGCTCAGGCTACCATTGTCATTTTTCTGGCCATTCGTTTGATGAAATCTATTTTTGACGCCATCGACCCGGCCTATGAAATGGCGGCCCGGGTCCTGGGGGAAAGCAGGGCCGGGGCCTTCTGGCGGGTGACTTTGCCTATGGCCAGGCCCGGTATTATGGCTACCTTTATTCTCTCCTGGGCCCGGGCCCTGGGTGAGTTTGGCGCCACCGTTACCCTGGCAGGAGCTACCAAGATGAAAACTGAGACCTTGCCCATTGCCATTTATTTAAATCTCTCTGCTGTAAAGATCGAAAAGGCAGTGGCCCTGGTAAGCATTATAGTTCTGATGGCTTTTTTAATTCTCCTGGCTTTACGTTTACTGACGGATAAAGGAGCATTATACCAGTGATCCAGGTTGAAAATCTAACCGTGGCAGGACCCGGTTTTTACCTGGGCGACATTTCCTTCAGGGTAAACAAAGCCGAATATCTGATTATTCTTGGGCCGTCCGGTGCCGGGAAGACAGTCCTGCTAGATACCCTGGCTGGCCTTAAAAAACCCCAAAAAGGTAGGATACTCTTTTCCGGCCGGGATGTTACCAGTGCTTTGCCGGAAGAACGGAAGATTGGTTATATTCAACAAAACCTGGCTTTATTTCCCCACCTTTCTATCATGGAAAACATCACCTTTGGCGCCCGTCCCAACCGGATCCCGTCTGCCAGGGCCGGCGAGCGGGCCAGGGAATTAGCGGCTTTACTCGGCATTGAACACCTTTTAAGCCGCGCTAATCCTCTGACTTTAAGCGGTGGCGAAAAACAGCGGGTGGCCCTGGCCAGGACCCTGCTAGTGGAACCCGATATTATACTAATGGATGAACCTTTTTCTGCTTTGGATAGTTTTACCAGGAGACAGTTAATTTTTTTACTACCGGAGATTTTCGCCCAATTCCAGGTGACAGTTATCCATGTCACCCATGACCTCCAGGAAGCCTTTCTCCTGGGGGATAAAATTGCCGTTTTAATTGACGGGCGCTTGCAGCAAATAGGCAGCCGGGACGAGATTTACCGCCGGCCAGCCACCCTGGCAGTAGCCAGGTTATTATTAAATCGGAACACATTTAGTGGCAGGGTGGTTACCCTTTCAACCGGAGAAATTGTAGCTCAAAATGATCGGGGACTTGATTTTAGACTGCCGGCAATCCCCCATTTAAAGCAGGGCGATAAAATTCATTTTGGCATCAACCCGCGGGAAGTCGTTATCATCCGCCCTGACCGTCCCTTGACACCAAGGGTGCGGTCCAATATTTTTCCCGCCATTGTCCGGCGGATTTTTGACCAGTTTGGCAGTTACTTATTGTTCTTAGATCTTGCCGGTACAGGAATGGAGATTGAATTGGAGCTGCCGGGTTATATTTACCATGACATGGCTATCAGTATAGGTAACCACGTGACTGTATCTTTAAAAAAAGATTCTTTCTGGGTCTTGCCGGTAGATGAAGAAGGATAACGGAGGCGCAACTTGCAGTGTACAAAGCAGCCGGGATCGTCCTGGCAGGAGGCAAAAGTACCCGCATGGGTACCAATAAAGCCCTGCTGCCCCTGGGGCAGGAGTCCATGCTGGCCACGGTAGTGACAGCATTACGGCCGTTATTTCCCGAGATAATCGTTGTCACCAACACCCCGGAGCTGTACCGGGACTTAAAGGCACGCCTGGTCCCGGACGTTATCCCCGGCAGGGGACCATTAAGCGGCTTCCATGCCGGGCTTCTGGCATCGTCGTACTGGCACAACTTTATCGTGGCCTGCGACATGCCCTTCCTGGACCCGGATTTTATCAAATACCTCCTCGAACAGGCTCCGGGTTATGATGTGGTGGTACCGCGCCGGGGTGAGTACCTGCAGCCCCTGCACGCTGTTTATTCCCGGGGTTGTTTAAAGGCCATCGCAGATTGCCTGGCAGGGGGAAACTACCAGGCCTTTGCCTTTTATCCCCGGGTGAAGGTGCGTTATGTGGATATTGACCGGCTCGCAGGTTTCAGCGACCCGGAGAAGATATTCTTTAATATCAATACCCCGGCCGACCTGGCCCGGGCGCGGCGAATGCTGCATAAGAAGGACCTCCTGCCGTGAGGCGCGCCCCTGATGGCAGGAGGGGAATAAATTCGTCTATTCCTGGCGAAAGGATGCAATGGCATGTCACTCTTATCCCTGGAGGTGGCCCGGGCGATGTTGCTGGCCGGGTTAAAACAGCCCGGCCGGGTTAAAGTAAAGCTGGAGGAGTCTGCCGGGCGGGTGCTGGCGGCAGCGGTAACAGCCCCGGGTCCCTTTCCTCCCTTTCCCCGCTCCCTGGTCGACGGCTACGCCCTGGGGCCGCCGGTTGCCGATCCTGGTACCCTCCCTACCGGGCTTGCGGGTCCGGGGGTAATCTACCGCCTCCTGGGGACGGTTCCAGCCGGGAGCAACCCGGATATAACCTTAAGTCCGGGGACGGCGGCAGCCATTTTTACTGGCGCCCGGCCACCGGCCGGGACCGTGGCCATTGTCCCCAGGGAACTGGTAGGGCGCCGGGGTGATTTCATCAGCGTACCCGGCCTGCCTCCCGGCCGCTACCTGGAACTGGCTGGAGCCGAAGTGGGCGCAGGGGAAGAGGTCCTGGCCGCCGGTACAACCCTGGGACCGGCGGAAATTGGCCTTTTAGCAGCCCTGGGCTTCCGGGAAGTGCTGGTTTACCAGCGGCCCCGGGTGGTCCTGGCCACCAGCGGGAGCGAGTTGCTGGACCCGGCCGGCAAGGCTGGAAGCCTCCTAAAAAGCAATCCGGCAGGTATCCCTGCCGGTAGCCAGGCGGGTTACCGCGGCGTAAATGCCCCTCCCTGCATATATAATAGTAACTTTTACACCCTGGCAGCGGCCGTAGAAGCTGCCGGCGGGCGGGTAATATCCCTGGGTCCCCTGGCTGACAACCTGGAGGAACAGGTAAGGGCCTACCGGTCTGCCCTGGAGGAGGGCGATTTGCTCCTGGCCACCGGCGGTGCCGGCGGCAGCGCCTGTGACTTCACAGCCGCCGCCTTTACCCGGGTCGGGGGCGAGGTGCTCTTTACGGAACTAAATATCCGCCCCGGCCGGCGGGTCATAGCTGCGCGCTCCGGGGAAAAATTGATGCTGGGCCTGCCCGGCAACCCACCGGCAGCCCTGGTGGCCTGTTACCTACTGGCGAGGCCGGTTATCCGGGCCCTGGGAGGTAGGGAACCGGCGCCGGTAACTTTCCCGGCCAGGCTGACGGCAGCCATCGACCGGCCGCGGGTGGAACGGGCTTTCCTCTGGGCCCAGGCCCGGGCCAGCGGTAGCGGTTGGGAGGTCACGCCCCTGCCGCGCCGGCCCGGCGGCATCCGCGCTGCTATAGGGGCCAACGCTCTAATTGACCTGCCACCCGGTACTGCTCCCGGGCCCGGGGAGGAAGTAACGGTGGTTATGCTTAGCTGAAGGGAACAACGGTAAAAGTAAGGAGGTTTTCCATGACAAGCAAAACTCCCATTATTTCCGTTGTCGGCAAGTCCGACGTCGGGAAAACAACATTACTCACCAAACTCTTACCCGAGTTAAAACGGCGAGGTTACCGAGTCGCTACTATCAAACATGATACCCACGGCTTCGACATCGACCGCCCCGGCAAAGACACCTGGCGCCACGCCGAAGCCGGGGCCAACGTTGTCGTCATCTCTTCACCCACCAAAATGGCCCTCATTGAAAAGGTAGATACGGAGTTGCCCTTGGACGCCATTGCGGAACGCATCCATCATGTCGACCTCATCATCACCGAGGGCTATAAGCGCGGTGATAAGCCCAAGATTGAAGTCCACCGGGCGGCCGTGGGGGGCGAACTCCTCTGCACCCCGGGAGAACTCCTGGCCGTGGCCACCGACGAACCCCTGGCCATTGACGTCCCTTGCTATGACCTGGACGATGCTGCCGGCCTGGTGGACCTGATTGAAGCCAGGATCCTGGCGCCAGCAGGCCGGGCCCGGCAACAGGGCAATTAACCCTGAAACCGGGGGAACTCGAGCTTTCACCAAAGCCCGGGAAAGCCGGGCAAAAAATCAGTACGCCGGCCCTTTATCCCCGGTGGCAAGAGGAATATAATATAAGGTAAATTTGTCTTGGAGGGAGTCCCATGGGCCGGCCACTTAATGCCTATGACCGGGCGCTGCTGGAATTGCAAAATCAAATTTTACGGATGGGTGATTATGTTGCCGGCCAGGTGGATAAGGCCCTGGCTGCCTTGAAGGCCCAGGACAGCAATCTTGCGCGGCAGGTGATTCAGGGGGACGATGTTACCGATAACCTGGATTACGATATCGAGATGGCGGCCCTGGACCTGATCTCTTTGCAGCAACCCACTAACGAAGACCTGCGTACCCTGGCCACCGTCATGCGGGTAGGCAAAGAGCTGGAACGCATCGGCGATTACGCCGTCAATATTGCCGAGGCGGCCGAACGCCTCACCCGCCTGGGACCGTATTTTAAGCCCCTGGTGGATATTCCCCGGATGAGCGACCTGGCCCGGGCCATGCTGAGGCAAAGCCTCCAGGCCCTGGTGGACCGCGACCTGGAAGCGGCCAGGGAGATAGTCCGCGCCGATGACGCCGTCGACCGTCTTTTTGAAGACCTGTACGACGAACTGGTGGGCTTTATGAAGCGGGGGCCGGAATATGTCGACCAGGCCAGTTATCTGGCCCTGGTGGCCCGTTACCTGGAACGTATTGCCGACCATGCCGTGAACGTGGCCGAGATGGTCGTCTACCGGGAGACGGGCCAGCGCCGCGCCTTCAAAGACTACCAGGGACCACAGAAAACCGTCCTGCCGGGGTTGGGGAATAAAAGGGCCAACACCGGCAATTTTGAGGGATAATAGCTTGAGCACGTTGTTTTTCACCATCGCCACCGGGCTGGCAGGGGGGCTGGCCCTTTTCCTTTTCGGGATGCACCTCATCAGCACCGGCCTGCAAAAAGCGGCAGCCCGCCAGGTGCAGCAACTCCTGGGGGCAGTAACGAAAAACCGCTTTTTTGGCATGCTGGCCGGGCTGGTGGTGACCATTTTCCTCCAGACCAGTGCCGTCACCACAGTGCTGCTGGTGGGTTTTGTCAGCGCGGGACTCATGAGCCTAGGCCAGGCCCTGGGGGTCATCCTGGGGGCGGCCATTGGCTCTACCCTTACGGCCCAGCTCATTGCCCTGCGCCTCAGCGACTACGCCCTCTGGGCCGTGGTCGCCGGCCTCATCCCTTATCTTTTTGCCAGGCGCCTGCGCTGGCACCACTTGGGCCAGGCCGTCCTCGGTTTCGGCCTTATTTTTTACGGTGCGGCCCTCATGGGTACGGCCGTAGCACCCTTAAATACCCTGCCCGGCTTTGTGAGTACCTTGAGCCCCCTGGCAGACCACCCCTGGGTAATGATGCTGGCAGCGACCCTTTTTACCGGCATTGTCCAGGCCAGCGCGGCGACGGTGGTCCTGGCCATGACCCTGGCCGCCCAGGGAGCCCTGCCCCTGGAACCGGCTCTGGCCATGGTCCTGGGAGCCAACCTGGGCACCACGGCTACGGCCCTCATTTCCAGCATTGCCCTTTCCCGGGAAGCCAAAAGGGTGGCCCTGGCCCATTTCTTTTTTAAGCTGGCCGGTGTCCTCCTCTTTTTACCCTTCCTGGGACTGTACAGCCATTTATCCCGGCTGACATCCCCGGATATTGCCCACCAGGTGGCCAACGGCCACACCCTTTTCAATATTATTAACATGCTCGTCTTTCTTCCCTTTACTCCGTGGGTGGGCCGCCTTATGGAAAGGATCCTCCCCGACGCCCCCGAGGAAGAAAAGGTGGCCAAATACCTGGATACAAAAGTCCTGGATATACCCGAATTGGCCCTGGCCCGGGCGACCCAGGAGCTTTTACGCATGGCCGGCCTCATCCGGGAAGAAATGTTTCCCCGGGTGATGCAGCCCCTGGCCGAGCGGGAGGTTGAGTTGCTGGAAAAGCTGCGCGGCCTGGATAATATCCTTGACTATCTCTACCGGGCGGTGGCCAGGTACCTCGCCCAGTTGAACCAGGGTAACCTTACCGACGACCAGCTAGTGGCCCAGACCAGACTCCTCTATATAGCCAATGACCTGGAGCATATTGGCGACGTGGTCGTGGAAATGGCCCACCAGTGGCGGAAAATCGAAGCCAGCGGGGTGGAATTTTCCCCTGCGGGGCAGGCTGAACTCCAGGAGATGTTCAATAAAGTTAAAGAGAACTTTACGACGGTCATCCAGGCCTTTGCTACCGGTGACGAAGCCATGGCCGCCAGGGTCATAAAGGGTCATCCCGAGATCTTACGCCTGGAAAAGAACCTGCGTTACTCCCATTTCCAGCGCCTGCAGCAGGAAAACCGCCTGAGTCTAGAAACCACGTCCGTTCACATGGACCTTATTAACCAGCTCCTGCGTCTCAACATCCATAACGTCAGTATAGCCCAGGCGGTCATGGGCATTATTTAACTGGCAGGCCTTGAGGTGAAGGTATTTTTTTGCTATGATAGCTTTCTGGATAAAAGGAAGGAGTTGTTGACTTTGCAAGGCATCTGGTTTTCCGAACTACAAACCCCCGGGCTGGCCATATCTGTCAAGCTGAAAAAAACCCTGCACCATGAAAAAACGCCCTACCAGGACCTGGCCGTGGTGGAAACGGAGTCTTACGGGCGCATGTTGCTCCTGGATAACATCATCCAGACAACCGTTGGCGATGAATTCTTTTACCACGAGATGATCGCCCACGTACCTTTAAATACCCACCCCAATCCCCGCACAGCCCTGGTCATTGGCGGCGGTGACGGCGGCGTTATCCGGGAGATTATCAAACATCCCAGCATTGAAAAGGCTACCCTGGTGGAGATTGACGCCCGGGTGGTGGCTAACGCCCGGGAATACCTGCCGGAGATTTCCTGCGGCCTGGATGATGCCCGGGTGGAGATCCGCTTTGAAGACGGCATCGAGCACGTCCGCCAGATGGAAAATACCTATGACGTGATTATCGTTGATTCTACTGATCCCATTGGCCCGGCGGTAGGTCTCTTCAGTGCCGAGTTTTACCGTAACGTTTACCGGGCACTAAAGCCGGACGGGCTCTTTGTCGCCCAGACCGAGTCCCCCCTCTTTAACGGCAGGCTCATCCGCCGCATCCAGCGCGACCTGGCGGAGATATTCCCCATTGCCCGCCTGTACCTGGGAACGGTACCCACTTACCCCGGCGGCCTCTGGAGCTTCAGCCTGGGGAGCAAGGAATATGATCCCCTGGAGGTCGACTGGAAAAAGGCACCCCAGCTGGTGACCCGCTACTACACCCCGGCTATTCACCAGGGGGCTTTTGCCCTGCCCCCCTTCGTCCAGGAGATTCTAGAAAAGCGGGACGAAGAGGAGTTTTAGGTGGGCCCCTCTCTGCAGGGTTCCGCGCCCAGTGCCGGCCAGGTAATATAGTTATGTAAAAATGGTTGAAACGGAGGAAACAATTCAAGTGCTGGCAGGTTATGTAAAAAACCAGGGCTTCCTGGCCAGCGGCGATAATTATGAGGCCGCCCGGGTGGTCCTGGCGGGCATCCCCTTTGACGCTACCACCAGCTTTCGCCCCGGCGCCCGCTGGGCCCCCCAGGCCATTCGTGCCGTGTCCGAAGTCCTGGAGGAATACAGCCCTTACCTGCAGCGAGAACTGGGGCAGGTGCCTTTTTACGACGCCGGTGACCTTGACCTGGTACCGGGCCGGCTGGAGGCCAACCTGGAACGTATGGAGGCTGCTGCTGCCGCCCTTTTCCAGGACAAAAAGATCCCCCTTTTTCTGGGGGGTGAACACCTGGTGAGCTACCCCCTCATCCGGGCGGCCCGCCGCCGCTACCCCAATCTTGCTGTCCTCCACTTTGACGCCCATGCCGATTTAAGGGAGGAATACCTGGGGGAAAGGCTTTCCCATGCCACCGTCATGCGCCTGGCGGCGGAGGAAATTGGCCCGGGCAACCTTTACCAGTTTGGCATTCGTTCCGGCACCTGGGGCGAATTCGCCTATGGCCAGGAAGAAACCAACTTTTTTATGGATGTCATCACTACCCCCCTGGAAAAGCTGGTGCCCGAACTGGGCTCCCGCCCCCTTTATGTCAGCATAGATATTGACGTCGTGGACCCTGCCTTCGCCCCCGGCACCGGTACCCCCGAACCGGGGGGCTGCCCACCCCGGGAGATCCTGCAGGCCATTTACCTGTTGCGGGAGGCCAACGTGGTGGCCTTCGACCTGGTGGAGGTCTGCCCGGCCTACGACCAGGGTAATATTACCGCCATCCTGGCGGCCAAAATCGTCCGCGAGGCCATCCTTGCCTGGGGAAGGTAAAATAACTGAGGGAGAAAATATATTTGACTTCGGGGGAGTACCATGCTATAATATCTTACGCGACAGGTACATGAGGGCGGTTAGCTCAGCGGGAGAGCACCTGCCTTACAAGCAGGGGGTCGGCAGTTCAATCCTGCCACTGCCCACCAGAAGAGGAGCCGTAGTGTAGCGGTTTAACATGTCGGCCTGTCACGCCGAAGATCGCGGGTTCAAATCCCGTCGGCTCCGCCAGACATGCCTCGGTAGCTCAGTTGGTAGAGCAGAGGACTGAAAATCCTCGTGTCGGCGGTTCGATTCCGCCCTGAGGCACCAGCACGGAAGGCCTGGAAGAAACCAGGCCTTTTCTATTATCCCGGTGGTTGCCAGGAGCATTTTCGTGGCTTAGAATAAGAATTAGAAAGGTTAATCATGGAGGCTGACAATGACCACTGAATACCAAGAGCGTCTCAAGCGTTTCCAGGAAGCCCTGCAGGCCCGGGAATTAGATGGCGCCCTTATTTTCCAGGCTGCCGACCTGTATTACCTGAGCGGTACGGCCCAGAGCTGCCACCTGTTTGTCCCGGCGATGGGAGAACCCTTGCTCCTGGCCTACCGGGATACCACCCGGGCGCAGGCGGAGGCTGCCTTAAATCAGGTACTGCCCCTTAGCAGCTTTAAAGAAATACCAGGGCTAATAGCAGGGGCCGGCTGGAGCGGGCTTAAGCGGTTGGGTTTAGAAATGGACGTCATCCCTTTAAGCCTGTTCCGGCGCTACCAGGAGCTTTTCCCGGACTGCCAGTGGGTGGACATAAGTCAAATATTGCGGTCCCAGCGCATGGTCAAGTCCGGCCAGGAACTGGAGGCCCTGCGGTATGCAGCGGACAGGCACGCCGAGGTCTTCAAGTACATAAGTAGCGTAATAAGGCCGGGGATGACGGAACTGGAAATTGCCGCCGAGTTTGAAGGTTACGCCCGCCGCCTGGGCCACCAGGGTACGAAACGTTTCCGTGGCCAGGAGCAGGGAATGATACCGGGCATTGTGGCGGCCGGGGCCAATGCAGCCCTGGCTTCCTGTTTCGACATTCCCCTGGCCGGCCGCGGCCTAACACCCCTTTACCCCCTTGGTCCCAGCCGGCACCGCTGGGAAGCAGGAGAACCCCTGCTCATTGACTACGCCGGCGTGTATGGCGATTATACCGTCGACCAGACGCGGATTTACCTGGACGAAGACGTAGCACCTGTTTTGCAGAAAGCCCAGGAAGTAGCCATGGAAATAGCAGCCAGGGTGGCGGAGAAGGCCAGGCCTGGGGTAATGGCAGGCGAACTTTATGACCTGGCCGTAACTATGGCCAGCCGGGCCGGGCTGGGCGAACATTTTATGGGTCATGGCCGCCAGGTGAGTTATATTGGCCACGGCATCGGGCTGGAATTGAACGAGTGGCCGGTGATTGCCAGGGGGGATAAGACCGTCCTGGCAACCGGTATGGTCTTTGCCCTGGAGCCCAAATTTGTCTTCCCGGGCCAGGGCAGCGCCGGGGTAGAGGATACGTATGCGGTCACTGAAAATGGAGCCGTAAAGCTTACTTATTAGCGGGAGTACATTTATTAGGGCGGCTAACCAGGCCGCCTTTATAAGATTTTTTAGCCAATCCCTTTGAATATTTCTACCACCAGGACCGGCGTGCCTGCACATTTTTAGGAATCAGGAGCTGGCGGCGGTTGAGAAAACAACATAATCCTCATAAGTAAGTCCCCCGGCGGCAGCTATCTCCTAATGTGCCAGGCTCATAATTAAACCCTCCTTTTCTGGTTCATTATACCATTAAAAATTTTTAAGGCTATAGAAGGCATTAAGCGAATTTTATCTAAAGGATCTTTTGCTGGCCCGCCTGACAGAGGTGGGCTTACGAAGCAGGAGGAATCAAATGGACCGCAATTGCCAGAAAGTTATTGATGCCCGTCTCAACTTAGCAAAACTTGAGCTCCAGGTGGCCCTTCTGGCCCGGGCCGGTTTAAAGCGCTGGGAGATAGCAACGGCTCTGACAATCCAGCAGGGTACAGTTAAATCCCAGCTGGAAAGAGTGGCCGCCAAGTTCGGCTCCGGTTGGAAATACAGGACGGATATCATCTGGCCGGAACTGGAAGAAGACGTGCGGCAGGCAGTACAGGCCTTGAAGGAGCAGGGTAGTAATAGTAGCCTTACCCGGGAGGGAACGGAAGTCATCATTACCGGCCAGGATGGTAGCCAGGGCGCTGGCGGGGAAATAGCTGCTACTGCCGTCCAGCAGGTTATTAGCTTTAATTCTGCCCGCCGGGCTATGGAAGGTGATCTCTCTCCCCATGAGGCCGCCATCCTCCAGCTCCAGGGCCTACCTTCAAAAGCAGGCAGCACCTACCTGCATCAGGCCCGGGCCGTCCAGTGGCAGCTACTTCTCCTTGGTGAAGGCCGTGTTTTGCATGTGGGCGCCGCCGCCCGCTTCTGGATGAAACCGGCCCTGTCGGGCCTTGCCGGCAACAGATATATCCGTTATTTACACAGCGATAATGTAGACGAGCCTTACCGGCCCTGGTGGCTGCCCTATACCACTAATGGCCGCGTCCGGGGTACCCGCGCTGCCTATTACAAAATCGGGGATGCCTCTGACGGCGATTATGTCTGCAATTACCTGGAAGCCTGGCTTGATGGCGAGCTGGGGGATTACGTCGCCCACCTCCACGCCCGGATGCAGCAACGATGGCAGGCTTTAAGCCTGATTGCCCGGACCTCAGGGCGACCTGAACCAATGCCGCCGCCCACCTGGGTTCAGCTCCTCGCAGAGGCCCGCCGGGTCGTGGGGGTAAGTTAAAATGTTTTAAAAACCTGAAGAGCAGCTCCTCCCATGTCACAAGGGGCTGCTTTTGTTTTCCTAGCGGAGTTCGCGCTTTAGTTTTACCGGGCAGTTACGGCGTTTGCCGGCATATTAGGACTTTTTCCCCAGGGTCCGGGCCAGGTCATTAATGGCCACCGTCAAATCATCAAGCTTTTTCTCCTGTCCCGGTCTGTACCTGCAGGCGTAAGGAAGTGACCAGCGGGGTACCGGCCGGTGCAGAAACCAGCCCGGAAAGAATAAAATTTACCAGCGGCAGGAAGCGGGGATGTGGTGGCGAATAGTTATAGCAGAAAGGGGTTGGGTCATGAGGATTGTAGTAGTCGGTGGCGGTAAGGTTGGCTACCAGGTAGCCAAACAGTGTGCCGCCTGGGGTTGTGAAGTAGTGGTGGTGGAAAATGACCAGGAAAAGGGTGAGAAAATTAAGCAGGAACTCGGCCTGCCGGTAGTCATTGGTGACGGTACCAGACCACAGGTTTTGAAAAAGGCCGGAGCTGGAGAGGCTGATATAGTTATTGCTATCACGGATGACGACCAGGATAACCTGGTAATCTGCCAGCTGGCGGAGCGCCAGTTTAAAGCCAGACGTACCCTGGCCCTGGTGAATAATCCGGGCAATGAGAAGCTCTTCCGTTGGCTGGGGGTCAACCAGGTAATTGGCCCGGCGTCCCTTATCCTGGGATTAATCCAGGAAAGGGTGGATATGGATGCGACTACGGCCCTGTGGATGCAGGGCATTAAAGATTTAAAAATGATTCAGTTTAAACTTGGTCCTGATGCCCCTGTCCTGGGGCGGAAAATCAAGGAGATACCATTTCCCAACGAATGTATCCTGGTGACTATTGTCCGGGGTGATACGGCCATTGTCCCCTGTGGCAATACGGTCCTGAAAGCAGGGGACCTGGTCTTTGCCCTCACTAACCCATCTGTCCAGGCGGAACTGGAGTATATCCTGACGGGCAGGAGCGAGAGTGGGGCCGTATAATGGTACCTCTTCCTCCGGTAAGATTATACTTTTGGTTAGCCTGAGTGATCGCGGATGCTTGACAGGACTTTTTGCCCGTGCTATAATCTAACATGCAGTGAGCGAGCGGAAGTAGCTCAGCGGTAGAGCATCGCCTTGCCAAGGCGGGGGTCGCGGGTTCAAATCCCGTTTTCCGCTCCATTTTTTTACCTTGGCGCGGTGGCGAAGTGGCTAACGCCGCGGTCTGCAAAACCGCTATTCGCCGGTTCAAATCCGGCCCGCGCCTCCAGGTTGGTAGGTGGAAGACCATTTTGCCGGTGGGCAAATGGTCTTTTTGTATTATCCAGGTGTTGCCTGCAATTTACGCCTGAACCTGCAGCATCTTACTTCCCAGAAGTTGACATATCAGCAGCTAACTGTTAGGATGGAATTGTTCCTCCTTTTGTTGCTGGAGCAACTTTTCCAGCTCCTCTTCCAGGTCTTCCAATTGCTGGAACATAGCGGGCTTTAAGGAATGGGCAGGGAAACGCCGCTTCAAATCGGCAATTTCCGCCTGCAACTGGTTGATGCGTTCTTGTAAAGTTGCCAGATTAATCCCTCCTTTGTCCTTTATAGCATTAGGAGGCACAGTAATTTTTTCAGGGTAACCCGTTTGCGATTCATTATAGCAGAAGGGGTGGCATTATGGGAGGGGATTTTTCCTGGGCATTAGGTGAACTTGATGCGGAAAAATGGCAGGCCATCGTTCAACCGGACAATCCCTTTGCTGAGTTGATGGGTATAGAAGTAGCCGGAGTAGGGCCGGGGCGGGGCCTAGTACGCTTGAAAGTCCTTCCCAGGCATCTGAATTCCTGGCGGATCCTCCACGGGGGCGTCTATGCTGCCCTGGCCGACCGGGCCATGGGTATTGCCGTGCGTTCTATTGGCAGGCAGGCTGTTACCCTGAACCTGCAGGTTGGTTATTTAAGGCCGGTAGAGGCTGGCCAGGTGGTGGAGTGCCGGGGGATGGTAATCCACAACGGCGAAAAGATAGTAGTAACAGAGGCAAGGATGGCTGTTGCCGGACAGCCGGTGGCAACCGCCGGGGGAATATTTTATGTGAAATAATCCGGTTTTTACCGGGAGATACTGGCGACATCTACTCCAAGGCGCTCAGTAAAATACCGCAGTGTCACCGGCGGGTGACAGGAGAGTTTAAAACTTAGTATTGAATATCCCCACCGTTATATGCTATAATATTTTCTGCCTGCGAGAGTGGCGGAACCGGCAGACGCCCGAGACTTAAAATCTCGTGGACCTTTAGGTCCGTGCGGGTTCAAGTCCCGCCTCTCGCACCAGCTAGAGAATCAGCGGTTTATGGGCTTAACAAATCGACCCATAAATCGTTTTTTATTTTATAGTATCGTGTAGCTAAAGAGAGGAGTATCGGGTAGTTGGGCCAAAAATCTCGTGTATCCAAAATTACACGAAACGCTAGCACCGCCTAGAAAAAGGTGATCTTTTTATGGCTAGGAAAAGAAAATATGAGATAATTGTACCGATTTCCTGGCAGGAAGCCCGCAGACGGGGACCGATACAAACGGACAGCCCGTTTACCGGCTGCGCTCCTACAGCCGGGTGAAACCAGCGGCTACCGACCAGGATGTCTTTGACGTGGCCCAGGCCATCGGTACCCTGCAGGTTAATCCAGTTATCGCCATCAGCCGGTTGAACGAGAACGACCTGGCCGCCGGGTCCTAATACCCGGGCGGAAGCGTGAACGGTGAAGCAAAGCAACAGATAGACAGTTTCTGGCTCCCGCTTACAAGATAACCGGTTCAAGTGGTGGAAAATAACTCCATATATAATTAACCTGTGGTATACTTAAATTACTACATTGCAGGAAAAGAATGAGAAACAAGGCTACATAAAGCTGTTTTAGCAGGGGGCTAAAATATGGGTACCCAACCTGAAGAACTGGCTGCTTATTATGCGAAAAAATACCCTTTGACTTTTACCGACGATTTTTCAAAACCTGACCCCTCCCTAACCGAGCGTTATAAAGAAGCCTGGCAGGTTGCTGCCAGAGCTGCAGCAGTCTTAAAAGAGAAATATGGTGCCCAAAAAGTGGTGGTCTTCGGCTCCCTTGTTGACCGTTCCCGTTTTACCCGCTGGTCCGATATTGACCTGGCGGCCTGGGGCATCCCGGACGAACGGTTTTATGCCGCAGTAGGGGCGGTGACGGGTCTTAGCGAAAAATTTAAAGTTGATCTGGTTGACCCGGAAGACTGCCGCGAATCTTTGCGCAGGGCTATTGCAAGCGAAGGGGTCGAGCTATAATTTTTCAGTATTTGCTTGTGTTTTTAAAAGAGCTATAGCAGATGGCTGTATAGAGGAAGGAAACGTGATATATTTAAAGTAAAGTAATGTGCCAGGGGGGGAAAGTGCCAGTGGGTCTCGAGCAAAGGCTTAATGAGCTGGAAGCAAGGGTAAATAACCTTGAAAGAAAATTTAATACCGAAATGGAAGTGGATTTCTTAAGAAAGGAATTATCTCAACCTGTGGACAGAAGTGCAGAGGATATAGAGCAGGCCTTAAAAATAATAGGTATGGGCGCAGGCCCGCGGGATATGGCGAAAAACTTTCGCCGCTATATTTATGAGGGGAAACAATGAGCAGGGCCGTTTTTGTTCAGCCGCTGGCCGGGTCCCGCCGCGTTCTTGAGGGCGTGGCTAATAGCAACAACCCTCATACACGCGGCGGTGAATTTTATTGTTATCAGAGAAAACAAATTCAGCGTTTTAATTTGGTGCCCAATTGATGCCGGAAGGGTTGAGATGGTGCCGGAATACAAAGCGATTGATAAATATATGCTTTTATTTTTAGGACAGGGCAGATAAACCATGATAGGAAGGACGCATATCTTAGGACTTAAAATCTCGTGGACCTTTAGGTCCGTGCGGGTTCAAGTCCCGACTCTTGCACCATAAATCAAGGTCTGCGGGCCTTTTTTATTTTGGCCTTTAGAGCGTTTTCCCCAGCTTTTTTTCGCATAGTGCGTTGTATTCTTTTCCATCCCGGCATAGGCTATAAATATAAGCCCCCGTGTTAACGGGGGCTATGCTAAAGGGACGCTACTGCATCTTGCCCTGCGCCTGCTGGAAAACCTTGTACTGGGGTTCCTGGCTTTCCAGGTAGTTGACCCGGCCCTTTAAGCCCTGGGCGATATTTTCGATCTGGTTGGCGTAATCGGTAAACTGCTTCTTGGCGTTTTTATCCTGGGTTTCCAGGGCATAGGTTTTCAGATCGGCGGCGGCGCCTTCCAGGCTGGTGAGGGTCTGGTGCATTTTGGTGCCTACAGTCATTTTTTAAAAGCCCTCCTTTGCAGTATTGGTCCCTATCCAGTTGCTAGTTTTGACCCTTAAAGAGAATAATATAAGAAGCAGTTTCTACCCAGAAGGGAACCCTTGACCAGATATGGCCGGAAGCGTATAATAAAAACAAAAATTGGTCTTTTGGGAGTTTTGGGGGGTGGTAGCCGGCGTTGACAGGACGTAAGGGCTACCATTTTGTGTTTATAAAGCTGGAAAGGAGGTCTTGCGCGTGAACCTGGCGGCAACTTATGTGGGGGAAAAGTTGCTGGAGCAGGGGGTTAAATTAATCCTTAATAACCCGGAAAAGAATATTCCCCGCCTGATTGCCGTAGCTGAAAAGCTGGCCCGGGATCCCTATCACCGGGAGATGGTGGCCAATGTTAAGAGAGTTTTAGCGGATAGAAATGGCAACTGGTACCGATTTGCCCAGCGACTACTGACCCAGACCCACCCCAATGTCAGGCAGCGCCTGGCCATGGATTTCTTTGTTAATTCAACCTTTATCGGTGTGCCGCGGCAGAAGGAATGGGCGGCGAAACTCGGTGTCGCCGTACCGTGGGCCATCCTAATGGACCCAACGGAAAAGTGTAATTTGCACTGTCTGGGCTGCTGGGCGGGGGATTACCAGCGGGCGCAAGAACTGGATTTTGCTACCATGGACCGCATTGTTACCGAAGGCGAGAAGCTGGGCATTAATTTTATTGTTCTTTCCGGCGGTGAACCCATGCTGCGCCGCGACGATATTGTCCGGCTGGCAGAGAAGCATCCCGACCAGGTTTTCCACCTCTTTACCAATGGTACTTTAATTGAACAAAAATTTGTCGACGATATGGTCCGCCTGGGTAATATTACGGTAGCCTTAAGCCTGGAAGGTTTTGAGGAAAGAACTGATAGCCGCCGCGGCAAAGGTGTTTTCGCCAAGGTTATGCAGGCCATGGACCTCATGCGGGCCGCCGGGGCCGTCTATGGAGTATCGGTAACCTACAGCCGCAATAATACCGAGGAACTTGGCAGCGACGCCTTTGTTGATATGCTGGTGGACAAAGGAGTTGCCTTTGGCTGGTATTTTACCTATATCCCCATTGGCAAAGACGTGGACCTGGAAATGATGGCCACCCCATCGCAGCGGGCCTGGATGTTTGAGCGTATCCAGTATTTCCGCCGGACCAAACCTATCTTCCTGGTGGACTTCTGGAACGACGGCGAGGCCAGCAACGGCTGTATCGCCGGTGGCCGGCGTTATTTCCATATTAACGCGGCCGGTGAAGTCGAGCCCTGCGCCTTTGTCCACTACAGTACCTGCAATATCAAGGATGTGAGCCTGGTGGAAGCCCTGCAGAACCCCCTTTTCCGGGCCTACCAGAAGCGCCAGCCCTTTAACCAGAACCTGCGCCGTCCCTGCCCCCTCATTGATAACCCGGAAATGCTGCGGGACATTGTGGCCGAGTCGGGTGCCCGCTCAACCCAGTTGCATGATGACGAGACGGCAGCCGAGTTTGCCGCCAAACTGGCTCCCTATGCCCGGGCCTGGGGAGAGGTGGCCGACCGCATCTGGGCGGAAGAAGGAAAAGCTGTGGCCGTAGCGGTGGAAGGGGAAAATTGTTGCCAGACCCATTAGACAGAAAGCGGGTAAAGATGGTAAAATGGCCTTGAGAGAAGGCTCTTGAGGTCATTTTTATTTTCTGGAAAGGTAAGTGAAGAGATTGGCTGAGGAAAAGTTATTTAGCCTGGAAGAGGCCATGGAGTTTTCCCGCCAGGAGACGCGGGAAGTATACCGCCGCTATGCTAATCCCGGCCTGGCGGGCATGCTGGCCCTGCTGGATTTTGACAAGGCCTTTGTCCGGGCGGAGGGGGTTGCCGTCTGGGACAGGGAGGGCAAACGCTACCTGGACTTCCTGGGTGGCTATGGCGCTCTCAATCTAGGCCACAACCCGCCGGAGGTACTGGCCGCCATTAAAAGGGTCATGGGGCGGCCCAATCTCCTCCAGGCCTCTTTGAATCCCCTGGCCGCTGCCCTGGCCCACAACCTGGCCCGGGTGACGCCCGGGGACCTGGAGCGGGTCTTTTTCTGCAACAGCGGCACCGAGGCTGTGGAGGGCGCCCTGAAGCTGGCCCGGGCCGCCACCGGCCGGGAGAAGATCATCTACTGCCGGAATTCCTTCCACGGCAAAAGTTTTGGTTCCCTGTCCGTCACCGGGCGGGAGAAATACCAGCGTCCCTTTGCTCCTTTACTGCCAGGCTGCGAGGCGGTACCCTATGATGACCTGGAGGCCCTGGAGGCCAAACTGGCCGGTGGCGATGTGGCTGCCTTTATCGTCGAGCCCATCCAGGGTGAGGGTGGTGTTATTGTCCCCCACGACGGCTATCTTAAGGGGGCGCGGGACCTCTGCGACCGCTACAGCAGCCTGTTAATCCTCGACGAGATCCAGACGGGCTTTGGCCGGACAGGCTATCTTTTTGCCTGCGAGCATGAGGGTGTGGTACCGGATATCATGTGCCTGGCCAAATCCCTGGGCGGCGGTGTCATGCCCATTGGCGCTTATATTGCCCGGCCGGCTGTCTGGGATAAGGCCTACGGCGGCATGGATAAGGCTTTGCTCCATACTTCCACCTTTGGCGGCAATACCCTGGCGGCGGCTGCCGGCCTGGCGGCCCTGCAGAGCATCCTGGACCAGGACCTGGCGGGTCAGGCGGCAGCCAGAGGGCGCTTCTTCCTGGAGCGGCTGCGGCAGCTTAAAGAGAAATATGGCCTAATTAAAGAAGTCCGCGGCCGGGGTCTCCTCATCGGCCTGGAGTTTAACCAGCCCGTGGGAGGGTGGTTCGACAAACTTACCCGGGGCAAGGTGAATGAGCTGGCCGGGGAATATTTCGGGTCCCTGGTGGCCGGGGAATTGATGAATAAACACCAGGTGATTACGGCTTATACATTGAATAATCCCAATGTTATCCGCCTGGAACCGCCTTTGATTGTCACCGAAGGGGACATTGAACAGGTGCTAGCGGCCCTGGAAGCTATCTTGCACGGGTATGGCTTTATTGGTGTAACTTTAAGCAGCGCCAAAACGGCCCTGGGTTCCCTGTTAAAACGCAAGTAGAGGGTGAAGGAGCGATGCTGTAGCCGTACGTGACTGGCCGGGTTTGCTACAGGTAAAGGCATAAAGCTTGCGGCTTCCTGGCAGACTAAGAAAAAAGTCTCCCGGGAGGTTAGCCTCATGCCAGATAATGTCATCGTCTACACCACTCCAACCTGACCCACCTGCAAGACGGTGAAAGAGTATCTTTCCCAGCAAGGTGTTAACTATGAAGAAAAGGATATCAGCGTGGATGACCGGGCCAGGGAGGAATTGTGCCGGCGTAATGGCGGCCTGGCGGCCGTGCCCACCCTGGTCGTTGACGGCCAGGTAATTGTAGGTTTTGATGAAAACCGCTTAAATAAAATATTTCATTAGAGAAGCCGGGGTACGTGCCCCGGCCTGGTTTTTATTGGTTACCATTTTTATGTATAGGCCCCTGCTGGTGGGGAAAAATGATCCCTGGTAACATAAATATACGGAAGGAGGCCATACCATGGCAGGTTTAACCCAGGCTGAATTAATGCAGCTCCGGGAAAATTTAAGTAACGAATTATTGATGATCCGGAAATTCGGGGCCTACGCGGCCCAGTGCAGCGACCCCCAGTTGAAGCAGGTTCTGAGTTCTGTGCAGCAGGCCCACCAGCGCCACTATAATACCCTGATCCGTCACTTGGGCGGGCAGCATATGATGTAGGGGGGAAAAGGTGATGCCTATACAACGTTTTGACGACAAGACCATGTGCAGCGATTGCCTGGCCAGCGAGAAGCTTTTAACCAGCTGCTATAATACGGCAATTACGGAATGTGCCAGCGACCAGCTGCGGCGGGATTTTATGACCGTTTACCAGGATGAGCAGAACTGCTTGAAGGCTGTGTGGGATGTTATGCATTCAAAAGGGTGGTACCAGCTCAACATGGCCAGCCAGCAGGAGATCAGCCAGCTGCAACAGCTCTTGCAGCAGGAACAAATGCAGCTCCAGCAGGGCGGCATGATGGGAGCCCAGATGGGAATGGCGCCCCAGGTGGGTGGCGGGATACCCCAGTACCGGGTGTAAGTAACAGTTGGGAAATTTAGTAGTCAAGATAAAATTATGGCAGAACATGAAAATTTACCAGGATTAAAGGACGAAAAATGCCTCCGGGTGGGATAGTTACCGGAGGCTATCTTTATACCGGCCCTTGCCGGTCATTCCGGTGCTCATGAACTTGCGGCAGGAATTGGCGTCTCGACGTCGAAAATGGTGATAAAAAGCTTGGGCTTTTTGCTCAAGCGGGTCGCCAGGTGTGGTCACCCGGTGTTCCCGGCAGTGCAGGGGGGTGCTGCCACAAGTGGCAAAGGTGCGTAGCAGCGGGGAGAGGCCCTCAGCCGGCGGCTAAAATCTGCTGCTACCGGCCTGTGGTTGGAGCCGGTTTAGCGGCCCAGGAGGTAAAAAATATGGATGCGGCCAAAATGGTAACGGAACTGGTAGCTTGGTTGCAGGAGGAGGTGCATAGGGCCGGTGCCCGGGGTGCGGTGGTGGGTTTAAGCGGCGGTATTGACTCCGCCGTAGTGGCGGCCCTCTGCCGGCGGGCTTTCCCTGATAATTGCCTGGGGTTGATCATGCCTTGCCACAGCGACCCGGCTGATGCCGGGGATGCCCGGCTGGTGGCCCGGCATCTGGAACTACCGGTGGTTGAGGTGGTACTGGATGGCGTCTACGACCAGCTGGTACTGCTCCTGACGGGAAAACCCTACGCAGCCGGCCGGCGGAGCCTGGCCCTGGCCAACTTAAAGCCGCGCCTCAGGATGATGACCCTCTATTTCCATGCCAACGAGCGCAATTACCTGGTCATTGGCACCGGCAATAGAAGTGAGCTGGCAGTGGGGTACTTTACCAAGTATGGCGACGGCGGTGTGGACCTGCTGCCCCTGGCCAACCTGGTGAAGTCCCAGGTAAGGGAGCTGGCCCGTTACTTAAGACTGCCGGAAAGGATTATTACTAAAGCCCCTTCAGCAGGGCTATGGGCCGGCCAGACTGATGAGGGCGAGATGGGCCTCACCTATGAAGTCCTGGACCATTATCTCCTGACGGGGGAAGCGCCGCCGGCGGCGAAAGAGAAAATAGAGGCCATGACCGCCTGCAGTGCCCACAAAAGGCGGCTGCCCCTGGTACCGCCATTTTAGGCGCCAGTAACCCCGTTAAGCACGCGGCTAATCAGGCTGGGATTTTTAACGCCGCCCCCCGTCGCGGCGGCTGTAGGGCAGGGGCACGTACTGGACCGAAGGCCGGCGTCCGGCCGGCTGGGGATAGAATTCCATGAGCTGGTATATTTCCCGGGGCAAACCGGTTTTCACCGGCAGCCCCATTTTTATTAACTGCTCCACGCCGATGGGATAGTCATGGGTCCAGCGGCCTTCACTTAAAATAGTGGCCAGTTCTTCGGCCTTCTGGCGCTCCATTTTTTCAGCCAGGAGTTCTACCAGGCTCTCCCGCACCTGCCGCATGGCCTTGCGGGCGATATCGCCCAGGATAAGGGTACGGTCGTCAATCTCATTTTTATCCTTTTCTTCGATAACCTTAAGGATCGAGGCCGCCGGGTACTCGCCCAGCTGGGGGTCGACGGGACCCAGGACAGCGTTTTCGTCCATGATGATTTCATCGGCTGCCAGGGCAATGAGGGTGCCGCCGGACATGGCATAGTGGGGTATGTAGACGGTTACCCTGGCCGGGTGTTTCAAAATGGCGTGGGCGATCTGCTCGGCTGCCAGGACCAGGCCGCCGGGAGTATGGAGGACCAGGTCAATGGGCATATCCTCGGGGGTTAGACGAATGGCCCGCAGGAGCTGCTCCGAATCTTCGATATTAATGTAGCGAGTAAGGGGAATGCCCAGGAAACTCAGAGCTTCCTGGCGGTGGATGAGGGTAATAAGACGCGAATTCTTCTTTCTTTCAAAGGTCCGGATGAGGTGCAGGCGGGCGGCTTCGATCCGCCGCTGGTGCAACATGGGTAAAAAGGCCGAGAGCAGGAAGATGATCCAGATGATACTCAGGAAATCCACGGCCGGGGTACCTCCTTCTTATATTGAAGTCAGAAGCAGGAAGTCGGAAATCGGATTGCCTGTACGAATTGGCTGTGCCAGTTCCCGGTTTTAATTTTAAGCCAGGGCAGAATTACTACTCAGGCCAGGTCTGCTACTATTATTCCTTATTACCACCAGTATATGCCAATTCCGTTATTGAGGTACCGGAATTTTCGTCGTTCACTATGGTCAATAAATTTGCGATAATGCCGAACAAATAGGGCTATGGTACAGCAGGAATACCAAAATTAATGGCGAATTTGTTTTAACGTAAGATACAGAACAGCATTTGATAATGCCGGATATAGCCAGCCGGGAGAGGGTAGCATTTGAGGGAGATTTATTGTATACTTAAAACATCGAATTAGGTTCGGCTATATAGAACGGAGGCTGGCATAATGGCAATAAAGGACCAGAATAATGCCTCGCGGATTCGCTCGGTGGCCAAGGCATTAATGATACTTGACCTGCTGGCCGCCAACCAGCGAGATATGTCCCTGGCAGAAATAGCTCGCGCAATGGACCTGCCCAAAAGCACCCTCCATGGTTTGTTAGCGACCATGCGGGATTTTGGATATTTGGAGCAGTCGCCCTTTGACGGCCGCTACCGTCTGGGGGTGCACCTTTTTGAAATCGGCAATATTGTGGCCAATAACTGGGACGTCCGCAAAGTAGCCGGCCCCTATATACAGAAACTGGTAGACGAACTGGGAGAGACAGTCCACCTGGTGATCCTCGATAAGGGGGAAGTACTTTATATTGATAAGCGGGAAAGCCAGCAGTCCCTGCGGATTGTTTCCCAGGTAGGGATGCGCCTGCCGGCCCACTGTACCGGCGTGGGCAAAGTACTGCTGGCCTACCTGCACCCCAGCGAAGTGAAGCGCATCATTGCCACAAAAGGCCTACCCCGCTACACCCGTCATACCATCACCGACCCGCGCCGGCTGGAGGCAGAATTGGAAAAGATCCGGGCGGCAGGGTATGCCGTAGATAATGAGGAAATTATGGACAGTCTCCGTTGCGTTGCTGCTCCGATAAGGGACCATAATGGCAAAGTATGTGCTGCGATTAGCGTAGCTGGCCCGGTGGCGCGGCTGGAAGGGGAGAGGTTCCAGCTGGCCATAGAACTGGTCACCCGGACGGCAGCGGAGATTTCGACCGGGCTGGGTTACCGGCCTGCTGCAGGAAGTGATGCCAGTGGAGCTTAGGGAATATCTCTTTGCCCCCCTGGAGGGGCATACCCTGGCCTTTGCCATCACCGCCCGGGAAAGGGGGATATTCTCCGGGGCAGCCCGGCTACAAGAGCTGGCCGGTGAGCTGGGACTTAAGGTTACCTGGATAGCCCCCGAGGGTTATGCCCTGGAAACGGGAAGCTGCGTTTTCCGGGGCAGAGGAGGGGCTCAGGAGATTATCCGGGCTGAAGAAATGCTCCTGGGGGTCATCGGTAAGCCCTCCGGGGTGGCCTCGGCGGCGGCTAATTTTGTCCGGCAGGCCAGGGGGCGGATAAAAGTCGTCTGCGGCGCCTGGAAAAAGGTAGCTCCGGAAATAAGGGGCGAGTTGCGCCAGGCCATCGCCACCGGTGGTGCCGGTATCCGCATTACCGATCGCCCCTTTATCTACCTGGATAAAAATTACGTCCGCCTCCTGGGAGGCGTCGAGCCGGCGGTGAGCCGGGCGCGAGCCTATGACCCGGAGCGGGTGATCGCTGTGCAGGTCCGCGGGGAGGGCCGGCCCATCGCTGGTGAAGCGGAGGCGGCAGTAAGGGCCGGGGCAGGAATTATCATGGTAGACACCGGCCGTTTGGAGGACCTGGCAACAGTGGTGACAGCAGCACAGCAAGGCGGCTGGCGGGAAAAAGTAAAACTCGCCTTTGCCGGCGGCGTCACGCCGGCAGGCCTGGAGGAGGTAATTGCCGCCGGGGCGGATATCGTCGATGTCGGCCGGGCCATTATCGATGCGCCGCTGCTAGATTTAAGCCTGGATGTGGAAGGGATTTTTCTATAAACGGAAGCATAACATTTTCCTGTATATTCCAACTCAAGCAAATTATACACCAGCCTGTTGGCATCATATGGCAATCTAAGCCTGGTCAAATACTGTGAGAAGGGGGGGATTACCCCGTGGAATGGGACTTGCTGGAGAAAACGACCTTCTGGATCGATAACATTGAACTAACCGCCGCCGACCTGGGCCAGGTGGCCGCGGCAGCAGCCGCCGCCCTGGAACTACCAGCTCAGGAAGTAATGGTGGTGGACGTCCGGCCGGGCCTGGTGGCCTTTGATATCCTGCGACGCCGGGTGCGGGCGGAAGCAGTAGCCGGCAAGGAGAAGGAAATCTTAAGGCGCCTGGCGGAGCTGCCGGGGGTAACTTTAAGGCCGGGGGCTGCCGTCCATTCCGAAGGGGTCCTGGGGCTCATTGCCCTGGATCCGGGAGAAGCGGCCCGGGTGCTGGCAGAATCAACCCGCATGGCCCGGGGTATCAGCCAGGCTGTTGCCCGGCGAGCCATGGTTTTTGCTTCCGGAGCCGAAGTTATAGCCGGGAAAATCAAAGATACCAATTCACCTTATATTATAGCGGCCCTGGAAAAAGCAGGCTACCAGGCGAGTTTCGGCGGTATCCTGGAGGATGACGCCATAACAGCGGCCAACCGCCTGGAAGGGGCCCTGGAAGAAGGCTATGGATTGCTGATCACCACCGGGGGCGTCGGGGCCGAGGACAAGGACTTCAGCATTGAAGCCATCTTACGCCTGGACCCGGAGGCCTGTACCCCCTGGATCTTGAAGTTTAAACCTGATTATAACCGTCACCATAAAGAAGGGGTACGCATTGCTGTGGGCAGGGTAGGTATAGCTTACCTGGTGGCCCTGCCCGGTCCCCATGAAGAAGCCAGGCTGGGCTGTGACCGGCTGCTTGCAGGCCTGGAACAAGGGCTGGAGACAGGCACCCTGGCAGAATATATAGCCGGCGCTCTACGGGAACGCTGGCGCAACGTAATGAAAGAAGGAGGACATGAACATGGATTACCAGGGCATTGCCACTGAACTCCTGGCAGCAGAAGCCAGCTGCCGGCCCATTGAGCCGCTGACCGCTACTTATCCGGATTTAACGGTAGAGGATGCCTACCGCATCCAGCTGGCCGGCATTGAGATAAAGAAAGCGCGGGGCAGCAAGGTTATTGGTAAAAAGATCGGCCTGACGAGCAAGGCCATGCAGCAACTCCTGGGGGTCAATGAACCCGACTACGGGCACCTGCTGGATAACATGCTACTCCTGGAGGGAGAGCCCTGCCGGCGGGAGGAACTCCTTTTACCGCGGGTGGAGGGGGAACTGGCCTTTATCTTAAAGGACACCCTCAAAGGCCCGGGGGTAACCATTGCCGACGTATTCCGGGCCACGGAAGGCATCATGCCTGCCTTTGAGATTGTCGACAGCCGCATCCGCGACTGGAAGATCAAGCTCCCGGATACCATTGCCGACAACGCCTCCAGCGCCCGCTTGGTCCTGGGTAGCCGCATGGTTCCCATCAAAGACTTGGACCTGCGCCTCATCGGCATGGTGCTGGAGAAGAATGGAGAAGTGGTCAGTAGCGGCGCCGGTGCTGCTGTCTGGGGGCACCCGGCGGCGGCAGTGGCCTGGCTGGCCAATAAACTAGCTGCCTTTGACATCGCCCTGGAGGCCGGCGAAATCATCCTTTCCGGTGCCGTCACGGCAGCTGAAAACGCCAGCGCCGGCGATGTCTTCACCGTTTCTTTCCACGGCCTGGGCAGCCTGAGCCTGAAATTTGTATAGCATGGGCGCTGTTGCTGGCCGGCAAAGCCCGGCCGTGAATAAATGTTAAAAGGAGATGTGACAGTGGATAAAATTAAAGTGGCCGTCATCGGCCCGGGGAATATCGGTTCCGACTTGATGTACAAGATCCTGCGCAGCCGGCACCTGGAGATGGCCCTGATGACCGGCATTATCGAATCCGAAGGCATCAAACGAGCGCGCGGGCTAGGCATCAAGACCTCCACCGCAGGCGTCCAGGCTGTCCTGGAGGATAAAGACATAAAAATAGTCTTCGACGCCACCGGGGCCAAACCCCACCTGCAGCACGCCCCTCTTTTAAAAGAGGCCGGTAAAATCGCCATTGACCTGACGCCGGCCGCCGTCGGCCCCTATGTCGTGCCCTGTGTCAACCTGGACCAGGTCAAGGCTGAGCCCAATCTCAATATGGTCACCTGCGGCGGCCAGGCCACGGTGCCCATAGTCTATGCCATCAACCGCGCGGCGGGTGCCAGGTATGCCGAGATTGTAGCCTGCATTGCTTCGAAAAGCGCCGGGCCAGGCACGCGCCAGAATATCGATGAATTCACCCAGACGACGGCTAAAGCCCTTACCGTTGTGGGCGGGGCCCAAAAAGGCAAGGCTATTATTATCCTGAACCCGGCCGAGCCGCCCATTATGATGACCAATACTGTTTACGTAGAGGTAGAGCGACCGGACGAGCAGGCCATCCGGGCCTCGGTAGAGGCCATGGTGAAGGAAATCCAGAGTTACGTACCGGGTTACCAGCTCCGGGTACCGCCCCTGCTGGACGGGAACAAAGTAACGACTATTATCCAGGTGGAAGGGGCCGGCGATTTCCTGCCAAAGTACTCCGGCAATCTTGATATTATTACCTCCGCAGCCGTGGCCGTAGCGGAAAAACTGGCCCAAAAGATTTTAGCAGGGGAAGTGGCAGCATGAAAAACTCCAAGTTTATCCACCTGGTAGATACAACTTTACGCGACGGCAGCCATGCCGTAAGCCACCAGTTCACGGCGGAGCAAATTGCCGCCATTGCCGGCGGCTTGGACGCAGCCGGAGTGGAATATATAGAAGTTTCCCATGGCGATGGCCTGGCCGGTTCTTCCTATAACTACGGTTGGGCGTTGTTAAGCGACGAAGGAATGCTCAAGGCGGCGGCCGGGGCTATTAAAAAAAGCAACCTGACAGTCCTGCTCCTGCCGGGCATCGGTACCCAGGAAGACTTAGAAATGGCGGCTCATTATGGCGCGAAAGCCGTAAGGGTCGCCACCCATGTTACCGAAGCTGACATTGGCGAGCAGCATATAGGCATGGCCAAAAAGCTGGGGATGCAGGCTTTCGGTTTCTTGATGATGTGCCACATGGCACCGCCAGAAAAGGTGGTCGAGCAGGCCAAACTCTTTGAATCTTACGGGGTTGATTTTATCTATGTGGCCGATTCTGCCGGGGCCATGCTACCGGAAGATGTCAAAGCCCGGGTGGGTGCCGTGGTCGAAGCAGTAAAAGTACCTGTCGGGTTCCATGCCCACAACAACCTGACCATGGCTACGGCCAATGCCCTGGCGGCGGTAGAGGCCGGTGCGACTTTCCTGGACGGTGCCTGTCGTGGCCTGGGGGCCGGTGCCGGCAACGCCCAGACCGAGGCCCTGGTAGGCGTGCTGGAGAAGCTGGGCTACCAGACGGGTGTCGATTTCTACAAGATTATGGATGTGGCCGAGGATATCGTCGAACCCATCATGCACCGGCCCCAAGTGGTGCGCAACGCACCCTTGATGCTGGGCTATGCCGGTGTCTACTCTAGTTTCCTCTTGCACACCTACCGGGCGGCCGAGAAATTCAACCTCGACCCCCGGGACATCCTGGTAGAGCTGGGAAGGAGGCGGATGGTCGGCGGCCAGGAAGATATGATTGTCGACGTGGCTTACCAGCTTGCACAGAAGAGGGGAGGGGCTTAAGCTTTGAAGGTAGTCAATTTATTGGCGGCAGTCGATGCCGGAAAGTGCCGGGGCTGTAAAACCTGCGAGAAGGTCTGCCCGGTGCTGGCGATCAAGGTGGTGAACCGGAAAGCCGTTGTCGACGCAGAACGCTGCCGCGGCTGTGCCGCCTGCGAGCAGCGCTGCCCGGACTACGCCATTACCATGGTGAAGCGGGAGCAGCCGGTTGTGGTTAAAGTCGACGTAAGCGCCGTTGACTATGAGCAGGTGGAAGATCTATGCCGTCGAGCCAGGCTGAACCCGGAGCAGATCATCTGCTACTGCACCGCCACGCGGGCGGAAGAAGTTGCCGCCGCCATTTTGCAGGGGGCGAGGTCCCCGGAAGAGATTTCTTTCCTCACGGGGGCCCGTACTGGTTGCAAGGTGGAATGCATCCAGCCCATCTTGCGCCTTCTGGAAGCAGCCGGCATTAAACCGGAACCACCTAAAGACGGCTGGCAGTGGTACGGCCGTACGGTAACGGTGTGGGAGATACCCGAGGAAGTTAAGCACAAGTATGCTACCCGCGGCTTTTACTTTGACGAGGACATTAAACTTTTGGACCGGGTAGTGGCAGCACCTGTACAGGGAAGGAGGGATTCCTGATGCGTCCTCCCATTACACCCATACCACCAAGGAAGTCCCAGTATGGCATTGACCCCTCCCTGGTTAAAACTCGCGTCAGCGAGTTGCCGGGCATGACCTCCGTATTGCTGAAAGAGCTTTTCCCCGACCTGCCGGAAGTGATTTATCCAGGTGAAGGGGGAGTCGCTGCCGTCCGGAAAGCTACAGAGGAAGCCCTCAAAAATATCGACATGAGCAGGATCAAGCCGGAGCACTCGGTCAATATCCTGGCCTCCCATCACGGCTTCACCCTCCTGGGGGGCGAACCCTACGCCGAGATGCTGAAGACCCTCAAAGACGTTATCGAAGCCCGGACGGGGTGTAAGAATATCCGCCTGCGGGCCGGTGTGGGCCTGCGCTTCCGGGAGACGGAAGAGTATATCAAGCGCTATGGCCTGGATAAGCACTTTGACGGCAAGGCCATCGGCGTGGCCCCCATCGACCAGGGAATACCCATTGAAACCGAGATAGGCACGCTGTATGGCATCCGCAAGGTCTATGACGCTGACTGGATTGTCCATGCCCACAACAGCGATGTGCGCGAGGTCCACTTCCACCGCCAGGTAGACCGGGCTGTGAAGCCCTTCGGCATGTCCTACGCCCGTATCGAGACCAGGTCTACCTACCACCAGAACCTGGGGCCGCGGGCGGCCAACTTTACGGCCAGGGCCATCTTTGACTCGCCCTTTGTCCAGAGCAAGTTCGCCTTTGCTTCCTTCCTCACGGTGGCACCCAACGGCATCATCGGCGTCGATGCTGATAACAATCTCTATGCTCTAAACGACCGGGTGACGCAAATCGGCTGCCGTTACTACGGCAAGATGATGACCCTCTTCGGCGAGATAGACGAGTGCATTGCCGCCCTGGATTTCCCCTGCCCGGTGGTGTATGTCTTCTCGGCCGGGGTCATTTACGCCAACTTTGCCGGGGCCAATACCGATCTCTACGACCTGGATTTGCCCCTGCCGGCCTATACCTGGTACACGGAAGCCTTCTACGGCAAGGCAGGGAAGCCGCTCCTGAAAGATATACCACCATTGAACCCGGCCATCAAGATGTGCGTCCACAACTACGCCTGGACGGGATATCCCAGCGCCTTCTTCAGCGAGCACATCCCCACGGTGGTAGTGGGCCAGGAGCAGGCGGACCTCTTCAACCGTGATCCCCAGAACCTGACCTATATGAAGCATGCAGTAGTGGCCGAAACAACGGAAGCGGCCATGGAGTTTGCCTATAAGACTACCGGCACCCGCAAGGTCCTCATCTTTGACGGTGCCATGGGCGGTATCAACGTCAGCGAACCCCTGGCCGAGCTGCTGCTCAAGAAAGCGCCGGCAGTCAGCGAACGGGTGGATAACGAGCTGCTCCCCAAGTGGCTGCGCCAGCGGGGCGTTAAGCTGTGAAGGGCAAAGGGACAAAGTTGTTATCAACAAAGGAGGTCTAGTCTAGATGAAAATTAAGCGTAGTTTACTGGCTGCATTATTGTTAATCATGGCATTGGCCATAGCCACCTTTGCTGCCGCCTGTGGCGGGCAAAAAGAAAAGGCCCCTGCCAGCAATAGCGGCCAGGCCCAGTCTAAGGCAAATGAACCCTTAAAACTCAACATAGCTACATTTAATATGGGCAGCAGTTGGTACACTTATGGTGCCACTATTGCCGAAGTAATTAGGGGAGTTTTACCTGAAGGTTCGCAAGTAAACATCCTTGCCCAGGCCGGCGGTGTAGGCAATCCTAAACTGATCGGCGACGAAAAAGTCCAGATGGCTATCGGATTCAACGTTACCGATAAATGGGCCTACGATGGCAAAGAAATATATAGCGATAAGAAACGCGATAATATTCGCGGCATTGCCGGTTACCTGGATGAATACTATTTCGGCATCGTAGCCCGCAAGGATTTAGGTATTACTGACCTTGCCCAGCTAAAGGAGAAGAAACCTAAAATCCACCTCATGACTGTTCCTGTCGGTGGATTAGGTGAAGTAGCGACAAAACTTGTACTGCAGGCATATGGCGTCAGTTACGATGACATCAAATCCTGGGGCGGCACCGTGGAACACAGTGATTTTAACGCCATTGTAGATGCTTTCCGCGACGGCAAGGCGGATATGTTCATGCAAACGATTACGAAAGGCCACCCGGCCGTTACTGAACTAGCAACTACAACGCCAGTTGTCTTTATCCCCATTGGCGAAGATAAAATACAAGAACTGAGTTCCAGCTACGGCTTTGTGCGGGCCGAAATCCCGGCCAATAGCTTCAAAGGCCAGGATAAAAACATACCTACTTTGGGCCTTACCAGCACCCTAATTACCCATAGCAATGTTCCCGACGAAATAGTTTATAAGATTACCAAGGCCATTATCGAAAACGAGGACCGAATTCGTCAGGGGCATAAAGCTCTAGAGGTCTTTGACCCTGCCAAGGCGTCGCGATTGGATGGGCTGGGTGTACCGCTTCATCCAGGGGCTGAAAAATATTACAGGGAAGCCGGTCTTCTGAAATAATAGATAAAGAATGCAATACGGTGGAACAGTTGGAAAACTGTTCCACCGTATTAAAAATGTACAAGCCTGAAAGGGGTAACTTTTAATGGCTTCTATAATAGAGAAACCCGACTATAAACGCTTTTTAGCCTTGCCGTCCTTGATAGCCCTGGCATGGACTTTGTTTCAGCTCTATATCGTTATTTTTGGCAGCCTGCATGCCCAGGTCCAGAGACCCATCCATGTAGCATTTGCCATAGCTTTAGTTTTGGTATCAAAACCCCTAATCAAAGGCCAAAAAGGATACAAATGGTACGACGTTGTTGGTGCAGTTATAACCTTTGCCTGCGTTTTTTACCTTATGGCCAACTACGAGCGAATTACTACCCGCATACCCATGGTCGACCCCCTATATCCCCTCGATATTATTGTGGGCCTGGCCTTTATAATCCTGCTGTTTGAAGCCGCCCGCCGGGCAACCAACCTGGCCTTGCCCCTGATCGCCTTAGTCTTTGTCCTTTATGGTTTCTTTGGCCAGCATCTTCCCGGACTATTCGGCCACCAGGGGATAAGCCTGCAGGACTTTATTGAAAATCAATTCTTTTCCACAGTAGGTGTTTTTGGCTCGCCGGTAGCAGTTTCCGTTAATATGGTATTTTACTTCCTGCTTTTCAGCGCCTTTTTAGAAGCTACACCGGCAGGCAAGCTCTTTATTGACCTGGCCAGCGTCAGCACGAGCAAGTCCCGGGGCGGTACCGGCAAGGCAACTATTATAGCCAGCGGGCTATTTGGCATGATTAGTGGCAGCGCCGCAGCTAACACAGTCTCTGTAGGTACTTTTACTTATCCTCTAATGATAAAAAATGGCTTCAAGCCCAAATTCTCAGCCAGTGTCCTGGCTATCGGCGGTACAGGAGGCCAGCTTATTCCTCCCATCATGGGGGCTGCCGCCTTTATCATGGTGGACATGATCGGGGTTTCCTACGCCGAGATTATGAAAACGGCCATCATCCCTTCCATTATTTATATCGCTGCCCTTTATTTCGTAGTCCACTACGAGAGCTTACGAGCCAATATTAAAACCATTGCTGTTGATATAACTGAAGCGAAAAGAAGTATAGCGACACGCATACATCTTTTAGGTTCAATAATAGTTTTGGTCACCTTGATTATACTAGGCCGTTCTCTTATGTTTTCTGCCTTTTGGGGCACAGTTACCCTCTTAATACTTTGTTTTCTGCGCAAAGATACTCACGCCAGCCTTTATAAAATTATTGGCGCTTTAGAGGTAACGGCACGTACCGCGGTAACAATAGCCATTCCTTGCGCTATAGCAGGCATAATCGTAGGCGTTATTACAACCTCGGGGCTAGGTCTGCGGTTTAGCAGCTTAGTTGCCCAGCTCTCGCAGGGCAACCTGCTTATCGCCTTGTTTTTAACTATGGTAATGGCCATAATCCTGGGCATGGGTATGCCCACCAGCGCTGCCTACATTATGGCTGCCGTCTTACTGGCTCCGGCCATTGAAAAACTGGGCGTTGCGCCCATAGTAACTCACTTTTTCATCTTTTACTTTGCCAACCTCTCCATGATTACCCCGCCGGTAGCCCTGGCTTCTTACGCCGCGGCTGGCTTGGCTAACCTAGACTTGTGGGAAGTCGGTTTAGAAGCCTTTAAACTCAGTTTTGTCATCTTCCTGTTACCCTTTGCCTTCGTTTTTAACCCGGGCCTCCTCGGCATAGGAAATTTACCAGAAATCCTATGGGTTACCTTTACCACCCTGGTAGGCACATGGTCCATGTCGATGGCGGTAATCGGTTACAGTTCGACGCCACTGAACAAATGGCAAAGGTTATTGCTTATTTGTGCTGCCATGTTATTGATTGTGCCGGAAGTCATGACTGATATTGTCGGGCTTGTCATCTTTGTGGCAGTTATTTTGCCTAAAATGGTGGCTGGAAGGAGGGTGGCTAAGACTTTTTAATTAATACTTCCCTTTATCTTAGGTACCTCCATCGCCTTGACTAATTAATTACTAAGAAAAATTGTGGTTTAAGTGAACTAGAATGATATTCATATCGATAAAGAGGTAAACAAGAAGGTGATACATTGTGGCTTTAACCTCTTTACGCCAGTGGCTGGCTGAATTACAACAGAGGGGATTCTTAAAACATGTTAATAAAGAAGTAGATTTGCATTATGAATTGGCGGCCGTGGGAAAGAAAGCCGATGGCCAATTTGCCTTGCAATTTAATAATGCCGGCAACTCATCAATCCCTGTAGTAACAGGTATCGCTGGAACGCGGGAAATTCTGGCCCTGGCCATGGGGGTAGCAAGGGATCAGGTAGCAGAGCGCTTTGCCCAGGCCCAGGCTAACCCGGTAGAATGTGTCCTGGTAGCATCCGGGAAAGCCCCTGTTAAGGAAAATGTTAACTATGATGTTGATTTAGGATCTCTTCCCATACCTGTTCACCATGAGAAGGATGCCGGACCGTATATAACCGCAGGGGTCCTGGTAGCCAAGGACCCCCGGACCGGAATACGCAATATATCCATTCACCGGTTGCAGGTTTTAGGTCCTAATCGCCTGGGGATTTTGATTTTACCGCGCCACCTGTCCCATTTCTTCCGGGCGGCTGAAGAGGCCGGCAGGCCCCTGGAGGTAGCTATAGCTATCGGTCTGGACCCGCTGCTACTGCTGGCATCCCAGGCCCTGACGCCACCCGGGTTCGATGAATTTACCATTGCCGGAGCTCTATATGGCCAACCCCTGGAGCTGGTGAAATGCGAGACTGTCGACCTGGAGGTCCCGGCCCAGGCGGAAATAGTATTAGAAGGGATGCTCCTCCCGCGGGTGAGGGAGATGGAAGGGCCTTTTGGAGAATACCCCAAATATTACGGTCCGGCGTCACCAAAGCCGGTAATAGAGTTAACTGCCATGACCTCACGCCGAAATCCTATTTACCAGACGATTGTTCCAGCAACAATGGAGCACCTACTACTGGGAGCCATTCCAAGAGAGGGGGGATTATTACAGGTAATAAAAAATGCTGTACCTAATGTTAAGGGGGTGCATCTCACCCCGGGTGGTACCTGCCGCTATCATGCTGTAATTACCATTGATAAACAAAATGAAGGCGAGGCCAAGAACGCCATCTTTGCTGCCTTCAGCAGTAGTCAGGAAATTAAGCATGTAGTTGTAGTAGATAAAGACGTTGACATCTTTAATCCTGAAGATGTGGAGTGGGCTATAGCAACCCGCTGTCAGGCTGGCCGCGATGTCTTTATCGTAGAGCGAGCCCTGGGAAACAAATTAGATCCATCCAGTGATAATGGTCTTAGTGATAAAATGGGAATTGATGCCACGGTGCCTTTGGATGCAGAGCCCGGGCGTTTTGAACGAATTCGTATTCCCGGTGAAGAAGCAATTAGGCTGGAAGATTATTTAGATTAAAGTATTTAAGTGGCAAGAATTAATCACCACAAATTAAGCATAGGAGGCCTATACATGTTTAAAAAGAGTAGATTCTGCAAGTGGCTAGTAATAGGTCTTGTGGTAGGGCTATTTACAGTAGCCATAGCTGGGTGTGGTAGCAGTAATAATAAGCAACAAAGTGAAGGAACGAAGCAAGGAACAATCAATTTAAGGTTAGCTGATGTTGTCCAGCCAACCCATCCTATGAACGTAGCTGCAGAAAAATTTGCTAAGAAAGTTCAAGAAAAGAGCAACGGCCGCATCAAGATTACCATTTATCCAGCCCGGCAGCTTGGTGATGACCGCCAGTTGTTTGAACAGGTTCAGCAGGGTTCACTGGATATGGCTGAGATATCAGTAGCTCCAATGGGTAGTACTAATCCCATTGTGATGGCTTTGCAGATGCCATTTTTGTTTACTGATTGGGATCAATATACTAAAGTTATCAAGAGCGAGGCCACTGATAAGTTACTGAAAGGCTTGGAAAAAAATAATGTTAAAGCCTTAGCTGTTTATAATGCTGGTTTTCGTCACATCCTTACAGTTAATAAACCTGTCAAAACACCGGCAGATTTACAGGGAATGAAGTTCCGGACTGCCGAAACGCCACTCCATGTGGATATTTTTAAAGCACTTGGGGCCAATCCTACGCCCATGCCCTATGGTGAAATTTACAGTGGTCTCCAAAATAAAGTCATTGACGGTTTGGAAATGGATTTGAGCGCCATCTTAATGGAGAAACACTATGAAGTAGCCAAGGATGTTACTTTATCAAAACACTTTACCTGGCCAGCCATCCTGATGATTAACACCGCTAAATTTAATTCACTTACGCCAGAGGACCAAAAAATCATTCAAGATGCAGCCAAAGAAGTAATAGATGAAAACGTTAAAGATATTGCTGAAATTGAAAAGAAAGCCGTAAGTGAACTAACCGCTAAAGGGGTTAAAATGATTGAACTCTCAGCGAGTGAATTAGTCCCCTTTATTGAAGCGACCAAAGGAGTAGAACAAAAATATAGTTCTCAGGATCCTGCCATTGCTGAGTTCGTAAAAGCAGCACGAAATATAAAATAAATATAAAATGCATGGGGGACTGTTCATTCTTAACGGTCCCCCATAAAAAACTAAGAAGGTGAAAAAGTTATGCCATATTTGAATAAAGCCGGTCAAATTTTGGACAAGTTAGCAAGATGGCTAGTCCAAATTACAGTGGCCGTTATGGCAATAACAGTTACTTTTCAGGTAATATGGCGCTATTTCTTAAGAAACCCCATCATCTGGGCCGAAGAATTGGCACGCTATGGGTTGGTTTGGATGACATTTATCGGTGCTGCTGTAGCTCTTAAAACAGGGCAATTAGCCTGTGTTGATTTGCTTGTTAGTAAGCTTCCACGTCGCTGGCAAAAAGGCATATCATTAATCGTTACCATTGTAAACAGCTTATTATTAGCCTTTCTATTATATTACAGTATTCAGATGGTTAACTTACCAAGTGTCACTAATCAAAAATCGCCAGCGTTACGGTTGCCTATGAATTATGTTTATCTGGGGATCCCGTTAGGGATGGGATTAATGCTGGTTCAGTCGCTATTACAATTAGTTAACAGTGTAATCGGAAACGAGGTCGATAAATAATGGGGATTGTTGCTCTAGCATTTATAGCTACCTTAATTATAGGTCTCCCAATAGCATTTGTCTTGGGGTTCACAGGCGTATTGCATGCTTTAATAATGGGTGATCCCAACCTCCTGGTAATGCTACCGCAAAGAATGTTTGCGGCTGCTGATAATTTTAGTCTAATGGCCATTCCCCTCTTTGTCCTGGCCGGAGAGTTGATGGGCTTTGGCGGCGTAACAGAAAAGTTAGCCGATATGACCCGCTCCATTATTGGCCATATCCGGGGCGGACTGGCTTATGCTACTGTAGTCGTAGGTTGTTTCCTGGGGGCATTACTGGGATCAGCTAATGCTGCTGCTGCCCTTTTAGGCGATGTCATGCAGCCGGAGATGGTTAAGGACGGTTATGATGAAGTTTTCAGTACCTGTTTAACAGCGGCTACTTCAATTTTAGGACCAATTATTCCTCCCAGTATGATATTTATTGTTTATGGTGTAGCGGCCAATCTTTCCATTGGCGAATTGTTTTTTGCTGGTATAATACCTGGTTTGCTCCTGGCCGCTGCATACTTTGTGATAATCTGGCTAACTGGGAGACGCGAAAAATGGCACGTTCGGCCGCGGGCAACCCTGGCTGAAGCAGGTAGAAGTTTTTTAAAGGCAGCACCCTCCTTATTGGTACCGGTTATCATTTTAGGCGGTATTCTGGGTGGCATTACTACGCCGACAGAATCGGCAGCCGCTGCTTCAGTAGTGGCAGTATTTTTAGGAACGGTAGTTTATAAAAAACTAAAGTTATCGCATATCCCCCACATACTGGAGAGGACAGGGGTAGTTAGTGCATCGATTATGATCATTGTGGCCATGGCCAATATCCTGGGTTGGACTTTAGCCCTTGATCAAGTCCCTCAGACTATAGCCCAGTTTATGTTGTCTTTGACATCTAATAAATATTTACTTTTGCTTTTAATTAACATTTTACTGCTTATCGTCGGTATGGTAATGGAAACTATAGCGGCTATTATTATTCTGGTGCCGGTATTTTTACCCATAATAACTGCCGTAGGCATTGACCCATTGCATTTTGGCTTAGTAGTTAGCTTCAACCTAGTTGTAGGTCTATTGACACCACCTGTCGGCGTAGCCCTATTTACAACTTCTATTGTCACTAAAACTTCATTACAAAAACTAATCAAACCCATCTGGATTTGGGTAGGTGCGGCCATGGCGGTTCTGATGATATTAACTTATGTTCCGGGCATAGTTACTTTCTTACCGCGTTTAGTTTTTAAGCATTAAAAATAAATGGTAACGGGCGGTGATAATTTGAACATTACCGTGCAATTGTACCCGCCACTGAAGTTTCCTGATGGCGCAGAGTATCACCAGCTTGAGGTAAAGGAAGGTTTAAGTATAGGAGACTTGTTGAAGCGCTTAGAAGCAGAAGGAGCTTTTGGTGATTATAGCTACCAGGCAGTGTTTGCTATGGTAGAGAATGACGTGGCTATCAATGATTATATTTTAAAGGCTGGACAAACAGTTAAAATTCTTCTTCGTCCAGCGGGGGGTTAAATAAAGGGGGAAAGGAAAAGTGTTAGGTGGTTATGCTGGTAAGATACTGTGGGTGGATTTAACTACCCGGCAGTGGCGCACTGAAGATGTTACCGAAGAAATGGCCCGCAAATGGATTGGCGGTAGCGGGTGGGCAGCAGCAATAGTACCTAAGATGGTGCCAGCCAGTGCGGACCCCTTAGGTCCAGAAAACATTCTTGGGTTTTTTACCGGCCCCCTGACGGGAACGATGGTGCCGTCTTCGGGGCGGCATAGCGTTGCCGGCAAATCGCCCCTTACAGGCATCTGGGGTGAAGCCAGTGTAGGTGGCAGTTGGGGTAAAGCCTTAAAACATGCTGGTTATGATGCTCTAATTCTTACAGGACAGGCTACAGAACCAGTTTACCTCTGGATCAACGAAGAAACAGTGGAAATCCGCCCGGCCGGATCTTTATGGGGCCTGGATACCTATGAAATAGAAGAGGCAGTACGCGAGCAGACCCACCCCAAAGCAGAAGTATGTTCAATAGGTCCTGCCGGCGAACGGCTGGCCCGGATCGCCGGTTTATTTACCGACGGCCGGGAAGGCCGGGCTGCAGCACGTTGTGGCCTGGGTGCAGTAGCCGGTTCTAAGAAAGTAAAAGCCATAGCCGTTTATGGGCAAAAAAATCCGCCTTTAGTTCATAAAGAAGAATTACTCAAGCGAATTAAAGCGGCTCTGCCTGCCATTAAGGAAAGAACTAAAGGTCTGGCTAATTTTGGGACAGCAGGATTGGTAATTCCCTGTGAACAGCTTGGCGATTTTCCTGTCAAAAATTGGTCCCTGGGTTCGTGGGAAGAAGGAGCCCAAAAGATAAGCGGTGTCCAGCTGGCTGAAAGGTTTTTAACCGGTCGCTTCCATTGTGCCGGTTGTCCGATCGGTTGTGGCCGCCGCATAGCTATTAACCAGGGCCGGTATACCAGTGTTAACGGCGGTGGTCCCGAATACGAAACGCTGGGCGTATTTGGCGGGTCCTGTTTGATCGATGATCTCGAAGCAATTTGCTATGCCAACGAACTTTGCAATCGATATGGAATAGATACTATTGATGCAGGTAATCTGGTTGCCTTTAGTATAGAAGCCTTTGAAAAAGGGATTATTAGCAAACAAGATACTGGTGGACGGGAATTAAAATGGGGTGATCCTGATACTCTAATCGGCTTAATTAAAGAAATGGGTGAAGGTCAAGGCTTTGGAGCTATTTTGGCCGAAGGGTTCCCTGCTCTTGCCCAACGTTATGGTGATGCTGTCAAGGAAATGGGGATTACTGCTAAAGGATTAAGTTTTCCGTCCCATGAGCCGCGGGCATATAACAGTATAGCAGTAGGTTATGCCACGGCCAACAGGGGAGCATGCCATCTGGAAGCCTTTAGCCATGCTTTTGAGCGTAATGTTTCTATGCCTGATTTAGGGATAAACCAGCCCCTAGACCGTTTTGCCAGTGAAGGCAAAGGCGTGATGGTAGCTCAGGCGCAAAACTTAATGATGGTTTTTGACTCTATAGCAGCATGTAAATTTCTCTTATTTGGTGGAGTTACTCCAACTATTATATCTGAATGGCTATCACTAGCCACAGGTGTGGAATGGAATAAAGATGATTTATTGAAATGTGGTGAACGCATATTTAACCAGAAGCGCCTCTTTAATATCCATTGTGGTATTAGCCGTAAAGATGATACTCTGCCGGAGCGCATCCTCAAACAACCTCGTGGTAGTGGGGGCGCAGCTACAAATCTTCCTCCCTTAGAGACAATGCTGGATGAGTATTATTCCTTTAGAGGCTGGGATGCCAATGGTATTCCCACAGAAGCTAAACTGCGGGAACTAGGATTGGTGTAAATAAAAATTGATTTTTCAAGAGGTGTTTTTTATGGCAAGCGACAGTTTTCTTTTCCGCATGGACACTCCTGTATTATTCGGTGATGGGGTGACGCAAAAGTTAGCTGAAAAAGTAAAAGAATTTAAAGCCAGCAAGGTTTTGATAGTAACCGATAAGGGCGTCAAGCAGGCTGGAATATTAGAAAAGGTAGAGCAACTACTCCGGGATGACGGCCTGGAAGTTATTGTCTTTGATGAAGTGGAGCCCGATCCCAGCCTGGAGACCATCCATAAAGGGGCTGACTTTTTCAAACAGGTGGGTTGCGACCTGATGGTGGCCCTTGGTGGAGGAAGCCCCATAGATACAGCAAAGGGAATAAGGGTAATAGTTGATAATGGTGGACATATTCGCGATTATGCTGGCGTGAATAAAGTTCCGCAAAGAGCTTCTCTCCCTTTAATCACCATCCCTACTACCTCTGGTACTGGTAGCGAAGTGACTATCTTTGCCGTGCTGTCAGATTGGGAATACAACATGAAAATCACGATAACCAGTCCCTACCTGGCAGCTGACCTGGCACTGGTAGATCCTTTGTTAACGGTATCGGCGCCACCGCAGATTACTGCCGCCAGCGGTATCGATGCCCTGGCCCATGCCATTGAAACGTATGTTTCAAATATTTCCCAGCCACTAGCAGATGCTTTAGCGTTAAAAGCCATTCAAATTATCGGCGCTAATTTACGTCCTGCTGTAGCCAATGGTAATAATCTTGCAGCCAGGAACCAGATGGCTCTGGGCAGTCTGATGGCCGGTATGGCTTTTAATAACGCCTTCCTGGGGATTACCCATTCTATAGGGGCCGCCTTGAGTGGCCATGTCCATGTCAGTCATGGGATAGCCATCGCCTTACTTTTACCTCATGTAATGGAATACAATGCTATGGCCCGGATGGAGAAGTACCGGGATATCGCCTTGGCTTTGGGTGAAAAAGTTGAAAATATTTCCTTGCGTGCAGCTGCGCTAGCTGCGGCTAAGAGTGTTTATGAACTGGTAGGCGATGTAAATTTACCCCAGCATCTAAGTGAGTTAGGGGTTAAAGAAGAGGATTTACCTGGGATAGCCAAAGATACTCTTGGACACGGGATGGTTAAAATGAACCCCCGCAAGCCTACTGAAGCCGATATTTTAGCCATTTTACGTAAAGCCCTTTAAACAAATATAAAATCCGGTCCAGGCCTGTTGGGTTACAGGTTTGGACCGGATCCAAATACATGGTAGTATTTAGAAGAAAAGCGAATAAAATTCGACGATATCGAAAGAACATTTAATAATGCAAGAAGGAATTATAACCCCAGTGTCGAATATACTTTTATCGGGAACGTTCCCGAAAAGGAAACTTGATGGGAATGAAAAGCATTGGAGAAGAAAGAAAGGCTAACAATTAAACAAATAGCCAGGTTAGCTAACGTTTCAGATTCGACCGTTTCCAGGGTTTTAAACAATCAACCAGATGTGAATGAAAATACCAGACAAAGAATACAAGAAATTGTAAAGCGGGTAGGTTACAGACCGGACGCTATTGCAAGAAGTCTTGTTACCGGCCAGTCAAAAACTCTGGCTTTTGTTACAGAAGATATTCGCAACCCTTTTTTTGCGGAAGTAGCTCGTGGTTTGGAAGATGCAGCTGCCGAATATGGTTACCAAATTATTTATTGCAGTACTGATTCAAATGTTGATAAAGAAAAGATGTATATAGACATGTTGCTTGCATACAGGGTAGCAGGTATTGTGTTTACATCTTTTAGCGGTAATCAAGCAATCATAAATGAAATTATCAAATGTAATATACCTTACGTTTTTGTTAACCGTTATTATAATGAAATCCCCGGGGATTGTGTTCTCATTGATAATTATCGAGGAGGCTATTTAGCGACTCAACATTTAATAAAATTAGGGCATAAACGTATAGTTCACCTGGGGGGAGGGAGTGTATCTTTTACCAGACTTGAAAGGAAAAGAGGATATGAACAAGCATTGAAAGATGCTGGCATAAAATATAACGAAAAGCTGGTTAAAACAATAAAAGGCACATTAAAATATAATACTGGCTATGAAATAACAAAAGAGATTTTAAAAGAAGAAAAGTTTACGGCAATCTTTGCCCTTAATGATCTAATAGCTCTGGGAGCATGGGCTGCATGCTTGGAAGAAGGGAAAAAAATACCAGAAGATATCGCTATTGTTGGTTTCGATAATATTGATTTTACGGCTTTCCCTACGGTTGCGCTGACAACGATTAATCAACCTAGATATGAAATGGGACGCAAGTGTATGGAAATATTAAAAGAGCGTATTGAAGGCAGTAGTACTGATAACGCTGAGAAATTTAAAAAGATTATTTTTACCCCCGAGTTAGTAATAAGGAAAAGTTGTGGATTTTACAGGAAATAGAATTCTATTTCGGGAACGTTCCCGGTAAATAACTTAGAATGGAGGCTGTATCATTGAAGGCTGTTGTTAAAGAAAAAAGAGGGGTAGGAAATGTAGTTTACAAGGATGTGAAGGAACCCCAGCCCAAAAGCGGGGAGCTAAAAGTTGAAGTTAAAGCGGCAGGTATATGTGGAACAGACATCCATATCTATCATGATCGCTTTCGCTATAATCCTCCAGTAATACTGGGGCATGAATTTAGCGGCGTAGTTGTGGAAGTGGGGGAAGGAGTAAAAGATTTCAAAGTTGGCGATAGAGTTACGGCTGAAGCCCCGGCGCAAATATGCGGTACTTGTGCATATTGCCGTACAGGAAACTACAACCTCTGTTCAAATAGATTAGGCCTGGGATGGGGCGTTGATGGTTGTTTTGCTAAATATTGTATCATTGAAGAAAAAATGGCCCATAAATTACCAGATAATGTAACTTTTAAAGCAGGTGCATTATGCGAGCCGCTGGCCTGTGTGGTCCACGGCATAGAACTGACGGGAATTACCGCCACCGACCTTGTTGTCGTAGCCGGACCGGGACCTATTGGCCTGCTGACCTTACAGGCAGTTAAGGCTGAAGGAGCGCGAGTAGTTGTTACAGGCACTTCTGTAGATAGCGAAAGGTTAAAAATGGCAGAACAGTTGGGGGCTGATTACACGATTAACATAGAAAACGAGGACCTGTACAGTGAAATTAAGAGTTTAACAAAAGGTTATGGAGCGGATGTTATCCTGGAATGCTCCGGAAGCCAGGCCTCAGTAAATACCTGTTTAGAAATAGTTAAGAAAGGGGGCAAATATACTCAGGTAGGGTTGTTTGGCAAACCCATCACTATTGATTTTGAAAAGGTAGCAACAAAAGAACTCAGGGTTACGGGTGTGCAGAGCCAGAAATGGACGGCATGGGAAAAAGCATTGAAGCTGCTAGAAGCTGGAAAAATCCAGCTCGAACCCCTGGTAAGCAGTGAATACCCAATGTCTGCCTGGGAAGAGGCTTTTAAAGCCTTTGAAAGCAAGCAAGGGCTAAAAACTGTAATGTATCCTGAAGAATAAAATCTAAAATTATGACGGGAGTGGATAGGTAAATCATGGATGAGCTTAGTTACTTGGAAGAAAAATGTAAAACAATTCGCCGCCATATCATCCGCATGATCGGTGATGCCGGTGGAGGTCATCCTGGCGGTTCATTGTCAGCAGTGGAAATTGTGACTTCACTGTATTTTAAGGTAATGCGAATTGATCCTCAAAACCCAAACTGGCCGGAACGCGATCGCTTTATCATGAGTAAAGGCCATGCCAGCGCCCTTTTGTATGCGGCGCTAGCCGAAAGGGGTTTCTTTCCGATTGAAGATTTAGCCACCTTCCGCCGTCCCTGGGGAAAACTTGCCGGGCACCCGGATATGCACAAGGTCGCTGGTGTTGAAATGACTACCGGTTCCCTCGGTCAGGGGTTGTCCGTGGCCAACGGCATGGCCATTGCGGCCAAATATGACGGCCATAATTACCGGATCTACGTTCTGCTGGGGGATGGCGAAATCCAGGAGGGGCAGGTCTGGGAGGCGGCTATGACTGCTGCTCATTACAAGCTGGACAATATCACGGCTTTTATTGATCGCAATGGGCTGCAGATTGATGGCTCCACGGAAACCGTGATGCGGCTGGAACCTCTCACTGATAAATGGCGTAGTTTTGGCTGGCACGTAATCGAAATCGACGGCCATAATATCAGTGCTATTTTGAATGCTGTCACTGAAGCGCAGCAAGTCAAAGGGAAACCGACGGTAATTATTGCCAAAACCATCAAAGGTAAAGGCGTTTCCTTTATGGAAGGCCAGGTCGAATGGCACGGCAAAGCTCCCACCGGCGAACTGTATACTAAAGCAAAGATGGAATTGGGGTGTGAATAAAGGTGCTGCTTGAAACTCAGGATATCATGTGTTCCACCCGGGAAGCCTATGGCGATACCCTGGTTGAACTTGGCAAAGAAAATGAAAGGATTTTCGTCCTTGACGCCGACCTATCGGAATCGACCAAAACAAATAAATTTGCCGCGGCTTTCCCGGATCGATTTTTCAATATGGGCGTAGCGGAGCAAGACATGATGGGCACCGCGGCGGGGTTAGCATTGAGTGGCAAGGTACCCATAGTCAGCACCTTTGCTGTTTTTGCTTCCATGCGCTCCGGGGAACAGGTTAGGACTTCCATAGCTTATCCCAGGCTTAATGTTAAAATTATAGTTACCCATTCCGGTTTGAGTATCGGTACTGCCGGGGCCACCCATTTCTGCGAGGAAGATTTGGCTATTATGCGTTCCTTACCTAACATGGTCGTTATCGCCCCAGCCGATGCCCTGGAAACAAACATGGCCATTAAAGCGGCGGTCAAATATGAGGGGCCGGTATATATCAGGCTGGGCAGGGGTGATGCTCCGGTAATTTACAAGGAGTTGGAATATGAGATCGGCAAAGCCATAACCGTGTGCGAGGGCCGGGATGTGACCCTTGTAGCTACTGGTATTATGCTGGGCCGGGCACTGCAGGCAGCCAGAAAGTTGAAGGAATTAAATGTAGAGGCCCGGGTAATAGATATGCACACCATCAAGCCGCTGGATAGAGAGGTCTTAATAAAAGCCGCCGTGGAGACCAAAGGTATTATCACATTGGAGGACCACAGTATCATTGGCGGCCTGGGAAGCGCAGTAGCCGAGGTCATAGCCGAGGAAAAGGTAAAGGCCCCGTTGAAAAGACTGGGGATACCTGATGTCTTTGGCGAAATTGCCAACCCCGACCAGCTCTGGGATAAATACGGCATGACTGTGAGCAATATATGTGACATTGCCATGTCGTTAATAAGTTAGCTTATATGAGTGGGTTAACCGGCGGCAAACTGTATTGTTTGCCGGAAATATAACTAGCTGTTTGGTGAGGGGGGATGTGATGATAGGGAAGCATTGAAAGAAAAGTGGGCAATGAAGTCACAAAGGTGGTAAAAAAGATGAAAAGTAATGTAAGGAAAAAAGAAAACTAAGGAGGCAAATTGATAATGAAGAAAAGAAAAGTGCTCATTGGAATAGGCCTGGTCCTGGTGCTGGTGCTAGGCCTAATGCTGAGTGGTTGCGGCAGTAAATGGGATACCGGTAATAAAGCCAGCCAACCGCAGGGTTCAAGTTCTACCAGCGATGGCATCAAAAAGATGCGTTTAGGCTGGGTGGTTGCCAGGCAGGACGACCATCCTTATACTGTAGCGGCGGAAACCTTCGCTAAAGTAGTTAAGGAAAAGACAAACGGCAAAATCCAGTTCGACCTGTATCCCGGAGGGCAGCTTGGCGGTGACCGGGACATGTTTGAAGCAATCCAGATGGGGAATCTGGACGCGGGCGTTATCTCTGCCCCGGTAATAGCTGGCTTTACCAAAGTTTTAGTCGGTGCTGACATGCCCTATATTTTCAACAACGACTATGACCTCATGTACAAAGCCGAATCAGGACCGGCAGGGCAAAAACTGCTGCAGAGGCTCGAAGAGGAGGCTAGTGTTAAAGCACTGTCGTTTGTCTACCAACCCTTTAGACACTTCTTTACCAACAAACCCATTAAAGGTCTAGATGATATGAAAGGCCTCAAGTTACGCTGTATGGAAACACCAGTTCATATAGATATCTTTAAGGCTCTGGGCACCAACCCGACGCCCATGCCCTACAACGATGTATATACTGCTATGCAAACGGGAACAATTGATGGCTTTGAAAGCGACGTTATTGGGGCCAACGCCAGTAAGTTTTATGAGGTCAGCAAGTATGTAACTATCTCGGGGCATTTCAACAATGCCGTGGTACTGCTTATGAGCCAAAAAGCCTGGGGGCAGCTGTCGCCTGATGAACAAAAGGCCGTGCAAGAAGCCGCCCAGGAGGCAGCTAAAGCCTCGCTGGACATTTCCAAAAAAGCCAACGAAAAATATATGCAGGTCATGAAAGACAAAGGGCTTACCATTAATGAAATCGATCTTAAACCTTTTATAGCGGCAACTCAACCGGTCATCGACAAATATGCAGCCCAAATACCGGAGGTCAAAGAGTTTGTCGCTGCAGTAAAGGCGTTGAAATAGCTCCCGTTGGGAACATTTTTGGAGCGGGATGGCGCCTCATCCCGCTCCTGTAGATTAATGGGCAGGAGGTTGTTGGCCCGTGTCACAGGTGATATCTATCCTGAGGTGGATGGATAATTTATTGGGCCAGATGGCTAAAATTTTAACTGCGGTGACCATTTTCATCCAGATGCTGGTTATGTTTGCCGGGGTCTGCTTTCGCTATTTTTTAAAATCCCCTTTGACATGGAGCGATGAATTGTCCTCTTATCTCCTGGTACTGGTTACCTTCTTTGGAGCTTACGTGGCCCTGCGAAGCAAGGAACTTGCTAGAATTGAACTTTTTATCAGCATGGTCCCGGCGAAGCTCAGGAAACCAATCAGCCTTATAGCCACTATCCTGGTGCTTGTGCTGCTGGCGGCAATCATCTATTATGGCGCTATGCTGGTCATGTCGCCTACCATCCTCAAGCAGAGGACACCGGCGATGCAATTACCCATGGCCTGGTTTTATACCATTATACCGGTGGCTGCGGCGATGATGAGTGTCCACCTGATTGTCGCCATGTATGACACCTTATTGGAGGAGAGGAATAGGTGATAATTGCAATTGTCTTTCTGGCAATGCTCTTGATCGGCGTTCCTATAGCCTTTATCCTGGGAATGTCCGGTTTCGTGCACATGGTGGTAATCGATCCCTCGCTGTTGACCGCGCTACCGCAACGATTATTTGTATCTGCCAACAACTACGGCCTGCTGGCCATTCCGCTGTTTATCCTGGCCGGCGAGTTGATGGAGATTTCGGGGGACGTCGAGCGATTGACTGACTTCGCCCGTGCTTTGGTAGGGCAGATTAAAGGCGGCCTGGCCTACGTCATGGTGATCCTTGGCTTCCTCCTCGGTGGCCCTCTGGGTTCAGCCAATGCTGAAGCGGCTCTATTGAGTTCCACCATGTTTCCGCACATGAAGAAGGATGGCTACAACGAAGAATTTACAGCTGGTCTGATAGCAGCAATTTCGGTAGTAGGTCCCCTTATTCCCCCGGGGATGTTGCTGGTGGTCTACGGTGTAGCTAGCGGAGCGTCCATTGCTGACCTGTTTATGGCCGGTATCATGCCCGGCATTTACTTAACGATTGCCCTGGGGCTGACGGTTTTTTTTATGGGACGTAAACAGCAGTGGTCGGTCACGGAGTGGCAGGGTATCGGCCACGTCTGGTACACCTTTAAACGTGCTTTTTTTTCCATAGCCGCGCCGATAGCGGTCCTTGCTGCCATTGCCACCGGTATCGCCACCCCTACAGAGGCTGCGGCCGTAGCGGCGGTGCTCACCCTGTTAATCGGGTTCGTGATTTACAGGAAGATTAAGGTGAGTGATTTGGTGCCGGTGTTTTTACGGACCGGGGTTATGAGCGGTGCTGTTTTGATCATCGGGGCCATGGGTGGTGTTTTTGGCTGGACCCTCGCCCTGGACCAGATCCCTCAAAAAGTAGCCGCTTTTGTCCTGGCTATAACTAACAATTCTTTGTTTGTCCTGCTGTTGCTTAACATTTTCCTCCTGTTCGTTGGTATGATTATGGATGCTATCCCGGCGGTAATGATACTGGTGCCGGTATTTATGCCGATAATCAAGCAAATGGGCTATGACCCTGTTCACTTCGGTCTGATGATGTGCTTCAACCTGACCATCGGCCTGTTAACTCCCCCCGTGGGTACGGTGCTGTATACGACCTCTATGGCTACAGGCGTCTCCATTGACCGCCTGATTAAACCCATCTGGGTGTGGGTGGCTGTATGTGTTGCTGTACTACTATTTGTGGCCTATGTTCCCGATTCAATAATGTTCTTGCCGAAACTGCTAGCAAAATAAGCGTTTTATCAACCAATAATCAACGTATCTTCTGGAGATGAACTGAATGAATCAAGCTGCTGAGCTGGAAAAATTAATCACAAACAGCGACAAAAAAGTCGTGATAATCGATGATGATCCTACGGGAAGCCAGACTATAAGTAACTTAACAGTATTAACGGAGTGGTCAATAGCAGCTTTAGCAAGGGAGTTGACAGAACCCGGACCTGGCTTTTTCATTTTGACTAATTCGCGCAGTATGCCCGGGGAAGAAGCAGCAGCAGTAAATAAAGAAATAGGAGAAAATCTTGCCCGGGCTTCGCTGATGACCGGTAAGGATTTCATTGTCATCAGCAGGAGCGATTCTACCTTAAGGGGCCATTATCCTGCGGAAACCGAGGCGCTAAAAACCGCATTAAGAAATACGCTGGATTACGATTTTAAATGCGACGTCCTTATACCTTTTTTTGAAGAAGGCGGACGCTACACAAAAGATGACGTCCACTGGATAGTTAAACAGGGTAAATGGGTTCCCGTGAGTGAAACTGAATTTGCTAAAGACCCGGTGTTTGGATATAAGTCCTCAAATTTACGGGAATGGGTGTCAGAAAAAGCAGGCTGGTTAAAGCCCTCTGCTGTACGCAGCATCAGTCTCGATGATTTAAGATATGGTGGGCCTGAAAGAGTATATAAAATTCTAACCCAAGATATCTCCACACCAATTATTGTAAATGCCGTTACTTACAAAGATCTGGAAATATTTACAATAGGAGCCATGCGAGCAGAGAGTAGCGGTTATAGGTTTATGTACAGGACGGCATCTTCTTTTGTAGCGGTTCGAACCGGGGCCGCCAGTAAAAATTTAATGGGCAGGGGGGAAATTTACAAAAACATACCTAAAGATAGATATGGCGGGTTAGTAATAGCCGGTTCCTACGTTAACTTAACTACCCGGCAACTATCTAAGGCATTAGAGCTGGAATGGCTTAAGGGTATTGAGGTTAATGTTTATAAGTTGCTCGAACCCTTAGACTATGAAGACTATATATGTCAAATAAGCCAAATGGTAGAGGATACGATTAAAACAGGAAACACAGCAGTTATTTATACGACACGCGAATATATTAAAGGCGGGCCTGCCGCTAATAGTCTAAAACTAGGCGAGGAAATATCTAGGGGCCTGGTTGAAATTGCCAAAAGAATAAGGGCCAATTTATCTTTTGTGCTCGCGAAAGGAGGCATAACTTCTCATACAATAGCTACTCAGGCTTTTAATATAACAAAGGCTAGAGTACGCGGGCAAGTGTATCCCGGAATATCTGTTTGGGAACCTTTCCCGCCCTCCAGTTTACAAGGGATACCCTATATAGTATTCCCGGGCAATGTAGGGGATGAGAATACTTTAAAAGAAGTATTAGAAATATTGGGGGGCGCGAATGAAAGCAGCAATTTATGAAGGACCGGGGCCGCTAGTTTTAAAAGAAGTACCAGATCCTGTACCGGGACCTGAAGATGTAGTCTTGGAAGTTAAAACCTGCGGCATTTGTCATACTGATGTAGCTATAGTGGAAGGCAATTACTTCCCACGGCATGCGCCGCCTCTAATCCTGGGACATGAAGTAGCTGGGAAAGTGGTAGCCGTTGGATCTGCGGTTAATAATGTCAAGGCTGGCGAGCGCGTGATCGTTTATCAGTGCCTGACCTGTGGCCAGTGCGCGAGGTGTATGGAGGGGCGCCAGAACCTGTGCGCAGAAATTAAAACCCTGGGCCTCGATACTGATGGTGCTTATGCAGAATACCTGAAGGTACCAGCGTGGAATTTAGTAAGGTTACCGGATACAATTTCCTTTGCGGAAGGCTCTATTATAACTGATGCTCTGTCAACTGCTTATCACGCTGTTACGAAGTTGAACTTAATTAAAGATGAAATGGTAGCTATTTTTGGTGCCGGTGTTTTAGGCCTTAATGCCATTCAAGTAGCTTCTAAGATTTTTGGAGCCCGGGTTATTGCCATAGACATAGAAGATTGGAAATTAGATATGGCTTTATCTAAAGGGGCCTGGAAAGTGCTGCGCGCGGAAAAAGAACGGGACATTGTGACTATTTTAAGGTCGCTCGCTGGTAATATAGATGCCGCCATGGAATTTATCGGCAACCCTCAAACGTATCAACAAGCTATTGCCTCTGTTCGTAAAGGCGGGCGGGTGGTGCTGGTAGGGGCCTTTGTTCAGCCCTTCGCTTTAGACCCAATTAGATTGTTTAAAGATGAGGTGAACATTACTGGTTCCTATGCATCTTTACCCAATGAAATTCCTTATCTTGTTGATCTTGTAGCTAATAATAATCTTGTAGTGAAAGATATGGTTACCCATACTTGTTCCTTAGAAGGGATAAATAGTACTATAGCCATGTTAGCTAAGCGAACGGAAAAGTCTTTACGGGCTATTGTAGAAATGTGAACCGGAGGGGTTAGGGTGTTTTTTGTTACCGGTGGGAGTGGATTTATTGGCAGTGCGGTTGTCCGGGAATTGGTTGAAGCAGGTGAAAAGGTTATAATTTTTAGCCGTTCAGGGAATATAGAGCGCTTAAAAGGAATCGAAAGAGATATTATTGTAGCAAGAGGTGATGTGGCTGATTTATCTTCGCTTTTATCAGTTCTATCTAATTATCCCGTTGAGTGTATCATCCATTTGGCTTTTGATGTAGATATTCTGCAGTTAGAACAGAAGCCGATTAAAGGAATTGAGAGTAACAGCATAGGTTTAATTAATATCCTGGAAGCAGCCCGCCTATTGGGAATTAGGAGGGTTGTATGGAGCAGTTCTGCTGCTGTTTACGGTGAACAGAAGCGCTACGATAAATTACCCGTAGATGAGGAGGCGCCTTTTTTCCCTTTAAATATTTACGGTGCCTATAAAGCCTTTGCTGAATGGGTGGGCCGGCACTATCATCAAAATCTTGGCGTGGAAAATATCTCATTACGCCCGACTATAGTTTATGGGAGCGGGCGATGGTATAGGGGCGCAGCAACTTATGCCTATGATCTTTTTCATGGCCCTGTTACAGGTAAGCTGGTAGAAATCGAGTGTGGCGATCAGCTGATCGATTGGCTTTATGTCAAAGATTTAGCGCGGGCGGTAGTCTTAGCCAGCAAAGCGGAAAATTTGCAACATCGTACATTTAATATATGCGGACATCGGGTTACAGTTCGGCAGGCGGCGGAGATTATTAAGGGAATCATTCCTTCTGCCGAAATTAAGGTTTTACCAGGAAAGCGTCCTATGTGGGTGCCATATTTAGCTACCAGACGGGCAGAAGAAGAACTGGGGTATAAACCAGCATATTCATTGGAGGAAGCTTTTCAGGATTGCTTAAAAGAAATTAGAGTTTATTACGAACAGGAAAGTGGTAAAAAAGAATAATGGCAAAGGCCAGCAAGGTTGTAGAACGGATTAGGGCTTACGGCCTGAAGGAGCCACGTATAGGGTTTGAACGCTATTTTGTCGACTTCGCCCTTTACGATGGCCTGCGCCAAGCTTTTCCAGAGAAAAATTTTATCGGGGCTGCAGACCTTTTCTACCGGATCCGGTCAGTGAAGGAAGCTCAGGAAATTGAATTTATGCGGCGGGCGGCGGCAGCCGCTTGCCGCGGTCGTCGCAATCAATACCATAATATTGCCAGCACGTTTTATAAAAGTGCTTTTCAGGAATATAGGCAACTTATTACCACAAACCTGGTAGCGGCTGAAACTTATATTTTAATGTGTGCCGGTAAATTTTACCGCAGGTGTTCCAGGATCTGGAGCAGCCGGAAGGCGGGTTCGTCGGTGGTTTTGATATTTTGCCGGGCCACCTCCTGCAAGCGGCGAATACAGGCAGTATAGTCGCGGTTGAGAATAAATTCCACAGCTATCCCCTGGTCGGCTGAACTTTCTTTTATTCCAGCCAGTTCCCGGGCCAGACCCCGAGACACGGCCGGGGCCCAGAGCATGAAAACCGGTTCCCGGTCGGGGAAATTAGCGGCGGCGAAGGCGGCCGCCCTTTTGATTTTATGGGCTATCCGCGTGCACGTGGTGGCGTTGCTGTCACCGTAGAGGAGGCCCCGCAGGTGGGTGGCCACTTCACACAGGTAAACCCTGCTGCCGTCTGGCGCCAGGGCGATCACGTCTATCTCGCCGCCGGCCTCCAGGTGGCAGTTGTAGACGACAATCTTGCAGCCCAGGACGTATTTAAAGTAAGAACCGACCAGGCTTTCACCGACGTCCAAACTTTACGGCCTCCTGAAAATTCAATTGGGGCAGGTTGAGGTGTTACAACTCTGCCAGGTGGTTAAGTATTAGCTAAAGGGTTGTTCCATTCATTTCCTCATAAGGCAGCAGAAATTCCTGCCGCCGGCGGCATATCATGTATTGGAGCGATCGCTATTAATGGCAGCCGGAAAAGGAGGGAAAGCATGCCTAAAGGCAAATTAAAGAAGGTATTTCCCGGCGGCAATACCTGCATGGGTTTTTATTCCTTTTACGATTTTATCATTGAACCCGATGCCACCCGCATCTTTGTCGTCAAGGGTGGTCCCGGGGTGGGCAAGTCGACCTTCATGCGTAAGATTGGCGAAGCCATGCTGGAGCGGGGTTTTGACGTGGAGTTCCACTGCTGCTCTTCGGACAATAATTCCCTGGATGGGGTGGTCATTCCTAAAATCAAAGTGGCCATTATCGACGGTACCGCCCCCCACAGGGTCGTGTCTGCCCAAGAAACAGCGGACAAGCCTTCGAGGTGGTGGTTTTTAAATAAGGTTTCCGGCGCATTCTCATTATCCGGCATATTCCAGACAAATATTCTGGAACAAGCAATTTTTTTCGGCAGTGAGTTTAGAGGACCCATTACGCTCGCGCCGCTAGAAAACGATTGGCGCGACTTTAAATGAAGGTTTATAAAGCCTGTCGGAGAAAACTATTTTGTGAAAAACTTTAAAACAAAATGAGGTGCTGGGATGGGTCACGAACTAAAAGACTTATGGGCTAAAACTGATGCCCGCGTCAGTTCCTTGGAGCAGGAGATTGTAGATACGTTTATAAACTTTTTGAGAGAAGTCGCTAAGCACTACCTCCAGCAAGGAAGATTGGTTTACTTTCGTGAAAATACAGTAGTCCACTATGGCGAGGGTGGGTTTGGGGAATTGACTATAGAAGGAAACGAAGATGTTTGTGAGGTTTTTGGTGACTATATCTATGAAGTAAACTTTGAACCAGACGTTGCTACCTTGGCTCAACAAGGCTATACGCTAATTACCGAGGCTAACTTAGAATCAATCCGCTACGTTCTACGATGACAGTGCTCCCTTCTGCTGCGCCGCAGCCGACCCTTCTCGCGCCGCCGACAAGCAGCTAAAGGGGGCCTTCCCTCGCTCCTATATCACTATACCCACATGTTGATTTGTATCCATGTCAGTATATTGAGAAATATGCAAGTCACCTTGTTGACCAGTCACTATATCACCTTGGCTATATCCGCTATATCACCATGGAAACCATTTTACATGGTGCTTTGTCACTATACTGATGTAAAGTAGGTGAAAGCGAGGGGGCCCTCCGGCGGCGTGGGCGTAATTGGTTGGGCTGGCGCCTGTCTCGTCCCAGCCTTTTGCCCCTTCAGGCATAGCATCCACCGCTTCAATGATGATAACCCCTACGCCCGAATTCCCGCTGATAGAACTCATAGAGTTCTTCGGTGGAACTAAATTCAGGAATAGGCCCCACCTCGAGTTATCTTGACTAATGAGAAGAGATGACAAATGAGAAGAGAGGCCACACTTCATGCTGACTCTCTCTTTATTTACATATTCACAAGGTAAGAATCACCCCTATTTCTTATAGTAATACGCACTCCTAGCACTATGGCTTTCCTTACTTTCCGCTAACTCCATATGGTAGATTGCCTTCTGGCTACTGGAAATAAGTGGGAACCAACAATATTGGGTAACTATTTGGCCAAAAAATTAACCAAACAAAAACTAAAAGCTAGACTTAAAGAAGTCATGATCAAGTTATAACTCGCGCTTCCAGCGAAGTAACTCTAGTACAGGAGGATTCTCCTGCCCTGAGGGAATGATTGGTTCGTCTTCTTCTTTTATTGCGACTGCGTCCACATCGTTTCGCCCAATCTTCCAAGCCTCCCGTACGTATAATTCACGTTTCATCAAGCGCTGGTCTAAAAAGAACTCCGGTGGAGACGATCTGTCCCGCATCACGGCAGGCGCCAGGAAATACTCGCCAAAAGCCTCATAGCTGCTCAGGAACCGCATGAGATTGACGTCAGAAGTGGGTTCCATCGTGTTGACGCGAGAGATTAAGATAGCGTACCTGATGTCCTTGCGGGAAAGTTCAACCTCGGGTTTTGAACCGATGACGACCCTGTATGCGTGGCGATTATTTCTATCGATGCCACGAACAATTGACACTCTGAGTCGTTCATTCGCGTCGCACGCCCCGAGTTCATTGCGCCAATTGCTGAATATTTGTTTTGCAGCTTCAGCGTCCCTGAAGATCAGAGCAAGGATGGGAGGGTAACCGGGAGCGGTTAGGAAAGCGGTACCGGACCATCCTGCTTTGTTCCAGAGAGTCTCCCGTATGAGTGATACCGTAGCTATCTGTTTGTGCTTCGTTCGCCCACGATCCACGAGATCCTCCGGCGGGTCCCCTTCGCCGAACGTAAGTCCCCTACGCGATGCACTCGATTCTCGGTCAGTACACCGGTCGGCCGCATCCCACGGCTCGGACCGCTTTAGGGTGTATTCTCTTGCCTGTGAATCAAACCAGTTTGAAATGCTAGTTTTCGGATTGTGCCCGAGAACGTTACTTAGGACAACAAAACTGCCTGTAAAGTTGATTGAACGCTCAAGCGCGAGTTCTTCTTTGAACATCTTCTCCATTGTTTGTTCAGGGTTCTCGAACATCACTACTCTAGCAATAACGTTGGCAAGGAGATTAAAGAGTTTATCTTTAACCTGAGCCTGCTCTTCGAGCGAGAGATTATGGGGGTCGAACGTACTGCAAGTAATCTCTAAGTGGGGTCTGCCCTCGTGATCCCGCATCTCGAATCTGAATGGCTTCTCGGCGAAGTCGGATCTCCTTATAGCAATCGTGAGGATCGGCTCGCGTGCCACTACTCGCTCGACGGGGCCGGTAGAGAGCAGACTCTCGAGTGCGGCAAGCGTTGACTCTGCTAGTTCAACGCAAGGCGAGGTGTTCTCGCTTTCCACGGTGATCCGGCATCCAAGCACACTAGAGTTAAATGTGATCTTGCTCTTGTTATATAATAAGGGAGTTGCAGGCAGATCCTCCGCAGCGGGTTGGTTGCGCCACCTGAGGAAGAAGTCGTAGAGGGCCCCGCCCTCATGCTCATCTTCCACGCCGAGATATTCTTTAGGAACCTCATCCTCATACCCAAGCGCGTAACGGAGTGCTACGGCTGAATTGTGTAGTCCCAGCCCATCGAGTACGTCAGGGAGGGTCGACAAATGCTTGAGCTCCCAAAAATCAGTCTTGAGTAGCAAAAGGCCAAGGACAGCATCGAACTCCAGTTCACCCTCTGACAGGTGCTCCCAATTATAACCCTGGGCAGCAAGGGCATTTCTTACAAGAGTGTCCGCTTCGTGCCAGCTCAGAGCATGGGGTAAGCGACCCAATTGAAGTTCTAGCCACTTTAGCCGTCTATAACAAGCGGCTTGCGGCAGCGTAACGTCGCCGTACCTCCAGTATTCATCCGTGGCGACGGACGCGGCGGTAAGCAAAGTGCCGCGCGCTGCCCAGAGGAGTCCCACGCGTTCGTAAGCGCACCCACACAGGTATAACGCGCGAACTAAGTCATGGCGACTTTCGTGTTTGTAGAGCCGGTGGAGCGCGCGGCCGAGTGAACGTATCGCGTCGTAGGGTCGGTTTGCGGCGAGTTGCTGAGCACCACGCTTGAGTAGCATACGTGCTGCGGAGACCTCTTCCTTGCGGGAACCAGCTACTTCAATGATGGTCTCAAATAGCTCCTCGTAAGCAGGCACGTCGTTGAGGAAGTTGCCTAGTTCCATGAGTATTTCCACAAGAGGCTCTAATGGATACCCTACTAGCCCCTCGCACCGTCGGACCACCGTTTGAAGTTCGTGGAGCACGCTATCCAACGGCTCCTGCGAGGTAATCCGCAACGCAAGCTGCACCAAAAGGAGCAGGGTTTCAGCTTGGAGCGACGTGCTCGGACGACTTTGCTCGTCGCGAAGTCGTTTCAGCTCTGCGATGATGGTGGCCGTGCGCTCTTTGTAGTTGGCAGCCTCTTCGTCGAGGTCGCTTCTATGAAATGCGCTGTGCAGTAGAAACCATAAGTTAGTAAGGAGTTCTAGATCGTATGCATTCCGGCTTCCCTTCGCAAGCGCTTCAACGGCGCTGTACAGTTTAGTAAATAGATCGTAGTCCTCGTGCCACCAGAAGGCGGTCCAAGCCCTCTGGTATGCACACTCTACACGTTGATGTAGCGTCCCATACTTAGCGGAGACGCGCTCGGCCCGGAGGAACCGCCCGTCAATTTCCGTGCTTGGTCGCTCCAAACTCCTTGCGAGGATAGCTGCACGGATGCAATCGTCTACGAGTTGAGGACCATAGTGCTGCTGGTGCAAGGCATCCTGGATACGCTTCTCGAGCTCGTCAAGCTCTCTCTCCCGCTGTGTATCAAGTGGCCCCTTCTGTACTTCCTTCCGTATAGACGTTGTGAGCTTAAGTGTTTCTATAGCAAGGGATTCGTGTCCGTGTCTGAAAACCTTGTCAAGGATCCACGTGCGGTCCAATATCCGCACGTCAAGGCCATACTCATTGCGTAATTCGTCCTCGACCTCAGCGCGAACCCTATCGGGTATATACTGATTACTGATGAAGAAAGCCTTCCGGTACCCGCGTTCAGTCGCAGCGACCTTCGCAATGTCAGACCGTACCTTGCTACGCCATTCCTTTTTAGCGCTGAATGCAAACGCCCACCGCTCGGAGGCAGCCTCCCTACCTATCCCCACATACCACCCTAGAGAGAGGTCATCTGCTACGGGGTATGTTTCTGAGTCCACCTTACTATCGCCGCCACCTGTGGGTCCCGTCTGTGGCAGAAGATTTGGGCAGATCTCTCGCTCTGCGAGCCGCCGGGCGAAGTTCTCGAAATCGGTAGCCTCGTTCCGGTTGGTCAGCGTGTCCAAGTGATACTCTAAAATGGAGCGATCTAGAGCAGGCGTCTCCACTCTTATAGAATCTGAAAACTGCTCAGGCCGTCGTGCCCTCAAGAAGTCCCTGGGTGAAAAACTCTTAGCTTCCATTTGACTATGACCCCCTGCATTTCGGTGGTGAACTTGTAATTACGAGTTCTGGAATGCATATTTTACGTGGTTTTTCTAATACCGCTAATTCCGTAAAGTCTTATAAAATAAGGCTCTCCGGCCAGAACAACTTTTTGGTTTTTCCTTCCAATGCCCTCATTTCCACATAGTCCGTGACCAAATGTGACCAAAATTTGATGATACGTCTCTGGAGTTTATACTATCTTTCCGGCAGTTTATCCTCCTGCAATGTAAAATTCCCCTTCTTGCAAACCCTAAAATAACGACATGTAAACATACCACTAGTATAGAAGCAAAGGCAAATATGCCGTTAAGCAGCTATGTCGCTATACCACCGCACCGGTATAGAGATATAGCGCCAACCTGATAAATCATAGCGCTACTTACATCCTTTCATATCACCATAGTGGCATGTATTCGTGTCAGCATGTGATATGGAAACATGGTGGTAAGCCATATTACCAACTTGCAGGTAAGGCACCATCCTTACATGGCAGCAAGGAATTATTCCAGCACGGAGATAAAACTCCATCCCTGCAAGCCAACAAAGAATCATATCAGCATAGTGGTAAAATGCCATCCTTACATGCCAGCATGGAAGTATCCCAACTAAGAAGCAAGGAACTATCCTTACATAACAGCAAAGAATTATCCCAGTAAGGCAGTATGGAAACATCCCAGTATACCAGCATTCTCTCGCGCCGCTTCTGGTGGTCGGGCGGCGTGAGAACGAGCATATTTTTTACAGCATGGACAGTAAGAGCTTATTTACGGGTATCCTTCGAAGACGCCGCAAAAAGTTCAGCGAGTAGCCTCCGCCATAGGCTACTCGCTCCGTAGGATAAACCCGCAAACGCTGCTGCTTTTATTTTATTCCAAGAAGGGGACTTTTTGCAACCTTTTTCACGCCGCTGGCGGCGCGAGCAGACCTGTTTTGGCCCGACTAATCATGCTCACGCCGCTCAAAAAAACTGGCGGCGCGAGATTAGTTATCAAGATGGTTTCTAGATTTATCTATCTTTTTCTAGAACGTTTCTAGAGTTACCACGTTAACCAGTTACTTCCGTGGTAAAAGAGAAGAGAGTAGGGAAGTGGTAAATTGACGCTAACAGATGCGACCTCCCAGCGGCGTGAACGTAATTGGTTGGGCTGGTACCGCTTCAATAATGATAACCCCTACGCCCGAATTCCCGCTGGTAGAATTCATAGAGTTCTTCGGTAGAATTAAATTCTGGAACAGGTCCTACTAAATACGGGCGCACTTTTTTGTTATATTCTTCAAGTGTAAGAGCCTTAAACTCTATGAGCCCGAAATCCTTGAGCCCTTCCTCAAAAGTGTCTTCCACGCGATGCCAGATAAAACCGTCTTTAGTCTCCTTCACAAGCTTCCCAAAGAATTGGTGCCCGCGGTTGGTATCGTGAAAGCCGACCCAATTATCACGGACTAAGGTGGACCCCATTGTCAAGACACGAGATGAGAAATTTTTAAGCGTGGAATATTTAAGTTTGTATGGGGATATAAGGAAATAGCTAAGACTTAACATCTTTTGGCATTACCATATTTGTTATAAT
>NZ_PVXL01000026.1 GCF_002995805.1 Neomoorella stamsii
TCCACAACAACTACGTCTACTGATGATGAAGATGAAGGCTTAGTCTGCCTTCTTGGACTTCATCATAAAAATGAAAATCTAAGAGAGCAAGAGATTTAACGAGCTAGAAGCAAATTATTGAGATAGGAGGCGCAAGATGGATATGGTGCTGGCTCTGAGTTGGCAACACCTCAGCCTGTCGGTGATGGGAGTAGCGATGGCCGCGGCAGGCGGCATTCCGTTGGGAATACTGTTGATCCGATACCGGTGGTTGGCCAAACCTGTAATGGCAGCCACCGAAGTGATCCAAACTATTCCCAGCCTGGCCATGTTGGCTCTGTTGATGATGCTGTTCGGGCTGGGGGATACTACCCTCGTTGTATCGTTATTCCTTTATTCCCTCCTGCCCATCGTCCGCAATACCTATACCGGGCTATTAGGGGTAGAACCCGGCCTGCTGGAGGCAGGTAAAGGCATGGGGATGACCAGGAGCCAATTAATATGGCGGGTGCAGGTACCGATTGCCCTACCGGTGATCCTGGCCGGCCTGCGTGTGGCTCTTGTCACGGCCATTGGCATTGCAACCATCGGCGTGCTCATTGGGGCAGGCGGCTTGGGGACGCTAATCTGGCGCGGGATTCAAACGAGGAACAACACTATGGTACTGATGGGGGCCGTACCTGCGGCGCTGCTGGCTATTTTGACCGACGCCGGTCTGGCCCTGCTGGAACAAATATTGGTCCCGCGGGGGCTCAAAAAAAAGGCTGTCTCAGCATTATAAATTTAAAGAAAGGATGGGATATCTTGCATCAGAAATCCAAACGAGTGGGGAAGCTGATCGCGCTAGCTACAGGCATCGCTATGTTGCTATTTGTAGCTGCCGGCTGCGGTGGAACCAGGGCTAAAGGCACAGTGGTTGTAGGGTCCAAGGACTTTACCGAAAACATTCTCCTTGGCGAGATAATGGCCCAGCTCATAGAAGCCCATACGGACCTGAAGGTGGAACGCAAATTGAACTTGGGCGGTACCTTGGTTAACTTTAACGCCCTTAAAAAAGGCGATCTGGATCTTTACGCTGACTACACCGGCACCGGCCTGGTGGCAATCTTGAAAAAGGAAGTTATTAATGACCCCCAGAAGGCCTACGATACCGTCCAAAAGGAATATAACGAGCAGTTCAAGCTGAAGTGGCTGAAACCCTTTGGCTTTAATAACACCTACGCCCTTGCGGTACCGGAGGAGATTGCTCAACAGCGTAACTTACAAAAAATTTCCGACCTGAAAAGCGTGGCCGGTGAGATGGTATTTGGGGCCGAGCAGGAATTTTTTAACCGCCCAGACGGCTATGACGGCTTAATTGCCACTTACGGGCTAAATTTCAAAAGCACCAAGCAGATGGAAACCGGCTTAAAATACGAAGCCATTCACAACAAGATGGTAGATGTAATCGATGCCTTCTCCACCGACGGCCAGTTGATTACCTATAAGCTAAAGATCCTGGAAGATGATAAACACTTCTTCCCGCCCTACTTTGCTGCACCGTTGGTACGTATGGACACCCTCGAGAAGTATCCCCAGCTAGAAGAAGTCCTGAACAAGCTGGCGGGCCAGCTCAATGATGATGAGATGCGTCAGCTGAATTATCAGGTCGACGAGGAAAAAAAGGAAGTAGCCCAGGTAGCAAGAGATTTCCTGCTGAAAAAAGGCCTGATCGAGTAACATGCGGTATAAAGCTTACAAAGAGTTTATCTGTACCATGAACGGGATACTATAGTCGAACTATTAAGGACCCACCAGTGCGACGGAGCCCGCCGGTCTTCTACCGGCGGGCAAAATATTTTCTTATGGTATTGATAACCGGGCGCTTGGGGAACTGGTAGCCATGCCTGCCCGCAATCCGAACACCATCGCCGCGCCTACCAGGAGATGGAGCGGCCGGGCCTGGCGCCGGGCAGCATGGCTAACTTCAAAAAGGGCATGCTAAACGTAAAAAACCTGCAGGTGAATTATACCATGGATATCCCTTTGGCTATTCCTTTCCTGGGCGGTTTAACCTTTACCCTGGCCCTGGCGGCAGGGATGGTCCGGCCCTGGCGGGGGTTATTACTCCTTTGGGCTGTAGGGGTAATTTTTGGCGCCACCGGCCTGGTCCCGGGGTTGTCGGCCCCTTATGTCGCCCTGGCTACGGTCGGGGGAGCCGTTACTCTGATGGCAGCCGAAGAAATTGCCCGGCGCTGGTACCGGGGGCATAAAGAAGCAGTCCTAGCCGGGAAACAGTTGTTAACAGGGAGTCTAGCGGCCCTGCTCCTGGCCGGGATTTTTCTAGGTCCCCTGTGGGGAATGATTCTGGCCGGGGGCACCGGCGGCCTGGGAGCGGCTTATTTAGCGCGCCGGCATTTACTACACGAATTAGCTGCGGGATTGTTTTTACTCTGCTTACGGCTGGGAGCTTTATTTTTAACGGCCGTGCTGCTGGGCGGGCGCCTGCTTGGACTTTTTTAGGGCGGGTAGCTTGCGGAAGACAAACTAACGTTGTACAATGAGTAAAAGGCCTGGTGTCAGGGCCGGTACCGGCGCAGCAAAAGGACGTAGCAGCAAATTTGAGGTAGAACGTCAGTACTGGCAGGGGACTTCATCGCTCCCGGATGAAGTCCAATTTTTTACTTTTATAAGGATGCAGGAGGCCTTAAGAATGGATATACGGACCAGAGCCGCCAGGGTATCTGTCTTTTCCAACATAATTCTGGTGCTGGGTAAACTGGGGATCGGTTACTGGATGCACTCGGTCAGTGTCATGTCGGAAGCCATCCACTCCGGCCTGGACCTGGTGGCGGCAGCCATAGCTTATTTTTCCGTCCGGGAAGCCAGCAAGCCGGCTGATGCCGAGCACCGCTACGGCCATGGCAAAATTGAAAATATTTCGGGTACCATTGAAGCCCTGCTGATTTTCCTGGCAGCCCTCTGGATTATCTATGAAGCTATCAAAAGGCTTATCAGCGGCAGCCATGCCATTAACGAACCTCTGACCGGCGTGGCCGTCATGGGCGGGGCCGCCCTGGTCAACTACCTGGTTTCCCGTTATCTCTTCCGGGTAGCGAAAGATACGGACTCCATCGCCCTGGAGGCTGACGCCTGGCACCTGCGTACCGATGTTTATACTTCCGCCGGGGTAATGCTGGGCCTGGTAGCCCTTTATTTTACCGGTTTCCAATGGCTGGATCCCCTGGTGGCCCTGGTGGTGGCCGTCATGATCATCAAGGCGGCCTACCATTTAACCCGGGAGGCCATGCTGCCCCTGATGGATGTCAGCCTGCCGGCTGAAGAAGAACAGGTAATTAAAGAAATCATCGCTCGGCATGCCGATGAATATGTTGAATTTCATAAATTACGCACCCGCAAGGCTGGCCGGGACCGCCAGGTAGACCTGCACCTGGTGGTACCGCGTTACAAGCATATCGATTATGTCCATGACCTCTGTGAGCATATTGGCGATGAGATAAGAGCAGCTCTGCCTTACACCGATGTTTTAATCCATGCCGAACCCTGCTCTTCAGCGGTGGATTGCCGGGTGTGTACCACCTGCCCGGAGAAGGAAAATCGTTCCTCGAAGGCGAATTGAAATAGATGCGAACATCGTCTATTTTTCGGGGGTGGACCGTGATGCAGATTTTTTCCCTCCTGGCCATTTTTTTTGCCCTACTGGTGGCTATCTTTGCCGTCCAGAATGCAGGCCCGGTAGAAATTAATTTTTTAGCCTGGCAATTTAGTAATATTTCCCTGGTCCTGGTTATCCTGGGGTCAGCAGCCTTCGGTGCCCTGGTGGTATTTTTGCTGGGCGCCGTCAGGCAGGTACGCCAGGCCCGGGAAATAAGAGAATTAAAAAGCCAGCATAAAAGACTGCAGGAAACCATAGCCCGCCTCGAGCAAGTGGCAGCGGGAACGGGGGCAGGCCGGCAAGAAAGGGAGCAGGAAGCTTGACAGGAACCCAGTGGGCCATACCTCCAGTTAACCTGCCGGAGAGGCTGGCCCTGGCCCGGGAGTTACATATCTCACCTGTGACGGCGCAAATTCTTCTCAACCGGGGCATAACTACGGCGGCAGCGGCCAGGGCCTTTTTCCAGCCGGATCCGGCCAATCTTATCCCGCCGGAGAAAATTCCCGGCCTGCCGGCAGCCCGGGAACGCCTGGTCCAGGCCATAGAAAAACGGGAAAAAATCATGGTCCATGGGGACTATGATGTCGACGGCCTGGCAGCCACGGCCATTATGCTGGAAACCCTGGCGCGCCTGGGGGTTGAGGCTGAAGTTTATATTCCCGACCGCCTGGAGGAGGGTTACGGTTTAAAAAAGAAGGCCCTCATTAAAGCGTTAGAGTTAGATTACCGCCTGGTGGTAACGGTGGACTGCGGCATTACTTCCCTGGAGGAGGCTATCTTTGCCCGGCAGCAAGGGCTGGACCTGATTATTACCGACCACCACCGGCCCGGGGCGGAATTGCCGCAGGCCAGGGCCGTAGTTAACCCCCTGCTGGCACCGGACCTGCCTCCCCTCTGCGGCGCCGGGGTAGCCTTTAAACTGGCCCAGTCCCTCGCGAATTACTTTGGACTCGCGCCGCAAGGGGAAGTGGCCGCCGGCTGGGCCCTGGACCTGGTAGCCCTGGCAACCATCGCCGACGCCGTACCCCTCCTGGGAGAAAACCGCCTCCTGGTCCAGCTGGGTTTAAAAGCCCTGGCCGGAGGCGCGCGGCCCGGCCTGAAGGCCCTGGGAGAGGTGGCAGGCCTGCCGGCCAGGGAGTGGACGGCCAGGGAAGTGGCCTTCGGCCTTGTTCCCCGCTTGAATGCCTGCGGCCGCCTGGGAAGTGCCTTGCCGGCCCTGGAAATTTTACTTACTTCTTCTCCCCAGCGAGCCCTGGAGCTGGCCCAGCACCTGCAGAGGGAAAACCAGGCCCGCAGGCTCCTGGAGGAGAGCATTGCCGTCGAGGCCGAAACCATGGCCGCGCAAGCTTACGCGGCAGGCGACCAGGGCCTGGTCCTGGCGGCTGAGGGCTGGCACCCGGGGGTAACCGGCATTGTTGCTGCCCGCCTGGTGGAAAAATTCAACTGCCCGGTTGTTTTAATCGCCCTGGCGGGGGATAGAGGGCGGGGTTCGGGGCGCAGCCTCCCGGGTATCAATCTCCATGAAATCCTCACCAGGTGCCGTTCTCACCTCCTGGCCTTTGGCGGCCATGCCCAGGCAGCGGGACTGGAGATCGCTGCTAAAGAAATCCCGGCCTTCCAGGCCGTTTTTAATGAAGCTGTAAGGTCACTAATGACTGAGGTTCAACTGGCTCCTGCAATAGCACCTGAGGCGGAAGTCCTTTTCAGCCAGCTGGACTGGGAGCTACTGGCGGAGCTGGAGGGCCTGGCTCCATATGGCGAGGGCAATCCCCGTCCCCTCCTGGTCTACAGCAACGCCCGTTTAAAGGCGGCCCGCCAGGTGGGCAGCAATGGTGCCCATTTAAAGTTGACGGTAGGCGGGGAAGGCAGGCAACTGGAGGCTATCGGCTTTAACCTGCAATTACCGCCGGGCCTGTCTCCCGGTGACCTGGTGGACCTGGCCTTTTACCTGGAGCGGGACAACTACCAGGGACGGGAGGAGCTCCAGCTCGCGCTGGCAGCCCTCCGGCCGGCAGGCAGGATACCGGCACTGCCGGTTGTAAGCAAGGAACTGGTGGCGGCAACCAGCCAGGCAGGGGCCAATCCCACCTGGTGCCGGCAATTGCAGGCAGTCTTAAACGGCAACCGGCCTGTCGCGGGGCTTTTATTCGCCACCAGCCTGGCTATTCGCCAGTGCTATTACGGTTTAAAGCGATGTTTAAAGAATCCAGTATCCTTACGCCCCCTGGGCCCCTGGCTAGGACAGGCGGGTTTTAACAGTATTTTAAGCCAGGGAAGAGGGATCATCACCTGTCACCCCTTCTGGCCGGCAGAAGCAGGGGCCGGGGAAGATTCCTTCCTGGTATCTGCCCTGGTCACCGGGGAACAGGCGGCAGGGTACCTGTTACGTCCTGCCGGCAGCCCGGCAATCTGGCAGGTATTCCCGGAACTGTTGCCCCTCTTAACAGAGCTGCTGGCCAGGGGACAAAACGTCCTCCTATATGAAAGGGACGCTGCGCAGATGCTGCAACTGGCAGCCCGGTTGCAGCAGGAGCTGCCCGGGGTGCGGCTGGCCGTAGATACTTTTCTTGATGCCCGGCACCTCTGGCTGGCCCGGGAAACGGCTTTGAGCGGCCGCCTGCCGCTGCTGGTAGCCAGCCGGGAGATGCCGGCATGGTTTTACCCCGCCGATGCTGTAATCTTTAATTACCCTCCCGGCAGCCAGGAGGAAATAGAGCTGGCCCTGCCGGCGGCTGAACAGGTGCCGGAAGTATATATCAACCTCCGGGAAGGGGACAGGCAGCCGGAAAACCTGCGCCGGGAACTGGTAGTATTTTACCGCCAGCTGCAAAAAGGGACTAACAACGGCAGCAGGCTTTACATAATTAATAATAAAGGTTATCATCAACGATGGTACCTGGCGATTTTTGAAGAACTTGGTCTCATCCGGGTCGAAAGCCGGGGGCGGGAGCTGGCCATTCATCTCCAGGAGGTAGCTGCCAGGTGCAATTTAATGGCTTCCCGGCGTTACCGCCAGCTTTTGGCGGAAACGGAAATGGCCCGGCAATTTTACCGGCAAATTGCAGGCGGGAGGTGATGCCCTGTGGACCTGAAGGAACTGGAGCAACAGGTTAAAAGCTACCAGCCGGGAGCGGACCTGAAACTCCTGGATGACGCCTATCAGTTTGCTGCTGCCGCCCACCAGGGACAGAAACGGCGCTCGGGGGAAGATTATATTACTCACCCCTTAAATGTGGCTGCTATCCTGGCGGAATTGCAGCTGGACGTGGTGACCATAGCAGCGGCCCTCCTCCATGATGTGGTGGAAGATACGCCCATCAGCCTGGATACTATCAGGGAAATTTTTGGCGATGAAGTGGCCCTTCTGGTCGACGGCGTCACCAAGCTCAGCCGCCTGGAATACAAGACCAAGGAAGAACAGCAGGCGGAGACTTTACGCAAGATGCTTCTGGCCATGGCCCAGGATATCCGGGTCATCCTGATCAAACTGGCCGACCGCCTGCATAACATGCGCACCTTGAAGCACCACCCGCCGGAAAAGCAGCAGGAGATAGCCCGGGAGACCCTGGAAATCTTCGCGCCCCTGGCCCACCGCCTGGGTATTTTCCGCCTGAAGTGGGAGCTTGAGGACCAGTCCCTGCGCTATCTCGAACCCGAACGCTATTATGAGCTGGTCAACAGCATTAACATGAAGCGCCGGGAACGGGAAGAATATATCCAGCAAGTGGTTAAGATCCTGGGGGAGAAATTAGCCGAAAGTGGGATTAAAGCCGACATCCAGGGGCGGCCCAAGCATTTTTACAGCATTTATAATAAAATGGTCAAGCAGGGCAAGGAGTTAAGCGAGATATATGACCTCATCGCCGTGCGAGTGATTGTTGATACCGTAAAGGATTGTTATGCCGTCCTGGGGCTGGTCCACGCCCTGTGGAAGCCTATTCCAGGGCGCTTTAAGGATTACATCGCCATGCCCAAACCCAATATGTACCAGTCCCTGCATACCACCGTTATCGGCCCTAACGGTGATCCCTTTGAGATCCAGATCCGTACCTGGGAAATGCATCGCACGGCCGAATACGGCATTGCCGCCCACTGGCGCTATAAAGAAGACGGCGGTAACTCGGACCCGGACTTTGAGCAAAAATTGACCTGGCTGCGGCAGCTCCTGGACTGGCAGCGAGAGATGCGCGATCCCCGGGAGTTCATGGAATCGCTGAAGATCGATCTCTTTTCCGATCGCGTCTATGTCTTTACCCCCAAGGGGGATGTAGTGGAACTGCCGGCCGGTTCGGTGCCCATAGACTTCGCCTACCGGGTGCATACCGATGTGGGTCACCGCTGTACCGGGGCCCGGGTTAACGGCCGCATTGTACCCCTTGATTATAAGTTAAAAACAGGGGATATTGTTGAAGTTTTAACCACCAAGGGCAGCCGCCCCAGCCGGGACTGGCTGCACATCGTCAAGACTTCCCAGGCCAAAAACCGCATCCGCCAGTGGTTTAGAAAGGAAGAGCGGGAGAAAAACCTGGCCAGGGGCCGGGAACTGCTGGAAAAGGAATGCCAGAAGCAGGGCTTTGACCCGGAAGAGATTCTAAAACCCGCTTTGCTCCAGGAAGCGGCCCGGAAATTCAATGTAGCCACTAGCGAAGACCTGTATGTAATGGTGGGTGATGGTGTCCTTACTCCCTATCAAGTACTCGGCCGCCTGAAGGGAGAAGAAGAAGTACCGCCACCTGCCGAGGCTGCTAAAACAACAGTTAAGCCCTGGAGCGGCTACGGCAAACCTTCCCATGGCATCCGGGTCAAGGGGATGGATAACCTGGATATCCGCCTGGCCCACTGCTGCAATCCCCTGCCCGGGGATGTCATCCTGGGTTATATAACCCGGGGGAGGGGGGTCAGCGTCCACCGGGCCGACTGCCCCAATATCAACCACCACCGGGAAACGGAAAGGGAGCGGATTATTGAGGTGGCCTGGGACGGTACCGCTGACGCCACCTACCAGGTGCATATTGAGGCCCTGGCCCTGGACCGGCCCAATCTGGCCATGGATATTATGGCCGCAGTGGCGGATACCAAAACCATTATTAACTCTGTCCACGCCCGGGCCACCAGGAATGACCAGGCCCTGGTGGATTTAAAGATTGAAATCAGGAGCCTGGAGCACCTGAACTATATTATGGATAAAATCCGCCGTATCCGTGATGTGATGGAGGTCAAAAGGGTGGTTCCCAGTTAGTGACCACGGGCTTTGTTTTCGTGGATTTTTGTGTTAAACTGGAAGGCAGGTGACAGGTATAAGAGCGGTCGTGCAAAGGGTCAAAAGGGCCCGGGTGACGGTCGAAGGGCAGGAAGTGGGCGCCATTGGCCCAGGACTCCTGGTTTTCCTCGGCGTAGGTCAGGGGGATGATGGCGATGACGTCGCCTACCTGGCCGACAAGGTAGCCAACTTACGGATTTTTGCTGATAATGAAGGTAAAATGAACTTATCGGTCCGGGATGTAGGCGGCGAGGTCCTGGCCGTTTCCCAGTTTACCCTCTATGGCGACTGCCGCAAAGGGCGGCGGCCCAGTTTTACTGCCGCGGCGCCACCGGAATTAGCCAGGGAGCTGTACCGGCAATTTGTTGCCGCCCTGGCAGCGTATGGGATCAGGGTGGCGACGGGCCAGTTCCAGGCCGACATGCTGGTAGCCCTGGAAAACGACGGCCCGGTGACCATGCTCCTGGATAGCGAGAGGTTATTTTAGTTTGTCTTTGAACAGGTATCACAAAGGTTATTAGGGAGAAGGTGGGCTAATGTTTCTCAAAACCCTGGTTGTGGGTCCCATTGGCACCAACTGCTACCTGGTGGGTTGTCAGGAAACTAAAGAAGGGGCCGTCATTGATCCCGGTGCCGAAGGAGAGCGGATTCTAGCAGCAGCCCGGGAAGCGGGTTTAAAAATCCGCTATATCATCAATACCCACGGCCATATCGACCATATAGGGGCCAACGGGACTATAAAGAACGCCACTGGCGCCGCCATCCTCATCCACAGGGACGATGCCCCCTTCCTTACGGAGCCCGGGCGCAATCTATCCGCGCTAATGGGCACCAGGGTAAGCAGCCCCGGGGCCGACCGCCTCTTGCAGGAGGGCGACACCATCACCATTGGCCGGACCATTACCCTGACGGTTATCCATACCCCCGGCCATACCCCGGGCGGGATTTGTTTGCAGGGCGAGGGTTTAATCTTTACCGGCGATACCCTCTTCGCCGGTTCCATTGGCCGTACCGATTTTCCCGGCGGTTCTTTTAATCAGTTGCTTAATTCCATTAAAGAAAAGCTCTTTGTCCTGGATGATGAGCTGGAAATTTATCCCGGCCACGGCCCGGCCTCTACCATTGGTACCGAGCGGGCCGATAATCCCTTTTTTACTTAATGGAGGCCTGAGATGCTAACCAATCGACCACGGGGTACGGAAGACATCCTCCCTGAGGAGGTAGGCCGCTGGTACTTACTGGAGGCGACCGCCAGGAAAGTCAGCCGGCTGTACGGCTACCGGGAAATCCGTACGCCTGTTTTTGAGCATACCGAGCTTTTTAACCGCGGCGTCGGGGATAACACCGATATTGTGGAGAAGGAAATGTATACCTTTACCGATCGAGGCGGGCGCAGCGTGACTTTGCGGCCGGAAGGGACGGCCCCGGTAGTGCGGGCCTTTCTGGAGCACCACCTGGAGGCCGGGGGACTGCCGGTAAAGCTTTTTTACCTGGGTCCCATGTTCCGTTACGGCCGCCCCCAGGCCGGCCGGTTGCGCCAGTTCCACCAGTTTGGGGTGGAAGCCTTTGGCTCCCGTGACCCGGCCCTGGATGCCGAGGTTATCGCCCTGGCCATGGATTTTTATAACCGCCTGGCGCTGAAGGACCTGGAACTGCATTTAAACAGCGTCGGCTGCCCGGCCTGCCGGCCCCGGCACCGGGAGAAACTGCAGGATTACCTGCGGCCGCGCTTACAGGAGCTGTGCCCCACCTGCCAGGGCCGTTTTGAGCGCAACCCTTTACGCATCTTTGACTGCAAGAGCCCGGTGTGCCAGGAGATAGTCGCCGGGGCGCCGACGATAGCCGCTTCCCTCTGCCCGGACTGCGGTGAGCATTTCGAGCGCGTCCAGGAGTACCTGCAAGAACTGGGGATTGACTTTATCCTGGACGAGCACCTGGTGCGCGGCCTGGATTACTACACTAACACGGCCTTTGAAATAATGGTCAAAGGCATCGGTGCCCAGAGTTCCATTGGCGGCGGCGGCCGCTATGACGGCCTGGTGGAGGCCCTGGGGGGTAAACCGGTGCCGGGCATTGGCTTTGGCCTGGGCCTGGAACGGGTCTTACTCGCCCTGGAAGCCCAGGGCCGGGATTTAAGGCCGGATGGAGGGATAGATGTCCTGGCAGTCACGGCCGGCGCCGGGGTAGAAAGGGCGGCTGTCCGCCTGCTCGCCAATTTAAGGAAGGCTGGATTAAAGGCCGATAAAGACTACCTGGGCCGCAGCCTCAAAGCCCAGATGAAGTATGCTAACCGCTACCCGGCCAAACTGGCCGTAATCCTCGGGGAGGAAGAACTCTCCCGGGGGCAGGTCCTGGTCCGCCGCCTGGATACCGGGACCCAGGAAGAAGTACCTTTAGAGGCAGCAGTGGAGTATTGCCGCCGGGTGAAGGGAACCTGTGGTGGCTAAGTTGATGTGGGAAGTTAGGGTAAGAGTCCCGTATGGGGACAGTGGCCCGTGGCTTTTGTATGGCGAGAGCGACCTGGCTCTGGCGGCAGAGCGGCCGAAGTTGCGGCGAAGAGCGAGGGCGGCCGGGAACGGGAGGACCGAGGCCGGATTCTCAAGGCAAGGATGCCGAATAGGCGGGGAGCCCGATCTTTCCGCCTCACGGCTGAGCCTTAGGACGCTCCGTGAGGGCCAGGGAGCGAGCGAAAACAAAGCCAGGTGAAATACCGGCATTTTAGAGGAGAGTGGATATTAGTGATCGAGTCTATGGCCGGGCTGCACCGCAGCCATGGCTGCGGGGAGCTCAGGGCAGAAGATACAGGCAAAGAAGTAACCCTCATGGGCTGGGTGCACCGCCGCCGCGACCACGGCGGCCTCATCTTTATCGACTTGCGCGACCGTTCCGGCCTGGTACAGGTTGTCTGCGACCCGGAGGCAGGACCGGCCTTTAAGAAAGCCGAAGAGGTACGCAATGAATATGTGGTGGCGGTGACGGGCAGGGTGCGGCCGCGGCCGGAAGGCACAGCCAATCCCAAACTCGCTACCGGCACCATTGAAGTCGAGGCCCGGGAACTGCGCATTCTTAACCGGGCTAAAACGCCGCCCTTTTACATTGAGGATAACATTGTTGTCGACGAAGCCTTACGCCTGCGTTACCGCTACCTGGACCTGCGCCGCCCGGAAATGCAGGGCATTATGTACCTGCGTTACCGGACGACCCGGGCCATCCGCGATTTCCTGGACAGCCGGGGCTTCTGGGAAATTGAAACACCCATGCTGACCCGCAGCACCCCGGAAGGGGCGCGGGATTTCCTGGTGCCCAGCCGGCTGCGGCCGGGGGAATTCTTTGCCCTGCCCCAGTCACCCCAGCTCTTTAAACAGATTCTCATGGTGGCCGGTATAGAGCGTTATTTCCAGATCGTCCGCTGTTTCCGGGATGAAGACTTAAGGGCCGACCGCCAGCCGGAGTTTACCCAGCTGGATATGGAGATGTCCTTTATCCAGCGGGAAGATATTTTAAACCTAGTGGAAGAATTAATGGCCCATGTTTTCCGGGAAACCCTGGGGATTGAACTTACCCTTCCCCTGCCGCGGCTGACCTATCAAGAAGCCATGGCCCGCTTTGGCTCTGACAAGCCTGATCTCCGCTTCGGCCTGGAGATTACCGATGTATCCGACCTGGTTAGAGGGTGCGGCTTTAAAGTTTTTGCCGACGCGGCAGCCCGGGGCGGGGTGATACGGGGCCTGTGCGTTCCCGGTGGGGCCAGTTTCTCCCGCCGGGAACTGGATGAATTGACGCGAGCTGCGGCCGTCTTTGGTGCCAAAGGGCTGGCCTGGATGGCCGTTACTGCCGAGGGTATCCGTTCTCCCATTGCCAAGTTCTTTACGGGTCAAGAACTCCAGGACCTGGTGGCCCGCATGGGGGGCAAGGAAGGAGATCTTCTCCTGTTTGTTGCCGATAGCGAGACGGTTGCGGCTACCGCCCTGGGATCCTTACGCCTGGAACTGGGCCAGCGGTTGCACCTCTATGAGCCGGAGCAACTGGCCTTTACCTGGGTAACGGATTTCCCCTTACTGGAATACAGCCCGGAAGAAAAGCGTTATGTGGCCGTGCACCACCCCTTTACCATGCCCATGGAAGAGGACTGGCCCCTGCTGGATACTGAACCTTTAAAAGTGCGCGCCCTGGCTTACGACCTGGTTTTAAACGGCGTCGAGCTGGGCGGGGGCAGCATCCGGATTCACCGCCGCGATATTCAGGAAAAAATGTTTAGCCTCTTAGGCTTTTGCCCGGAGGAGGCCCGGGAGAAATTTGGCTTCCTGCTGGAGGCCTTTGAATACGGCACTCCGCCCCACGGTGGCATTGCTTTTGGCCTGGACCGGATGATCATGCTCATGGCCCGGCGGGATACCATCCGCGACTGCATCGCCTTCCCCAAGACCCAGAGCGGGACCTGCCTGATGACGGCGGCACCTTCGACAGTCGCACCGGAGCAGCTCCTGGAGCTGCACCTGAAGACTACCGCCCGTCCGGCGGGTAAACTAAGCAGTGCTGGCAAAGCATAGTACTTGCAAATCCTTTAAGTTTGTGTTAACATCATACATGCAACAGGAGGAGTAAAGAATTTTACCCTGCGATGTTCGTGTTGCACCGTGGAGTTTTGAGCCAACACCTATACAAAGGGAGCCCAACCTCTGGGCGTGGCTTGCAGGCCCCCATGGAGGGGAAGCAAAAAGCGTCCAGGGAGGCACCCACCTGCGGAGAGCGGGTTCATTAAACACACGGTGAGCACGGCATTTGTGGGGTTTTATTTTTTGGTGGGCAAGGTGGAGAGTTTCTGGTCCCGCACGGAAATGCTCATTGGGCCCGAAGGGCGGGCCCGCCTGGCGGCAGCCAGGGTAGCGGTAATTGGTACCGGCGGAGTCGGCTCCTTTGCTGTGGAGGCCCTGGCCCGCGCGGGTATAGGTTACCTGGAACTGGTAGACCCGGATGTAGTTCGACCCAGCAACATCAACCGCCAGGTACCTGCTCTGCATTCAACCCTGGGCCAGCCCAAGGTAGAAGTCCTGGCTCGGCGCTGCTGGGAGATCAACCCGGAGGCAGTAATAGTTACCCGGCAGGAAGTCTACAGTCCGGGAAAAGGCCCGCAATTTGTCCGGCGCGACCTGGATTACCTGGTGGATGCCATTGACAGTGTGGGAGCGAAGATAGACCTCCTGGCTACGGCCCTGCAGGCGGGAGTACCTGTGGTCAGCAGTATGGGAGCGGGCAATCGCCTGGACCCCACCCGTTTAAGGGTGGCCGACATCAGCGCTACCAGGGGGTGTCCCCTGGCCCGGGCCGTCCGGCGGGGACTAAAAGCCCGGGGCATCACTACGGGCCTGACAGTAGTCTACTCGGAAGAACCGCCCCTGCCGGCCCGGCCCAACCCGGAACTAGCGCCAGGCGAGAGACAACCCCCCGGCAGTATGGTTTTTGTCCCAGCCGTGGCCGGCCTGCTCCTGGCCAGCCTGGTGGTAAGGAACATCCTGAACCAGACCGATTGCTAGTTGCCGTTGCTGCAATTATGCTGTATACTGGATAAGGGTATCCCCGGGGAAGGAGGTTTAGCGAAGTGAGTAGGAGGCCTGGCGAGGAGAGTTCCTATGCACCCCAGCGGGATGATTTACTGCTCCGCCTGCGGAAGATCGAGGGTCAGGTCAAGGGTATCCACCGCATGATTGAAGAGGACAAGTATTGTGTCGATATTCTCATTCAAATTGCCGCCGCGCGGGCAGCCTTGAAAAAGGTCGGCACTATGATTTTTGAAGCCCATGTCCGTGGCTGTGTCCGGACGGCTATAGTCAATCAGGAAGATGGAGAAATAATTGATGAGCTTATTGATGTTTTAAACCGCTTCACCAGCTAAAGGGAAAAAGCGAAGGGAGAGGATAGGTTTGGCAGCGAACAATATCGTTACCCTCACGGATGCCAATTTTAAAGAAGAAGTGCTCTCCGCGAAGCCCCCGGTCCTGGTTGACTTCTGGGCCGCCTGGTGTGGCCCCTGCCGGATGATTGCTCCCCTTGTGGAGCAACTGGCCGGGGAATACGAAGGTAAAATCAAGGTGGCCAAGCTCAACGTGGACGAGTATCCCTCGATAGCGTCTGATTATGGCATTATGAGTATTCCCACCCTTTTACTGTTTAAAAACGGCGAAGTTGTCTCCCGGCTAGTAGGGTACCAGACTAAAGACAAACTGGTCCAGGTGCTGGAGAAGAATTTATAAACTAGCCCATTATTTCCGCCGCCTGGTGCGCTGCTGCCAGGCGGTTTTCATTTGCCCTTCCCGGCCGTAGTCGCTGGGGTGGTAAAAAACTTTCCCCTGGAGGTTGTCAGGCAGGTACTGCTGTTCCACCCAGCCGCCGGGGTAGTCGTGGGGGTATTTATACCCCTTCCCGTGGCCGAAGGCAGCCGCGCCCCGGTAGTTGGCATCCCGCAGGTGGATTGGTACCGGGCAGGCGGTTTCTTTTTCCACTGCCGCCAGAGCGGCGTCGATGGCTTTGATAACCGAGTTGCTCTTGGGGGCCAGGGCAATATAGAGGGTGGCTTCGGCCAGGATAATGCGGCCCTCTGGCAGGCCCACCCGTTCCACAGCCTGGGCGGCGGCGCTGGCCACTACCAGGGCCTGGGGATCAGCCAGGCCCACATCTTCGGCGGCATGGATAAGGAGCCGGCGGGCCAGGAAGGCCGGGTCTTCGCCGGCGTAGATCATCCGGGCCAGCCAGTAGAGGGCAGCGTCGGGATCGGAGCCGCGCATGCTTTTTATCCAGGCCGAAACGCAGTCGTAATGCTGGTCGCCGTCCCGGTCGTAAAGGACGGCCCGCTGCTGGATGGCCTCTTCGGCGACTTTCAGGGTGAGGATACGCCGGCCCTTTTCGTCCGGTGGGGTGGTGAGGACGGCAAACTCCAGGGCGTTTAAAGCTACCCGGGCATCACCGTTGGCCACCCGGGCCAGGTGCTCCAGGGCCTCCGGCTCGACTGCGACGCTAAACTTACCCAGGCCCCGCTCGGGGTCCGCCAGGGCGCGGCGGAGGAGGGCCAGGATGGCTTCACTGGACAGGGCCTCCAGGCGGAAGATCCGGGAACGGGAACGAATGGCGGCATTGACGGTGAACATGGGGTTTTCCACCGTGGCACCGATGAGGGTGAGTAACCCTTCCTCAACGCAGGGGAGGAGGGCGTCCTGGATATTTTTGGCCCAGCGGTGAATCTCGTCTACAAAGATAACCGTCTTTTGCTGGTAGTATTTTTCCCGCTCCCGGGCGGCGGCAATTACCCGGCGAATATCGTTAACGCCGTCCAAAACGGCATTTAAAGCCTCAAAGTGGGCCCTGGTCATGCGGGCGATAATCCGGGCCAGGGTCGTTTTGCCGCTCCCCGGCGGCCCCCAGAGGATAATGGAGGTCAGGCTGTCATTCTCTATGGCCCGGCGCAGCAGGGTACCGGGCCCAACGATCTTTTCCTGGCCGATAAATTCATCTAGAGTACGCGGCCGCATCCTTACTGCCAGGGGCGCTCGCGCCTCCCGGCTTTCCTCGCTGGCTTGCTCGAACAGGTCCATCAATTACACCTCAAACAGGGGTAGGGTTCTTTGCTTCCATTGTAACACGCAAAAAGGAATTGGAAAATAGAACACCAGATCTGGCCTTTGCTGGTATTGAGCTCCCAACTTATGATGTCCACCCTGGCCGACCTACGACATGCCAATCCTTTGATAGTCAAGCAACTCTGTTGCAGCCTGGTGGAAACAAAATATTGACATATGACCACATAGGGGTATAATTATTACGAGGTGAAAAACATTGGCTACAGAAGCTTGCGAAACCTGCAACCCGTCAACCTGCAATTCTACGACCTGCGAGGCCAAAAAGCCGGGCCACATCCCGCCCCATGAACTGAGCAACATCAAGCACGTTATCGGCATCATGAGCGGCAAGGGCGGCGTCGGCAAGTCTTCGGTAACGGCTTTGCTGGCGGTGGCCCTGCAACAGGCCGGTTACCAGGTGGGCATCCTGGATGCCGACATTACCGGTCCCAGCATCCCTAGGATGTTCGGCGTCCGCCGGCAGCCGGAGGGCACCGGTCACGGCATGATTCCGCCCCAAAGTCCCGGGGGTACCCGGATCATGTCCCTTAACCTTTTGCTGCCCCATGAAGATGACCCGGTCATCTGGCGCGGTCCCCTGATCGGCGGGGCCGTCAAGCAATTCTGGACCGATGTGATCTGGGGCGACCTGGATTACCTGCTGGTAGACCTGCCGCCGGGGACCGGGGACGCCCCCCTGACGGTGCTCCAGTCTTTACCCCTGGACGGCCTGGTAATTGTCAGTTCACCCCAGGAACTGGCCCAGATGGTGGTCCGCAAAGCTGTTAAGATGGCGGCCATGATGAACGTTAAAATCCTGGGCCTGGTGGAAAATATGAGCTATGCTCTCTGCCCGGACTGCGGCAAGGAAATTTATCTCTTTGGTCCCAGCCGCGCCGAAGCAGCGGCAGCAGAAGCCGGTATCCCCCTGCTGGGCACCCTGCCCCTGGATCCGGACCTGACGGCCCTGTGCGACCACGGCAAGGTGGAAGATTACCGCGGGCCCTTGCTGGAACGGGCCAGGGAGTTTGTCAGGAAGATAGCCGGGTAGGATTGACTTTCCTGCCACGGTAAATGGTTTTAAAGCCAGGGCCGCCCTTTACCGGACCCCCTGGAAGGACTTCTTATGGCTTTTCTGGCCCCGGGAAAGATCCCGGGGCCAATCATACTTTTATTTAACGTATAACCCTTACCACCTCTTCCAGGGAACGGCGCGGCCGCGGTGCTGGCGTCTGGTCGGGGTAACCCACCGGTATGATGGCTACCGGCCGCAGGTTGGGTGGTAAAGAAAGGACGCGGCTTACCTCAGCTTCACTGAAAGCCCCTACCCAGCAGGTCCCCAGGCCGTAGCCGGTGGCGGCCAGCATGAGGTTAGTGACGGCAGCAGCCGTGTCTTGCAGGCAATAAAGATTGCGGCCCCGTTCACCGTAAGCGGTGGCAGCCCTTTCCGGGTCGGCGCATACCACAATGACGACCGGCGCCCAGGCAACGAACTTCTGGCCCAGGGCTGCCCGGGCCAGGGCCTCTTTTAGATCATCCTTATAGATGCAATAGAAAAACCACGGCTCCACGTTACCGGCCGAAGGCGCGGCGCAGGCTGCTTCCAGCAGGCGGCCGATGGTAGCTTCGGGAATGGGGTCGGGCTTGAAACGGCGGATGCTCCGCCGTTCTTTAATGGCAGCAATTACATCTTTAGTCAAGGTCCAGGCCTCCTCTGGGCTGTATTTCCAGCAAGAATAAAAGTAGCATACCTTGCCAGGAAATGCAAGTCTTGGGCAGGAAGATGCAATTCCTGCTATAAGCTTTCCGGGGTATTATTACTGCAACAGGCCAGCTGATAAAATGGGGGCTGAATAAAGATTACCTTGTATTTCGCTAAATAATATTGACGGCGAATAACAAAGACCGTATTATAGTAATTGGAATTATAAAGGGGAGAGTGAGAACCATACATGAACAGGCGTGAATTTCTAAAACGCACCGCTGTTGCCGGTATTGCCGGCGGGATAGCCCTCACCGGATTGAACAAGCTTGAAACCGCCTGGGCAGCTACAACACCGGTAGGTACGCTGATTGATTTGACCAGATGTGATGGCTGCGCTGATAAAAAATTGCCTGCCTGTGTGGTAGCCTGCCGGGAAACTAACCGCGACCGTTTTCCTCAACCGCGACCCGAAGACATCCGGCCTTACTGGCCCCAGAAAAAATTTGAAGACTGGTCCCAAAAGCAGGATGTAACCAACCGCCTGACCCCTTATAACTGGACTTTCGTCCAAAAAGTTGAAGTAGAACACCAAGGTAAAAAGGCAACTGTGTTTATCCCCAGGCGGTGTATGCATTGCGATAATCCCCCCTGTGCCAACCTGTGCCCTTTCAGCGCCCAGGAAAAAACGCCCGAAGGGCCAGTGCTGATAGATCCCAATATCTGCTTTGGCGGGGCCAAGTGCCGTGAAGTCTGCCCCTGGCATATTCCCCAGCGCCAGGCGGGCGTAGGTTTATACTTAAAAGTAGCCCCCAAGTTCGCGGGCGGGGGAGTAATGTATAAATGCGATCTCTGTTACAGCAGGATTACCAGGGGAGCCCTGCCGGCCTGCGTAGAGGCTTGTCCCCGGGGGGCCATAGCCTTTGGGCCTAAGGAAGAAATGCGTAAAAAAGCCCGCGCCAGGGCAGCCGCCATTAACGGCTATATATATGGGGAAAAAGAAAATGGCGGTACTTCTACCTTTTATGTTTCGGCAGTACCCTTTACAGTCCTGCACCGGGCTTTAATGGAGCAAAAACAGAGCCCCGGCTTACCTGTGGAAGTAGAAAACTATCTTGAAACTGCCAATGGGCTGGCCCAGGGGTTGCTGCTGGCGCCGGTAGCCGGTGTCCTGGCAGCTGGCCTGGCAGTATATAAAGGCATGAAAGGTGATGGGAATAATGAATAAAAGCGGGCGCATTAAAAGGCATAGCCTCGCGGTACGGTTCGTGCACTGGTCAGTAGCCATTTCTACCTTTCTCCTGATCTTCAGCGGCCTGGGGCAATTACCCCTTTACCAGCGCTATATGGTTGATAAGATTCCGGGCTTAACCTGGTCCTCTAATTTCCACATTACCCTTACCCTGCATTATGTGGCGGCTATCTGGCTGGTATTTGCGGCTGCTTTTCATATTGTTTATCACAGCTTGCGCCGCGAGTTTACTATCCTGCCCCGTCGCGGCGATGTCAGAGAGTCTTTAATCGTTATCAAAGCCATGCTGGGGTTTGGTGAAGAACCTCCTGCTGATAAGTACCTGGCTGAGCAACGTGTGGCCTATGCTTTTATTGCCTTTAACCTGCTCTTGCTTATTGTTACCGGATTCATTAAAGCGATTAAAAATTTCCCGGGCATAACTTTTTCTGATACTCTTCTTGACTGGGCTACCAACCTGCATAACCTGGGAATGGTAATGATTATAGTCGGCATTATTGCCCATCTGGCGGCCTTTATCTTTAAAGCTAACCAGCCCCTTTTGCCCGGTATGTTTACCGGATACGTGGATGAGGAGTATGTCCGTAAGAGGCATTCTTTATGGTATGAAAAATTACAAAAGAAGTTAAGCAGTTAAACATTAAATACCTTTGGCGAGTAGTTAATACCGCCCTGGCCCCGGAAGTAACCTCCGGGGCTATTTTTTATGCGGCCTGCTATGGTAAAATGAGGAAGGAATCTAAAATCAGTATATTTTCTTTCCACCCGGGATAATTTAAAAAAGCAGAGTAAAAAAGTCAACTTTAGCATTGACAATACCCGAGTTAGTTGCTAAGATATTATTACCGAGGAAACCAGTAGGGATTGGAGGTGGTGGGGTGAAACTCTCAACGCGGGGTGAATATGGCCTGCGGGCCATGTTTGACCTGGCCCAGCATTACGGCGAAGGCCCCATCCCCATTAAAAGTGTGGCCGAAAGGCAGGATATATCCGAGCACTACCTGGAACAGCTCATTGCCGTTTTGCGCAAGGCCGGCCTGGTAAAAAGCGTCCGTGGCGCCCAGGGAGGATATATCCTCAGCCGCGACCCGGAAGAAATTACCGTAGGAGATATTATCCGCGTCCTGGAAGGCCCCATTGCCCCGGTAGATTGCTTGAATGCCGGCGAAGGCGAGGGTTGCGAGCGGGCGGAAACCTGTGTCACCAGGGACATCTGGGAAAAGGTGCGGGACAGCATCAGCGACGTCCTGGACAGCTTTACCCTGGCCGACATGGTAGCCAAAGCCAGTAAAATGCAGCAGAATGACAAATACTACATGTATTATATCTGAGGAAAGAAAAGGGTGGAATTAATGCGCAGGGTATATCTTGATCACAGTGCCACCACACCAGTCCGGCCCGAAGTACTGGAAGCCATGCTACCCTTTCTCAAGGACGAGGCCTTTGGCAATCCCTCCACCATTTACAGTTACGGCCGGGAGGCGAAAAAGGCCCTGGACGAGGCCCGGGAAAAGGTAGCCAGCCTTATTGGCGCCCGGCCGGAGGAGATTTTCTTTACCAGCGGTGGTACTGAGGCCGATAACCTGGCCCTTATCGGTACGGCTGCGGCCAATGAGAAAAAGGGCCGCCATATTATAACCTCCAGTATCGAGCACCATGCCGTCCTGCATACGGCTCAGTATTTGATGCGCCATGGCTTTAAAATAACCTTCCTGCCGGTAACACCGGAAGGCCTGGTGCGGGTAGAGGATGTCGAAGAGGCTATTACCGATGAAACCATCCTCATCAGCGTCATGCACGTCAACAATGAAGTGGGTACCATCCAGCCCATTAAAGAGATAGGACACCTGGCCCGGGAGCGGGGAATTATCTTCCATACCGACGCCGTCCAGAGCGTGGGCAAAATCCCCGTTAATGTCGATGAACTGAATGTTGACCTGCTCTCGGCTTCCAGCCATAAGATTTACGGTCCCAAGGGCGTTGGTTGTCTTTATATCCGTAAAGGCACCAGAATTAACCCCATCCTCCACGGTGGGGCCCAGGAGCGCAAACGCCGGCCGGGTACGGAAAACATGCCGGGTATTGTCGGCTTTGGCCGGGCGGCGGAACTGGCCGGCCAGGAATTGGATAGCGAAATGGAGCGCCTGAAGGGCCTGCGGGATAAGCTGATTGACGGTATTCTGAACCGGATTGAGGATGTGCAGTTAAACGGCGACAGGGAAAAACGGGTGGCTACCAATGCCAACTTCAGCTTCCGCTATGTGGAAGGCGAATCCCTGCTTCTGAGCCTGGACATGAAGGGCATCTGCGCTTCCAGCGGTTCGGCCTGTACTTCCGGTTCCCTGGACCCGTCCCATGTCCTCCTGGCCATGGGGATTCCCCACGAAGTGGCCCACGGCTCGGTACGCATGACCCTGGGCCGTGACAATACGGAAGCAGATATTGACTACGTCCTGGAAGTAATGCCGGAGATAGTGGCCCGGCTGCGTTCCATGTCGCCTTTATATAATCAACGGTGAAGAAACATCTCATCTGCGAAGGAGTGAGCAGGGTGTATTCGGAAAAGGTCATGGACCATTTTACCAATCCCCGTAATGTGGGCGAGATTGAAAATCCCAGCGGTGTCGGTGAAGTGGGTAACCCCGTTTGCGGCGATATCATGCGCCTGTACATCCAGGTAGAAGACGGTATTATCAAGGATGTCAAGTTCAAAACCTTTGGCTGTGGTGCCGCCATTGCCACCAGCAGCATGGTGACGGAAATGGTCAAAGGTAAAACCATAGAAGAAGCCTTGCAAATAAGCAATAAGGCGGTGGCCGAGGCCCTGGACGGCCTGCCGGCCCAGAAGATGCACTGTTCCAATCTGGCTGCCGACGCCCTGCATAAAGCTATCGAAGATTACCAGAATAAGAGTAAGAAAGCATCCTGAGATTCTTTTCACGATGATGAGCTAATGTGACCTTCTGACTTCTAAATTCAGGGGGTGGCCAAAGCGGCCCGCAAGGAAAAAGTTATGGTAGCCATGAGCGGCGGCGTGGACAGTTCTACGGCCGCCGCTTTATTGAAGGAAGCCGGCTATGAAGTAATCGGCGTCACCCTGGACCAGTGGCCTGAGGGTACGCCGCCACCAGCGGGGGAAACCGGCTGTTGCAGTCTTGCTGCCGTCGACGATGCCCGCCGGGTGGCCGGCATCCTGGATATACCTTATTATGTCTTAAATTTTCGCGAGCTTTTTAAACGGGAAGTCATTGATTATTTTATCGCCTCTTACTTAAAAGGGGAAACTCCCAATCCCTGCATAGCTTGCAACCGCAAGGTAAGGTTTGATGCCCTTTTAAAAAAGGCCAGGGCCTTAGGTATGGATTATCTGGCCACCGGCCATTATGCCCGGCGTCTTTACGATGCCGGGCGGGACCGGTATCTTTTGGCCAGAGGACGGGATGCCGACAAGGACCAGAGCTATGTCCTTTATTCCTTCACCCAGGAACAGCTGGCCCATATCTTATTACCCCTGGGAGAGTATACTAAAACTGAAGTGCGCCAAATTGCTAAAAGCTATGGCCTGCCGGTAGCCGAAAAAGCCGAGTCCCAGGATATTTGTTTTATCACTGAGGGTGATTACCGCGCTTACCTCCGCAGCAAGGTAGCGCAGGCTATAAAACCCGGCCCTATCCTGGATGTCAAGGGCCGGGTGTTGGGCCAGCACCGGGGATTACCTTATTATACCATCGGCCAGCGTAAAGGTTTGGGCCTGGCCCTGGGTAAGCCATATTTTGTGGTAGCCCTGGATCCAGAACGCAATGCTGTTATTGTCGGTAGCAAAAAAGACCTGGAGCGACGTGTTCTCTATGCCCGGGACAACAACTACATCCTCTGGGGGGAACTGCCGTCCCACGCCCGGGTAACGGCTAAAATACGTTACCGGGCCCCGGAGGCGGCGGCCACCTGGTACCCCCTGGAAGACGGCCGGGCCAGGCTGGAGTTTGACGAGCCCCAGCGGGCCATCACCCCGGGCCAGGCGGTCGTCTACTACCAGGGTGACCTGGTGGTAGGCGGCGGGACCATCGAGCCTACCCAAGTTCCTGATTTCCGATGAATAGGAGAAATGCTAAGCGCATGCCGTTAACCTTCCCTGGTTATACTAGAGGAAGGTTATCTTTTTTGGCGGAGGTTTGGCTATGCCCAAGGGGAGGGAACTGGTTGGTTTACCGGTCATCAGCCAGGACCAGGGGGAAGAATTGGGCCGGGTCCAGGACCTCCTCTATGACGATAAAACCGGCATTTTAAAGGCCCTGGTCCTGGCCGACGGCAACTGGCTGCGGCAGCCCCGGGTGGTATCCTTTGAGGAATTGCGGGCCCGGGGACCAAAAACCTTTACTGTTGCCGGTGCAGAGGCCATCGGCCATGAACTGCCGGCAGGGTTCAGGCGCTGGCAGGATATTAAAGGCCTGCGCCTTTTAAGCCGGGACGGCCAGGAAGTGGGCCTGGTAGAGGACCTGGTAGTTGATCTTCCTTCCGGCCAGGTGAAGGCCCTGGAGATATCTACGGGCCTGGTCAACGACCTCCTGGAGGGGCGCCAGGAAATTCCCCTCACCGGGGAGGTTAAGTGGGGTACGGATGCAGTAATCATGGATTAAGATCATTTTTTACCTATAGGGAGTGAGTTAAATGTTAAACTGCCCCCATTGCGGGAGTAAGTCCATCGGTAAAATCGGGACCGATCAATATTACTGCTGGGATTGTTTCGTAGAATTTAACGATCACCGGGAAATCTTTAATGTCGCTGAGGACGGGACTTTAATAGCTCTGGAAGGGTAGGGGAGCAAGGTGGGCTTGAGCTTCTGGCGTGGTTTTATCGCTGGCAGTATCATGGGTGCCATAATCGGCAGTACCTTAAACTGGCCCCGGGAAACACCCCCATTCCAACAGAAACCAGTACCCCCTGCTCCGCTAGAGGAGCAGTTGCCGGCGCGATCCAGGGGAGTTGTCCACCGCCGTCCCCAGGGTAGACCTTAGGTTGGGAAAAGCATGACGGTCAAGCGGACTTTAAAAATGTGGCGCCTGGCCGGGGCCGGGCTTTTCCTGGCCGCGGCCTTGTTTTTTCTTTACCTTGTGCGCGAGATTTTGACACCTTTCCTCCTGGCGGCCTTCCTGGCCTACCTTTTAAAGCCGGCCATGGTAAAGCTGGAGAAGAAGGGTTTAAGGCGACCCCTGGCCATTTTACTCCTCTACCTGCTTATCCTGGCCCTTTCCCTGCCGTTATTTTTCTTTATTTTACCCCAGCTAATCCGGGAATTAAATGAATTTCTTACCCAGTTACCGGCCTTTACGGCCGAGGTGGAGGGGCTGGTCCAGGGTTTCTACCAGCGGTACCATCAGGTAGCCATACCTGCCGGCTTGCGCCGGCTTTTAGATGAATCTATCACCAATATCAGCGCCACATTCCAGCAGAGCGCCCGTCAGGCCCTCCAGGCCTTGCTCGATCTCCTGGCCGGGGCTGCCAGTTTCCTCCTGGCGCCAATTTTAGCCTATTACCTCTTGCGCGATAGTGAACAAATCGGCCGGGCGGCCAGCCACCTGCTACCCATCCAGGTGAAAGAAGATGCCTTAGGCCTGTGGCTGGAGATTGACCGGGTTTTGACCAGTTTCATCCGCGGCCACCTACTGGTTTCCCTGATTGTAGGTTTCCTAACCGGCCTGGGCCTGGCCCTGGTTGGTTCCCGGTATGCAGTCATCTTAGGCGTAGTAGTGGGCCTGGCCGATTTAATTCCCTATTTTGGACCGGTAATCGGTGCTGTTCCCGTCCTGGCCCTGACCTTGCTAGAATCGAAAAAAACGGCCCTCTACGCCCTGGCAGTCATGGTCATTGTCCAGCAGATAGAAAGTAGTTTACTGGCTCCCCGTATTTTAAGTGAAAGTGTCGGCCTGCACCCCCTGGTAATTATCTTTGCCCTCCTGGCCGGCGGCGAACTCTGGGGGGTGACCGGCCTGCTCCTGGCCGTACCCCTGACGGCTATTGGCTGCATTGTGGTGAAATTTATCTGGGCGCGCCTGGTTAGCAGTTAATTTGACAGTTAAATTTTTACTAACCGGCAGGAATTTTGCTTTCAACGTGGAAATAAATTAACTATAAATTAAAAATGGCGGCCCAATTAAAGTCAAGTTAAGCAGCACTAAGAGGGGGAAAACCAGATGCACGAGGAAACTATTAAAAAGATTAAGGCTGAAGTAGAGAGGCACCGGGAGGACATAATCCAGTTTTTGCGGGATATAGTGGCCATCCCCAGCCCCAACGGGGACATCAAAGCGGTGGCCGAGCGCATTGGCCAGGAAATGAAAAAGCTGGGTTTTGACGATGTCTTCCTGGACAGCATGGGCAATATCGTCGGCCGTATCGGTAACGGCCCCAGGGTACTCCTGTATGACAGTCATATTGATACAGTCGACATTGCCGATTCCGGCCAGTGGCAGTGGGACCCCTATAAAGGCAAGATAGAGAACGACATCTTCTACGGCCTGGGAGCCGGGGATGAGAAGAATTCTACCCCGGGGATGGTGTACGGCCTCAAAATTATGAAGGATCTGGGCCTCACCCGTGACTTCACCCTTTATTATTTCGGCAACATCGAAGAGATCTGCGACGGCGTGGCCCCCAACTCCCTGGTGGTCACGGACGAGATCAAGCCCGACTTTGTTGTCATCGGCGAGCCGACGAAAATGAATATCTACCGCGGCCATCGCGGCCGGGTGGAGCTGAAGGTTACCACCAAGGGCCGGACCTGCCACGCCAGCGCCCCGGAGCGCGGGGTCAATGCTGTTTATAAGATGGCAGAAATTATCAAGGGTATCAGCCAGATGGGGGACGAATTTATTGATGACCCCTTCCTGGGGAAAGGCTCTATTGCCGTCACTGACATTCACTGCAAGACGCCTTCCATCAATGCCCTGCCCGATGAGTGCTTTATCTACATCGACCGCCGCCTGACCTTTGGGGAAACCCAGGAAATGGCCGTGGAGCAGGTGCGCAAAGTGGCCGCGCCCCACGGCGGTATGGTGGAAGTGCTGGAATTTGATGAACCCAGCTACACCGGCTTTGTCTTTAAAGTAGATAAATACTTCCCGGCCTGGGCCTTACCGGAGGATCACCTCCTGGTGCAGGCCGGCCTCAAAACCTATGAGCAGCTTTTTGGCCGGCCCACAGGCGTAGGCAAGTTGGTTTTCAGCACCAACGGCACCTACTGGATGGGTAAAGCCGGTATCCCGGCCATCGGCTTCGGCCCTGGAGATGAGGTATATGCCCATACCGTCCTGGACCAGGTTCCCATCGAAGACGTCGTCCGTTCCACCGAGTTCTACGCCTTCTTCCCTACCGTTTTATGGGAGATGCTGGCCAGATAAATAAAGAGCATGGCCCCTCAATTGGGAGGGGCCTAAGTTTTTTTAACCCTGCTTATTTTAACCCGCCACTTATAGACCGTCCCGCCAGACGGCAACCTGCTTTTGCCCTTGGGGCCTAAGGCAAAAGCAGGGATTATTTTACACCCGTCATGCTCCTGGCGAGTCTATTAGTATGTATGTTAGAATAATTCTACTGGTATGTTGGAGTGGCAACTACTTTTCCTCGGAAGATTAAGATTAAAAAGGGAGAGGTAAGTAGTGAAACGTTGTATTCTTTGTTTACAGGAGCTACCGCTATTTCAGGGATTGGACAGGACCGAATTTACCAGCGTGTGTTTGAGCGCCACGAAAAAACGGCTGGCTAAGAACACTTTTTTATTTCACCAGGGAGACAATGCCGGTACCTTATTTCTGGTGAAAACAGGCAAGCTAAAGCTGGTCCGGGTTACCGACGGGGGGAAAGAGATAATCCTGGATATTATTGGCCCCGGCGAAGTACTGGGCGAAACAGCATTGTTCCAGGAGCAGGAGTACCTCTTTAGCGCTATAACCTTGGAAGAAACGGGATTATGCTGTTTCAACAGGCATCAATTTGAAGCCCTGATTCAGAAAAACTCGGGTCTGGCCGTAAAAATTATCAGTTATTTGGGTCAAAAGCTTTATAAAACCCTGGAGCACGTCGCCGAAACCTCAGGTACCTCTACCAAAGAAAAACTGTTACGTTTATTAATACGCCTGGCGGCCGAATACGGCCGGAAGGTTCCCAACGGAACGCTCATCGAACTGGAAATAACCCAGCAGGAGTTGGCCGACATGGTGGGCGCTTCTCGGGTGATGACAGTTCAGGTACTGCAACAATTAACAGAAGCAGGCATTATCGATCGCCAGGGTAAACACTATGTAATAAAAAGCGATCCCTGTATTGACAGGTTCTTTGCTTAGCAGTTATCCATGAATATGCAATCGCCCGGTGGCTATGTTAAAAAATTGACAGATCTTTTTATACAGGGGTGGTAGGATAATTGACAAATCACCAAAAGGAGGTTTTTTAAAATGAGTTGCAGCAGTTGCGCAACGGGAATATTGACGCCGGAAATTAAAGAGGTGATTTCCCAGTCGGCTTTTATCCCTATCACTACTCTGTCAGCCAACGGTCAACCCCATCTCATAGTCGTAGGCAAAGTTAAGGAGGTGCGGGGAGACGACACCCTGGTTTTCGGGGTTTATAAAATGGAAAAAACCCGCCAGAATCTGGCTGCAACCGGGGTCATGCAGGTGGCCGTTGTTGCCGGTAAAAAAGGGTACCGTTTAAGCGGTAAAGCCCGGTCCGAGGGTAATGAGGTACTCCTGACCGTGGAAAGCGTTGACGTCTTACTATGATCGCAGGCGCAGGTAACGTATCCGGTAAGTTAGTAGTGATCTGAATAAGCAAGGACAGGAGAGCAGCTGAGAAAATGATGTTTATGTATACGCTTAATTCTAGAGTCAGGGAGTGGTGGCAGGAGGTCAATTTAAATTGTCTGGGGCCCTTCCACCAGACTTCTATCTAAATAAATTGCTTCTAGCGTGTAAACGATGCTGATTTATAGGATTACCTGAAAAGGCATCAGGAAGCAGAAGCCTGCATTGATAGGTACGGTAATTCGGCGTCCCTTGCAAGCCCAGGCATAGAGTAAAGTACATGGGAGAACCATTCACCAATTATTTGAAGGGTGATTATTAAGTTATTACAATTTAAACTGTAAGTTAAGCTCATTCAAAATTAAATGTACCAAGGAAAAGGGATAGACCTGCGATATTCTGTCGACAGGTCTATCCCTCTTTTTATTACCTGAAATAGGTAAAGTGCCTGAACTTGAAAAGATTATTGATACTGTATCAGCTTCTGAATTAAATTGGTGATATGATTTAAACCCACCGGGCGAATTTCAATTGGTACGCCCGTGTAATCAAAAAACTCAAGTAATTTTTCCTCGTCGACTGAACTTATACCGTTATCCAGGAATAAAATTCTTTCGTACCTGCCAAAATTGAGATGTGCTTCGGTTTTATCCCATCCCAGGTTTTCCTCGAAAATTTCTTTCCAGTGCTGCAACCAACCCGGGGTCAGGTAAAAAGTCCTGGCTTCCTGGCTGAACTGTTCTCTTCGTTCCTGTCCAAGTAAAATGCCGATACAGTCGGGTTCCTCTGGCTGGCGGAAATTGTATTTCCGCTGCCAGGTTTTCATCTCAGGGTGACATTGGCTGCCATAAATTAAAACAAGATTTTTGCCGCAGCAATCTTCCAAAGCGGGCACAAGCTTCTGCTCTAACTTCCTGTTGTCGACATGGAGTCCGGGAGTTAAACAGGAAAGTTCGGCTTTTAAATATAGGTCGTTTAAAACCTTCTTGAGTTCTCCGGCCAGAACGCTGCAACAGATAAATTTAAGGTCTGCCGTTGTTGCGCCTCCTCAAGCTTTAATTTTTTTAGGATAGCTTGATTATATAGCAGCAAAACATCGGAGTATGTAAAATAATTTACCCGATCTCAATTGGACTGAAATGAAATATACTTTTCTCTAGCAAAATGCTGCTAAAAGGGTAAAATAGAGGCTGAGGTGATGTTTTATGGAAAGTATGGAATTACCCTTGTTTGAACGGGCCGATTTCTGGGAAGAGGCCTGGCAGGAGGAGCGCCGGCAGTCCCTCTACGGCCGGCGCCGGCCGGATCGCGATGGTACCGGCTACTGGAACCGGCGCGCCAGTCATTTTGCCCACCAGACCGGTGGGGAAGAGGGGAAGCAGAGGGTGGCCCAGGTCCTCCACTGGCTGGGCCACCACGGCGGTTTGGACCGGGACCTGGAGATCCTGGATATCGGCTGCGGTACGGGTAACTATGCCCTGCCCCTGGCCCGCCGGGCGCGGCGGGTGGTGGCCCTGGACCCGGCAGAGGAGATGCTGACCATTTTAAAGGAGCGGGCCGGAGAAGAGGGCATAACCAATATTGAGCCGGTCCAGATGACCTGGGAGGAGGTGGACCTAGATAAACAGGGTTGGCGGGGAAGCTTTGACCTGGTCCTGGCCCTCATGAGCCCGGGGATTAAGGATGCGGCCACTTTAAGAAAAATGATTGCCGCTTCCCGGGGGGCCTGTTTCCTGGCTGGTCACGTGCGCCAGGAAATCAGTGGCCGTAAGGAGTTGTGGCAGCAGCTCATTGGCGGGGAAATGCCGGGGATAGCGGCGGATGTCCTCTATATTTTCCATCTCCTCTATGCCTGGGGATATAATCCTTCCCTAGAGCTGGAGCAACGGGTAAGCACCAGGGAACTGGAGCCTGACCAGGCCATTGAGGAAATGGAGATTTTCCTTTATCCCCACCTGGAACTGACGCCAGCAGTACGCCGGGCCATTGTCGATTATGTCCAGGGGCACCTGGTGAACGGCCGCTACCTTTCCCGCCGGGAAATGACGGCCGGGTACCTTTTCTGGAGCGTGAACCTTCATTGACAACCTTCGCCGCTTCAGGTATAATGTAGAAAAATTTAGCCGGGAGAACCTCGTTCACCGCCCCGGGGCGGGGGCGAGGTTTAGTTTTGACGAGGAGTTGACGTTTTTTGACGGGGAATGAGCTCCGGGAGAGATTCTTAAACTTTTTTGCCGGCAAGGGTCATACCATCGTCCCCAGTTCCTCCCTGGTACCGGCCAACGACCCGACCCTGCTCTTTACCAATGCCGGCATGGTGCAGTTTAAAGATGTCTTCCTGGGCCTGGACCGGCGCCCTTTCAAACGGGCGACGACGGCCCAGAAGTGTGTTCGCGCCGGGGGCAAACATAACGATCTGGATACCGTCGGGCGTACCGCCCGTCACCATACCTTTTTTGAAATGCTGGGCAATTTCTCTTTCGGCGATTACTTCAAGGGCGAGGCTATTGCCTATGCGTGGGAGTTTTTAACCAGGGTCCTGGAATTGCCGCCAGAACGCCTCTGGATTACCGTCTACCAGGATGACGATGAGGCCTACCGACTGTGGCAGGAAGTAGCTGGCGTGCCGGCGGAACGGATTATACGCATGGGAGAAAAAGACAACTTCTGGGCCATGGGCGATACCGGACCCTGCGGTCCCTGCAGCGAGATTATCTACGACCGCGGGCCAGAGCATGCCTGCCGCTCCAACCCCTGCGCCCTGGGGGCCTGCGACTGTGACCGCTGGCTGGAGATCTGGAACCTTGTTTTTATGCAGTATGAACGGGATGCCGACGGTAATTTAACGCCTTTACCCCGGCCCAGTATTGACACCGGCATGGGGCTGGAACGGGTGGCCTCGGTTTTACAAGGTGTGGACAGCAATTTTGACACTGACCTCTTGCAGCCGTTAATTAAAGCCATGGAAGAAATCAGCGGCCAGGGCTACGACCGGGGGGAAGCCGGTTTCCCCTTCCGGGTCATTGCCGATCATGTCCGGGCCTGTACCTTCCTCATTGCCGACGGTGTTTTACCGGGGAATGAGGGCCGCAGCTATGTCCTGCGCCGAATTTTACGCCGGGCGGCCCGATTTGGCAAGGCCCTGGGGGTGGAGGAGCCCTTCCTGTACCGCCTGGTGGCTACGGTGGTCAATATTATGGGGCAGGCCTACCCGGAAGTAGCAGAGCAGCAGGAGTATATCGCGCGGGTAATACGCCAGGAAGAAGAGCGTTTCCATGAAACTTTAAATGATGGCATGCGGGTCTTAAGCGGCATCATGGAGCGCGCCGGGCGGGAAGGCCGGCAAACCATCACCGGCCAGGAAGCCTTTACTTTATATGACACCTATGGTTTCCCCCTTGATTTGACGGAAGAAATTGCTGGCGAGCAGGGCTTAAAGGTCGACAGGGCCGGCTTTGAAGATGCCATGGCAGCCCAGCGGGAACGGGCACGGGCGGCCCGGGAAGATGTTAAGGCCTATGAATTTGCCCTGGCCTTTGCCGGCAATCTGGGGGACATCGGCGGCACGGAGTTCACTGGCTACGGGCGGCTGGAAGACACAGGTAAAGTCCTAGCTCTGGTCCGGGAAGGCGAGCGAGTTCCTTCCCTGGCCGGGGGGGAAACCGGCTATGCCGTCTTGGAACGGACACCATGCTACCCGGAGGGTGGCGGCCAGGTGGGGGACCAGGGTAGTTTGGCCTGGCCCGGCGGTGCGGCCAGGGTGCAGGATACCCGGCGCCTGCCCGACGGGAAGATTGTCCACCAGGTGACTGTAACGGCAGGTAATTTGACTGCCGGGCAGGAAGTAAAAATTATGGTTGACAGGGAGCGCCGCCTGGCCGCGGCCAGGAATCACACGGCGACCCACCTGTTGCACCGGGCTTTAAAGAACGTCCTGGGTGAACATGCCAGCCAGGCCGGTTCCCTGGTAACGCCGGAAAGGCTGCGCTTTGACTTTACCCACTTTGCTCCCCTAACGGAAGAAGAACTCAGGGCTATTGAAAAAGAGGTCAACCAAAAAGTTTTAGCTAACTTACCGGTAACGACCCTGGAGACTTCCCTCCAGGAAGCCAGGGCCATGGGGGCCACGGCCCTTTTTGGCGAGAAATATGGCGAACGGGTGCGGGTAGTAAAGATTGATGCCTATAGCCTGGAACTTTGCGGCGGTACCCACCTGCGTTCCACCAGTGAGGTTGGTCTTTTCCGGCTGACGGGCGAGAGTAGCATTGGTGCCGGCGTGCGCCGGGTAGAAGCGGTAACGGGAGCGGCCGCCCTGGACCTGGTTAGCCAGGAATACCAGGAACTGGCCACCGTCGCCGGTTTGCTCAAAGTACCGCCCTTCCAGGTAGCCGGGCGGGTGCAGCAACTCCTGGATAAAGGCAAGGAAATGGAGCGGGAAATCACCCGGTTACGTAACCAGCTGGCTGGTTATACAGTAAGAGAGTTGCTGGGCCATGTACGGGAAGTAGACGGGGTACCGGTATTGCAGGCCCGGGTTGATATAGCCGATGCTGAAGCCTTACGGGAGCTAGCCGATAAAGTACGGGATAAGCTGGGTTCAGGCGTGGTGGTACTGGGTTCCCAGCATGACGGTCGCGTTAATTTTGTCGCCATGGTGAGCAAAGACCTGGTAAAGCGGGGCGTCCATGCCGGGAACTTATTGCGCGAAGTGGCCCGGATTGCTGCCGGCGGCGGTGGCGGTCGGGCGGATATGGCCCAGGCCGGCGGCAAGGATCCCAGCAAGCTGGACCAGGCGCTGGCCTACAGCCTTAAGGTAGTGGCCCAACAGGTTCGTTAAGAGAGAACCGGGAAACCGCAAGGAGTGTGAAGGTAATGTCCGGGGACATGCAGGAAACAATGATGTTTAAAGTGGATAAAGAGGAGAAGGTTAAGGTCCGGGATGTGCTGGTAGAAGTGCAGGCAGCTTTAAAGGAAAAGGGGTACGATCCCATAAACCAGTTAATCGGCTACCTCCTCTCAGGGGACCCGGCTTACATTACCAGCCATAAGGGGGCCCGCAATTTGATTCGTCGGGTGGAGCGCGACGAAATTATCGCTGAGTTACTGAAGAGTTATTTAACTTAAATGGGAGGCTGATACCCATGGCCCTGTCTGATGTGGAGTTGACGGTCAACCTCTATACAGAAGGCGATAAGTTTTTTGACCTCCTGAAGGCCGCAGTACGTGACTGGCAGGGGGGCTGGGGGCATGAACGAGAACGGGCGGCCTATGCCCTGGAGCTTTACCAGCGCAGCCTCCAAACCATGCGCGCCCACCTGGAGGAAGCCCGGGTGAAGGCCGAAGGAGGTTTCTTTACTGACCAGGATCAACGGATTTTGAACCGTACCGAAGAAAAGCTGGCTTACTGGGAGAAGAAGCTAGCCGAAATCAAGAAATAGATAATCAGGAAGTTAGCGCCATGTTCTATACCACCCTGGGAGCCAGCGGGATCAGGGTATCCCGCCTGTGCTTTGGCTCCTTGACCATAGGCCCGCTCCAGGCGGGCCTGAGTATTGCTACCGGGGCCAGCCTCATTCGCCGCGCCCTGGAACTGGGCGTCAACTTTATCGACACAGCTCAGTGTTACGCCAATTATCCTTATATCAAGGCCGCCCTGCAGGGCTGGCAGGAACCGGTGGTCGTGGCCACCAAGTCCTACGACTACACGGCAGCAGGTATGGCCCGGAGCTTAGAAGAGGCCCGGCGGGAGTTGGACCGGGATGTTATTGATATCTTTTTACTCCACGAGCAGGAAACGGCTCTGACCCTGGCCGGCCACCGGCTGGCCCTGGAGTACCTCCTGGAAGCCAAAGAACGCGGTCTGGTGCGGGCCGTGGGTATCTCTTCCCATGCTGTAGCAGCGGTACGGGCGGCAGCCATGATGCCGGAGATCGACATTATCCATCCCCTGTACAACCAGGCGGGGCTGGGGATACTGGACGGCAGCAGGGAGGAGATGCTGGCTGCCATTACCCTGGCCCATACTAACGGCAAGGGGATCTATGCCATGAAGGCCCTGGGTGGCGGCCACCTGGTATCTAGCGCGCGGCAGGCCCTGGAGTTTGTCCTGGCCACCCCGGTCATTGATGCCGTAGCCGTGGGCATGCAGTCCCTGGCCGAGGTAGAGGTAAATGTCGCCTGGTTTAGCGGCCGGGAACCGGCGGCGGAATTGCTGGCGGAGGTCCAGGGGCGGAAGCGCCGGCTCCTGGTGGAAGACTGGTGCCGGGGTTGCGGGTCCTGCGTCAAGCGCTGTCCCCAGGGAGCCCTGGAACTGGCAGGCGGGCGGGCGGTAGTTGATCCGGATAAGTGCATCCTCTGCGGTTATTGCGCCGGCGCCTGCCGCGATTTTTGCCTTAAGGTGATTTGAATTGCGCATTATGGGACTGGATGTCGGCAGTAAAACCATTGGCGTGGCCGTTAGCGACCCTCTAGGCTGGACGGCCCAGGGCGTGACCACCATTCGCCGGAAAAGTAAGGCTGCCGATGTGGACGCCCTGAAGCAATTAGTTGCCAGGTACGGCGTTGAAGAGGTGGTGGTCGGGCTCCCCCGCAATATGAACGGTACCTTCGGGCCCCGTGCTGAAGAAGCCCGCGCCTTTGCCGCCAGGCTAGAGGCGGAACTGGGGCTGCCGGTGCACCTTTATGACGAGCGCCTCACTACCGTAGCGGCTGATAAAATCCTCCTGGAGGCCGATCTTTCCCGCCGCCGCCGGCGGGCCGTTGTCGACCAGGTAGCGGCAAGTATAATTTTGCAGGGGTACCTTGACCGGCGGGGGCAAAATGGGGTATGATAGGCCTATCCTGGAAAAAGGAGTGAGGACATGGCCGACCAGGAAAACACCATCGTCCTGACAGATGATGAAGGGCAGGAGCATGAGTTTGTTGTCGTGGATATCCTCAATGTCGAAGATGACGAGTATGCCATCCTGTTACCAGTGGCAAACGGCGATACCGGCGCAGGTGAAGCCATTGTTTTAAAGATCGGCCTGGATGACGATGGCAACGAGGTCCTCTATGAGATTGAGGATGAAGACGAATGGCAAAGGGTGGCCCAGGCCTGGGAAGACGCCCTCGGTGAAGAAGAGGAAGAAGAGGAAGAGTGAAGACGAAAAAGCCCGCCAGGTAAACTGGCGGGCTTTGCCTTAAATTTACTTTGTATCTCCAGTTCGGAGGGGGCATATTATGTTTTAAAAGAGTTGTGCGGGAAGTGGGCCCATGGTCAGGTGGAAACTGGCAGTATTTTTAATTTTTATGCTGGGAGTGGCCGGCCTGGCCGTAATGGGAATTTATTTTTCCGGCCGCATTTTCCCGGGAGTAACCATTGCCGGCTGGCCGGTCGGAGGGCTGCCGCCGGCTGCTGCCAGGTTAAAGATAATGGAACTGGCTACGAAAATCCTGGACCGGGAAATCAAATTGCGCCTGGGTGACAGATTAATGACAACCACTCCCCGGGCCCTGGGTATGAAAATTGATATTGAGGCTACCCTGTCCCGGGCCTGGGCCCTGGGCCGGGCCGGGAATTTGCAGCAACGCCTGTCTGTTTTCGCATCTCAAAGGCGCCGGCTAGATCTGGTCTATCAGTGGGAACAAGACCGCCTCCAGGCAGAATTAAAACACCTGGGCGATGATATCTTGAAAGAGCCAGTGGATGCTCGCCTGGAAATAGATAATAACGGTAAACCGTACTTAATCCCCGCGCAGGCCGGCTGGCAGGTGGATACTGAGACCTTGCTGGCCCGCCTGGCAGATTCATCCCAGGGGCAGGTAATCGACATCCCCTTGAACCGCCTTGAACCCCGTTTGACTTCCGCCGCCCTGGCAGCCCGGAAAATTGAAAAACCAGCCGGGAGCTTTACCACCTTTTTTAATCCGGCTGATACCGACCGTACCCACAACATCCGGCTGGCGACCCGCACCCTGGATGGCACCTGGTTATCGCCGGGGGGCGAGTTCTCCTTTAACCAGGTGGTAGGGCCGCGGACCATAGAGCGTGGCTACCGGGAAGCAATGGTTATCGAAGATCGTAACTTTGTACCCGGTATTGGCGGCGGTGTTTGCCAGGTGTCATCAACCCTCTATAATGCCGCCCTGGCTGCCGGATTAACTATTCTCGAGCGCCAGCCCCATGGCCTGGCCATAGATTATGTACCGCCGGGCCGGGATGCTACCGTAGCCTATGGCCTGATTGATCTTAAAATCCGCAATGATACTCCCTTCTGGTACTGGTTAAAGGCCTGGGTGGATAGTGATAAGCTGGCAATGACCTTTTATGCCGCCGGGGAAGCCCCCGCCGCTGAGGTGGTGAGCCAGGTAATTGAAAAGATCCCCCCGCCGGAAGAAGTGGAAGTGGTACCCCACTGGCCTCCCGAAAAAGAGGAAGTTAAACAGGAGGGAAAACCTGGTTTCCGGACCAGAGTCATCAGGATTATCCACCGGCAGGGGAAAGAAGGACGGCAAGAGGTTGTCTCCCAGGATTTATACCCACCTCTACCCCGGGTCGTCCGCCGGGGGCAACCTGCGGAAAAGGTTGTACCTTTCCCCGCACCCTGATATAATGAAAAAAAATAATCTGGGAGAGAAAACATGGGATTATGGGGGAAGAGCTGGAAACAAGCTATAATCTAGCTTCCGGGCGGCCCTGGCACCGCCGGTTAATATTGTTCCTGGCAATAATTATTCTGACCCTGGGCGGGAGCGGGTATTTTTTCCTGACCCTGCTGGCCCCGGCGAAGCCCGGTGCCCCGGCCGTAGAGGTAAACATTGCGCCGGGATCAAGTTCGGCCGTCATCGCCAGTAATCTTACCAGCCAGGGGATAATCAAGAGCCCCCTGGCCTTCCGACTGGTGACCATGGTTACAGGCCTGGACAGGCAACTAAAGCCTGGCCGCTATTTAATCTCCCCCAGCCTTTCCCTGCCGGAGATCATCCGCCTGCTAGCTGCGGGCAAGGTCCAGGAGATTGAATTTACCATTCCCGAAGGCTATACTGTGCGCCAAATAGCCGCCCTGCTCCAGCAGAAGGGCGTGATCCAGGAGGAGGATTTCCTGCAGGCGGCAGCCCGGGATTACCCCTTTGATTTTTTGCAGGGCCTGCCTTCCGGTCCGGAACACGTCCAGGGTTTTTTGTTTCCCGACACTTACCGGGTGGCCAGGGGGACGCCGGCGGAGGAGATTATCCTGATGATGCTCAAGCGCTTCGACCAGGTTTACCAGGAAATCAGCCGGGAGAAAGAGCCGGGCCTAGAGTTAAATACCCGCCAAATCGTTACCCTGGCTTCCATAGTCGAACGGGAAGCAAAGATTGATGCAGAGCGGCCCCTGATTGCCGGCGTCTTTGTCAACCGCCTGAAAAAGGGCATGCGCCTGGAATCCTGCGCCACGGTGGAATATTTATTGCCCGCGCCCAAGCCCGTTTTATCCTACCAGGACCTGCAGATTGATTCCCCATATAATACTTACCGGGTCAACGGCCTGCCACCTGGTCCCATTGCCAGTCCGGGCCGGGCCTCGCTCCTCGCGGCCTTAAAGCCGGCTGCAACTGACTACCTCTATTTTGTCGCTAAACCCGACGGTTCCCATTATTTTAGCCGTACCCTGGCCGAACACAACCGGGCGCTGGCCCGCTACCAGGCCGGGAATGGTAATTAAATTTAACGAATGATTTTTCCTTTAGTTTTTGTTATAATTAAAACCAGAATAACTAAAAGCGAGGGAGAGCATTAATGCCATTTCGGATTAAAATACCCCGTTCAACTATTGACCGCTTACCTCTTTATTACCGTTGCCTCAATTTAATAGAAGAACACGGGATAGAAGAAATTTCCTCTCAGGTCCTCGGGGTCAGGGTAGGGGTCGACCCTTCGGTAATCCGGAAAGACCTGGCCTGGTTCGGTGAGCTGGGTAAACGCGGTGTGGGTTATAATGTAACTTACCTTAAAGAGGCCATTGGCCGTATCCTGGGCCTGGACAAGGAGTGGCCCTTTATCCTGGTGGGGGCCGGTAAACTGGGTATGGCCCTGGCTGAGCACAACCGGAAATATGGCCGGCATTTTCACCTGGTGGGCGTCTTTGACCGGGACCCGGAAAAATTCGGACTCATGGTTGGGGGGCAACAAGTAAGCCCCATGGAGGAAATGCCCGCTTTTGTGAAAGAGAAAGATATTAAAATCGCCATGCTGGCCGTGCCGGCGGAAGAAGCGCAGAAGGTGGCCCATGAACTGGTTAAATGCGGCATTAAAGGTATCTTGAGCTACGCACCCATTACCTTAAGCGTGCCGGAAGATGTCCTGGTCTATAACGCCGATTACAACCTCGACCTCCAGCGCCTGGCCTATTACCTCAGTAACGACGGTAATATCTCCTGGGGGGAATAGCAGCGGCCGTTCGCTATTGTTGAGGCACCCGGATTTCGTGGGTGCCGTTTTTTATTTTTACCTAAAAATTTCTTCCTGGCAGCAGGAAAATGCTTAATGATGACGAAATATATTTAGTGGTAGCTAACATTATGGGAATGTTAGCACAAGGATAATTAACATAATAAAACTGTTGTGAGTGTTAGGTTAAGCATATTACCCAGGAGCACATAAATATATTTTATTAACGTGATAACGTTATTCTTTTCTCTCTTTAAATGATGCTCTGCTAACATGGGAAGAGGGGGTGAAAGCGAGGACAAAGTGAACGTGAGAATGAGCGCCAGAAAGGGAGGTGATACAGTTAAGGAGCTAAGGGAAAGCAAGGGGAGGATTATTGCTAACAAATTAAAGTAAACAATTTTTTAGGGGGGAACAAAATGGCCCAGGAAGCCAAAGGAGCCCGCTCTCCACTGCTTAAGAGTGAAGACTGGTGGGCATTATGGATCGGATTATTTATCTTTTTCCTCGGTTTTCTGAAGATAACCGGTGCCGACCTTATCGGCTGGGTAGTAAAAACCAATATGTGGCTGGATCTTTCCAAGGCCCTCTCGCCGGTGTCGGATGTCTACAAGGGCCTTCCCGGTATTGTTTCGCTAATTCTTACGTATATTTTCCTGACGGTGATCCTGAGTATTGGCGTAGCTTCCATGGGTGGCAATGTCCGCCGTTTCATCAGCGGGTTTACCATTATCTTCTTCATTACGTATATCTGCTGGATGATCGGTAACTATGCTTATATTGCGGCTACACCGGACCAGCTGGCGAAATTAAAGCTTCCCTGGTCATTACGTATGACTGGTGAATCGGGCTTTATTATTGCTTTGATCGTAGGTTTAATTATTGGTAATTTTTTCCCGGGACTTACCCGTTATCTTCAAGAAGCAACAAAACCCGAGTGGTTTGTGAAGACAGCTATAGTTATCCTCGGTGGCCAGATTGGCCTTAATGCCCTCCATTCTACCGGTTTAACTGCCCAGGTAGTTTTCCGGGGACTCTGCGCCATTATCGAAGCCTATTTGATCTACTGGCCCCTGGTCTACTTTATTGCCCGCAAGTACTTTAAATTCACCCCCGAATGGGCCGCACCCCTGGCCTCGGGTATTTCCATCTGCGGTGTTTCCGCGGCCATTGCCACCGGTGGCGCCATCAAGGCCCGCCCGGTAATCCCCATTATTGTTTCATCCCTGGTCGTTATCTTTGCCGTCGTTGAACTGATTATTCTGCCCTTTGCCGCCCAAGCCTGGCTCTACAAGGAGCCCATGGTGGCCGGTGCCTGGATGGGACTGGCCGTCAAGACCGACGGCGCCGCGGCTGCGAGTGGTGCTATGGTCGATGCCCTGATCAGGAGCAAAGCCATCAGTGCCCTGGGTGTAAAGTGGCAGGAAGGCTGGATGCTCATGGCAACCACGACCGTCAAGGTTTTCATTGACATCTTTATTGCCATCTGGGCCTTTATCCTGGCCATTATCTGGTCCTGGAAGATCGACCGGCGGGAAGGTGAAAAAGCAAACGCCGGGGAAATCTGGCTGCGGTTCCCGAAATTCGTTCTCGGTTACGCCGCCCTGTTTATTCTCGTCCTCCTCATTGGTACCAGTGTAGGCAAAGATACGTTGAAGCTGTTAAACGCGGGTATCGGGCAGGCAGGTGCCTTCCGCGGCATCTTCTTTGCCCTGACCTTCTTCACCATCGGCTTAATGTCCAATTTTAAAAAGCTCTGGGAAGAAGGTATGGGCAAATTGACCGTGGTCTATGTGGTCTGCCTGTTCGGCTTCATTATCTGGATCGGCCTGATTATTTCCTGGCTCTTCTTCCACGGTATAACTCCACCGACGGTAGCCTGAAAAGGAGGTAACTAAAAATGGCCGAACAAGAACGCCTGCCGCAAGAGGAAGAATGGTTTGATTTAATGCCTGCCGAAAAAAAGCTAATCAGCATTAGCCTGGGACTGGGGATTGTCCTGTTGGTGGTGCTCCTGCTGGTAACTCATACAATTTAGTTAAAGAGCTTATTCTCCTCTATAAGCTCAAGGTTCCGGATTGCCGGGGCCTTGAGCTCTTTTTATAAATACCAAAAAAAATTTTGCCGGCAGCAGGAAAACTGCCCTCGATAGCGAAATAAAAAGAATGATAACTAACGGGATTTTATAAATATCATAGTCGCACTTGCGTGAACGTAAACATGCAGGGTAAGACAAGCTTTTGAGGAGGGCAGTTTATGAATTTCTGGCAATCATTCATCGGTGGCATTTTGCCGTATGTATCTATCGCCATCCTGGTTTTGGGGCTGGGTTATAAAGTAGCATACTGGTATAATGCGCCGGCAAACCTGCACTGGGAACTTTTTCCCTACCCGCGTACCCTGGGAGGCCAGCTGGGCGAACTCGTGACAGAGGTTTTCACTCTCCGCAGCCTTTTTCACCATAACCGTAAATTATGGTTTCCGTCCCTGGTTATGCATTGGGGTATTTACTTAGTCGTCTTCTGGCTGTTTTTCTTGCTGTTGGGGGCACCCTTCGCCATTTATCTGGGTGTAGCCGGCGGTGTTTTAGCCCTGACAGGTTCCTGCCTGTTGCTTTTGTTCCGCTTATTTGCTGCCGAACTACGCCAGATTTCGGCGCCGGTGGAATATTTGAACCTGCTCTTTATCTTTCTGGTGGCCCTTGCTGCCCTCGCCAGTGGGGCTCTAAGTGATTTTGCTTTCAGGAGTTATTTTATCAGTTTGTTAACCTTGAAACCCCACTTACCACTGCCGGGAAGCTACCTGATCTTTCTGTTGTTGTTGTGGCTTTTTATGATCTACATCCCTTTTACCCGTATGGCACACTTTGCCGTCAAGTATTTTACCTATCATAAGGTTAAGTGGGGTGAAATGGAATAATGCGTAAAGTTTTTGACGACTACCGGGTACTTTCCGATGAAACTCTAAAACCAGACGAGCCACGGGTAGAGAAATTCCTGCTGGCCATGAAGAAATCCCTCCAGCAAAGGGATAACTGGACCTTTTGGTTACCCTATACTTTATCCCTGGATACCTGCATGAAGTGTGGTACCTGCGCTGAGGTCTGCCCGGTTTACCTGGCCAGTGGGAAGAAAGATATCTACCATCCAGTTTACCGTTCCGATATGTTGCGTAAAGTCTACAAGCGCTACTTCACCTTGCCCGGGAGAATCTTTCCGGGCCTGGTAGGGGCGGAGGACCTGACGGAAGAGAAACTCAACGCCATGGCAGAGAACATTTACCGCTGCACCATCTGCCGGCGCTGCGCCTACGTCTGCCCGGTAGCCATCGATAACGGCGTCATTGCCCGGGAGGCCAGGAAGATTTTCGATGCTATTGATATTGCCCCTGACGAACTCAAGAAAAACGGTACCCAGAAACAAGCAAAATTCGGTAACGCTACCGGCACGCCAGCCAACGCCTTTTTTGATATGATTGAATTTCTCGAGGAAGAGATTGAGGATACAAAGGGTTATAAAGTTAAAATACCGGTTGATAAAGAGGGCGCCGAATACCTGCTCATGCATAATGCCGGTGACTACCTGGCCTTTGCCGAGACGGTCATGGGTGCGGCTGAGGTCATGGATGCCGCGGGCGTTGACTGGACCTTAAATTCCCCAGCGACCGGCATCAACGATGCCGTTAATTACGGCGTATTCTATAGCGATGTCGAATTTACTACCATTATTAAGGCCCATGTTGAAACAGCCAGGAAACTGGGGATTAAGACCCTGGTGGTGGGCGAGTGCGGCCATGCCTTTGAAGCGCTAAAGTATTTAATGTTAAGGCTCATTCCCCCCGAGGAGAGACCCTTTGAGGTGAAGAGCATCCTGGAGCTGGAAGATGAATGGATCCGGGAAGGACGGATTAAGGTTGACCCGGAAAAGAACCCGGAACCCGTTACCTACCACGATTCCTGTAAACTGGGCCGCCTGGGCGGTATGTATGAAGAGCCCCGTCGCATCCTCAAGGCATGCTGCCTTGATTTTCGTGAACTGACGCCCAACCGGGAAATGAGTATCTGCTGCGGCGGCGGTAGCGGTTTTGCTATCATGGAAAAGGGCGATTTCCGTAAATTCCGTATGGAGACCTACGGCAAGCTCAAAGCCGAGCAGCTGAAAGCCTCCGGGGCCAGTATCATCGCCCTGGCCTGTTCCAACTGCAAGGGCCAGTTTCGCGAGATCATCAATTACTATCAACTGCCGGTACGCTTCGCCGGCGTTAGCGAATTGGTAGCCAACGCCCTGGTGCGTTAAAAGCTGCTGCCACGTATTAGAAAGTAAGAACAAGGAATGTTTAACAATCATGGTGTTATTAGCCTGTAGCCTAAATACAAAGGTACAGGTATAATAAAATCTAGCAGGAGGTGTTGGCCATGCCAGCAATTAATGTTGGTGGCATCGAAATTGAAGTTGATGAGGACGGTTTCATCGCCGACCCCAGCAAGTGGAATGAGGCCGTAGCCAAAGCCCTGGCCGAAACCGAAGGGGTAACCGAACTGACCGAGGATCACTGGAAGGTAGTTAACTACCTGCGCCAGTATTACCAGCAGTTCGGTATTGCCCCCATGATCCGCAAACTCTGCAAGGAGACAGGCTATAGCCTGAAGCAGATCTACGATCTCTTTCCCAGCGGCCCGGCCAAAGGGGCCTGCAAGATCGCCGGTTTGCCCAAGCCAACCGGTTGCGTGTAAAGTAAAATATAAAAGGAGGCCAGCGCGCCAGTGCTGGCCTTTAAATCAATTCGGGGGAGGATGGCAGAAGGTGCTGCCACCAGATGATAAAAAAAGAGAAATTACTGCCCGGGCCAGGCAGAGGGGCATTATCTTAAACGAAGACCACTGGAAATTAATAGCCATTAGCTATGAGTACTATGACCAGCACCGGACCATCTGTACCTTGCGTAACCTGATTAAACTGAGCGGCCTGGAAAAAAAGCAGATTTATAAACTTTTCCCGGGTAATCCCATTGGCGAAATCAGCCAGATTACTGGCCTGCCCATGCCAAAGGAGTGTTAAGTTTTGCCCGGAGACAGCAAGGAGTTCCCCCTTTGCCACGAGCTTATGAAAGGACGTTCCCCCAGCCATGTCCGGGAATTAAGCAATAGTCGTTATCCCCTGGCCATGTATGAACAGGGCCTGGCCACAGGGGAAACTGCTTACGGCCATGGGGGGTATATTAGTATACCGGAATTACCTTCCGGCGTAGCGGTACGCAACAGCTGCCGGCCAGAGATAATTGAGGAATCGGCCTACTTGCGCATCCTGCCCCCGGCAGGGGGGTGGCTATCGGCAGTAACCCTGGAAAAATTGGCTTCTTGTGCCGAAACCTATGGTAAAGGCCTCATCCACCTCACCAGTGGTGGTACCATTGAAATCTATACTACAAGGGAGCAAATGGTCCCCATGGTCAGGGAATTAAACGCCGCGGGCCTGGATATCGGTTCTACCGGCAATGACCTGCGCTGCTTAACAGCCTGCTGCGGCCCGGCCAGGTGTGATATGGCCCTGATCGATGCCCCGGCCCTGGCTACCTACCTGGGACAGCGCTTTATTGATGAACAGCAATATCCCGGTTACCCTCAGAAGGTGAAAAGTGGGGTTGCCGGTTGCCCCAATGATTGCATCAGGGCCATGATGCAAAAGGACCACTCCTTTATTGGCGTTTACCGTGATTTGCCGCAAATAAATAATGAAGTCCTGGCTGCCTGGCAGGAGGCCGGCGGTGACCTGGCCGGGCTGATTGCGGCCTGCCCGGCCGGAGCTTTAACCTGGACAGGTACCACCCTGGCCATAGCGTCGAACAAATGCTGGCACTGTATGGCCTGCATCAACCTCTGCCCGGCCATCCGTCCCGGACGGGAGCGGGGCGTGGCCTGGGTGGCAGGGGGTAAGTATGGCCACCGCGGCCCCCAGGGTCCTATGGTGGGTTATGTCCTGGTGCCCTTTATCCCCGTCAAGGATGATGATTATACGGCCATCGGCGATCTCTTTGGTGCCTTTCTGGAACTCTGGGCCGATAATGCCAGGAAGAAAGAACGGGTGGGGGACTTTATCGCCCGGGTGGGTCCCCTCTGGGTGCTCAAGGAACTGGGCCTGAAGGTCGAGCCCCAGATCCTTTTAAGTCCCAAAAGAAATGGATTTTAAAGGAGGTGGCCGGGGTGAGCGCACCTGACCTGCCGGCCGGCATTATGCCCGACTACCGCCGGGAAATACCTGCTGAGTTGCTGGCCCGCCAGGGCAGCTGGGTATGGCATGAAATGGTACAACCTGGCGTCCTTCGCCACCTGGCAGCGGATGGCAGCGAACTTTTAACGGTACGCATCCTGTTGCCCCCCAACGGGCTCTTGAGCGCCAGCACCTTACGGGATCTCGCTCGCTGGATCCGGGAGTATGCTTTAACCGGCCGCCGGACGAGCCGCCAGGGTTTCGAATTTGTCGGTGTCAGGCCCGAAAAACTGGAAAAATTTCTAGCCGAATTGCAAGCCGCCGGTTTCCCGGCCGGTGGTACAGGCAAGTCCCTGCACCAGATAAAATGCTGCACCTCCTTTATCCACTGCCAGAATGCCGCTGTTGATGCACCCAGTATTGCCCAGGCGATAACTGATTACTTTTACCGGGACTTTTTACAACAAGAACTGCCGGCTCCTTTAAAGATTTCTATCGGTGGTTGTCCCAACCAGTGCGGCGGCGGTGTGGAAGCCGATATTGGTATTTTGGGTCTATATGAATCCGTACCAGAGGTGGACGAGGCCCGCTTCCTGGCCGCCAATATCGACATTGGCCTCCTGGTATCCTGGTGTCCCACGGGAGCCATCCGGCCCCGGCAAACTGAGAAGGGAACTATGGTAACCATTGATGTCGATCGTTGCGTGCGTTGCACTTCCTGCGTCCAGGTGGCCCCTGAAGGTATTAGCCTGAAGAAAAAGAGCTACGTGGCCATTGCCGTAGGCGGTCATGGCGGCAATAGCTGCAAGGGGCCCGAAATGGCGGCCATCGTCTTTCCCCGGGTACCGGCCCGGCCCCTGGACTATAGCGCCATCATTGACCGCATTGAGGTCATTATCAACTACTGGAGCAGGGCAGGAAAACCGGGTGAAAGGCTGGCCGGGTTTATCGAACGTACTGGCTGGAGCGTTTTTTTAGAAACCATCGGTGCCGGCCCGGTGGAGGAACTGGTGGATAAACGGCCGCCCCAAACAAACATTCGCCACGACCTGCATTTTCGCTATTAGGGGGAGGTGGAGGGAAGCGTGCGCCTGGTAATTGCCGCGCCCCACGGGCGCTCTGGTAAAACAACCATTACCCTGGGCTTAATTGTTGCCTTGCGGCAAAGGGGCCTGGTAATCCAGCCCTTTAAGAAAGGGCCGGATTTCATCGACCCCAGCTGGTTGACCCTGGCCGCTGGCCGTCCCTGCCGCAACCTGGATTTATATTTTCTCCCACCGGAAAAATTGGAGCAACATTTCAGCGTTAGCTGCCGGGGTGCTGACCTGGGGCTAATAGAAGGGGCCATGGGGCTCTTTGACGGCCTGGACCTGGAAGGGAGCAACAGCACGGCGGCCATTGCCTATACCCTTAAATGCCCGGTGGTTTTAGTTATTGATGCCGTCCGCATGACCAGGAGCGCGGCAGCCATGGTCCAGGGCTTTCAAAATTTTGATCCCCGGGTAAGGATAGCCGGCGTCATTTTAAACCAGGTGGCCCGTCCCCGGCATGAAGATATGTTGCGGCGCTCCATTGAACACTATACCGGTTTACCAGTCCTGGGAGCCCTGCCTAAAAAGAGGGATTTTGTTATTCCCGACCGTCACCTGGGCCTGATCCCGGCTGCAGAAAACGAAAGCATCCATGCCGCCATGGTAGCCACCGGGGCAGCTATAGCAGCGAACGTTGACTTGGACGCCATGCTGGCCATTGCCAGCCAGGTTCCGGCTCTGCCTCCCGGGCCGGATTGGCAGCAACCGCCTTTACCAGAGGTACGCCTGGGTATCTTTCAAGATCGCGCTTTTACCTTTTATTACCCGGAAAACCTGGAGGCCCTGAAGCAGGCCGGCGCACAAGTGATTACCATAGATAGCCTGCAGGATGAAAAGCTACCGGCCATCGACGGCCTTTATATAGGGGGCGGGTTTCCCGAAGTTTTTGCCGGACAGCTGGAGGCCAATGTATCTCTCCGCCAGGCAGTCAAAGGGGCTGTAGCTGAAGGCATGCCCGTTTATGCCGAGTGCGGTGGGCTGATGTACCTGGCCAGGCGCCTTAATTATCAGGGACGCTGGTATGAGATGAGCGGCGCTTTGCCCTTAGATGTCACCATGTCCTCCCGGCCCCAGGGCCATGGCTATACAACCATGCTAGTAGAAGGGGAGAGCCCCTTTTTAGCCCGGGGCAGCATCATTAAAGGCCATGAGTTTCATCATTCCCGGGTAATTAATTTGGACCGCCAGGCCGTGCGTTTTCTTTACCGGGTCCAGCGGGGCTTTGGTATCGACGGCCGGGTGGACGGCATCCTTTATAACAGGGTCCTGGCCGGGTACAATCATCTCTATGCTCCCACCCATCCCGAATGGGCCGCGAACCTGGTGGGCCTGGCAGCCGGTAAAAGAAAAATAAAAACGGCAATATTGTAAGGTAAATAAGGAGGAGCTTTGCTATGGGGATAGGAGAAAGGTTAAAGAAGTTACGGGAAGAGCGGGGCATATCCCTGGATGAACTGGCCGACCGCCTGGATATTGCCCCGGACTGTATGGCCGAGGTAGAAAAGGGTATCAGGCGCCTTTCGACAGCTACCCTGGCGGAGGTGGCCGGTATTTTAAATGTAGATATTAGTTACTTTACAGAGGAAAATGGTAACAAGGACCAAAATACTGTGGGAGCCAGGCTGCGGCGCTTGCGGGAACAAAAGGGGATAACCTTGAGCGAATTGAGCCGCCGTTCCGGCGTCTCCCTGGCCCATATCAGCGAGATCGAGCGCTCACGGTCGACGGCCTCGTTAAAAACTCTCGAGAAACTGGCTGCCGTCCTGGAGGTGTCCCCCAGTTCCCTCCTGCGTTCCAGCCAGGAGGATACCCTGGGCAATAAATTAAAACGCTTGCGGGAAAAGATGGGCCTTACTCAGAAGGAGCTGGCCCAGCAGGTAGGTATTTCCCACAGCCTTATCGGCCAGATCGAAACGGACCGCATCCAGCCCTCCCTGGCAACATTAAGCAGCCTGGCCGAAGCCCTGGGGGTATCAACCTGCTACTTCCTCATGGAGGAAGAGGAGGAAGATTTATACCTGGATTATCGCCTGGCGGCCGACATCCGGGAGGCCCTGCGACGCCCGGTTCTTCAGCAAATTGTTCGCGCCCTGGCCGATTGGGGGGAAATGGAGATTAGGAGGTTGCTGGATTTCTTGCATTCATTGAATGAAAACCGGCGCCCTTTAAGTGCAGGTGCCGAAGACCAGTATCAAGAAATACGGAGTTTTGTGAGCCATGCTAAAGAGGAAGAGCGCAACCTGGTACTGAACTTAATCAGGTTACTGCAAGGTAATTCACGGGAGGAAGAAGTTTAGTGACAGGTAAAGTACTTGATTGCCGGGGTATGAACTGTACCGGGCCGTTAATGGCCACGGCAAAACAAATACAAAAACTTAAACCCGGAGACTTGCTGGAAGTATGGGTTGATGACCTGGCCTCGGAATTTGATTTACCGGCCTGGTGCCAGCAGGCCGGACATACCCTTGTCAGTAAAGAGATAAGGGACGATTATTACTCCTACCTGATCCGGAAGAAAGGTTCCAGCGTATAGGTGTATACTTTGCTTTCCCTGTATCCTTGAATACTATCACGATACTACCCGCTCAGAAGGCGCCCTTAAGGGCCTTTTTATTATGCCTTTTTGTCATACATGGCATGGCTAAAAGCTGGTAAAATAAGAGGAGAAAGGGGGGCAGAAATAATGGCACAATTTGATAACGCTTGCGGGTTTAGCCCTAAGATAGAAAATCCAAAGTTAACCTGGCTTTCCTGCAGTTCCGGGTGAGCGGCCAAGATGGGTCCGGGGACCCTAAATCAAGTACTGCAGTACCTGCCGGTGATGCAGGATCCCAACCTCCTGGTGGGTATGAATAGCGTCGACGACGCCGGGGTTTATCGCTTAACGGACGACCTGGCCCTTATCCAGACCATTGACTTTTTTACGCCCATTGTCGACGACCCTTACCTCTACGGCCAGATTGCCGCGGCCAATGCCCTGAGTGACGTCTATGCCATGGGCGGTAAACCCTTGACAGCCATGAATATCGTGGCCTTCCCCAGCAAGAAGGTAGATGTTGCCGTCCTGGGGGAGATCCTGCGGGGGGGGGCCGACAAGGTGCTGGAGGCCGGGGCCGTCCTGGTAGGCGGCCATAGCATAGACGATGAGGAACCCAAGTATGGCCTGGCGGTAACTGGCATTGTCCACCCGGACAGGATAGTTACCAACTGTGGTGCCCGGCCGGGGGACAAACTCATCCTGACCAAGCCCCTTGGTACGGGGATTATTACTACCGCCATTAAAGCAGAAATGGCCACGCCGGAGCTAGAGCAAGAGGTAAGCCGCTGGATGGCCACCTTGAACCGGGAGGCGGCGGCCGCTATGGTAGCTGTTGGGGTCCACGCCTGTACCGATATCACCGGTTTTGGCCTTTTGGGACATGGCCTGGAAATGGCCCGGGGCAGCAGCGTTAACCTGGTGATCTATGCCCGTGCTGTCCCAGTCCTGCCCCGGGCTCTGGAATTTGCGGCTCTGGGCTTGATCCCCGGCGGTGCTTATAATAACCGCCGTTATGTTGCCAAGGATGTCAGTATGGATGCTGGCGTACCGGAGGCACTCCAGGACGTCCTCTACGATCCCCAGACCTCCGGCGGCTTGTTGATTGCTGTAGCCGGGGAGAAGGCAGGGGAACTGATGGCAGCTCTGAAGGAGCGCGGCGTGACGGCGGCCAGGATTATCGGGGAGGTGGAAGCCGGCCCGGGACAGATAACAGTCTTGACTGCAGCAGGTTAATACCAGGCGGCAGGCTTCCAGCCTGCCGCTTTTGCTTCTGGTAGAAATGAAGAAAAAAATTCGGCCGGCAGCAGGAATTTAAAGAGAAATAGCGAACTAAATTTATAAATAGCAAAAGTAGTTCCTTCAGCAACAAAGGGGTATGGTATCACTTGTGAAAAAGGGGGAAAACCAAAGCCATAGGAAGGAGGAGTATCCCTCCAGATGTTATAAAAATACCATAAACTCCAAGAAGGGAGATGTTAAGTTTCGGAAAGCGTTTTAAAAAGAGGTTTGGGATTGCGCTAACTATTCCTTGCAGTTCCGGCCGGGAAACGCTAACGATAGTACTTTCAAATTGATTACCGGGAAGGAGGCGAAGTTAGATCATCCCTGCGGATTGGTATTGGGCGTCGCTGCACCAGGCTTTCACGCCGGGCGAGGATTGAAAAAATAAACAAACACCAACAAAGGGGGTATTGCTGATGGATTTTAAACCAAAGCGGCCACAAAAGGAACTGAAGTATGAAGAGTTACGCATCTACACGGACGAAGAACTGCATAACTACACGGAAGAAGAGCTTAAAGATTTTAAGATCAAGCATGATATTCCTGATTTAGAGGAGCTGGAGAAGGGGCCGTGGCCCAGCTTTGTCGCCGACGCCAAACGGGAAGCCCTGCACCGCAAGAAACTCCCTAAAGACCGGATGATGATAGACCAGGACGTAGTGGACGACTTGCTTGGCCAGCTGCAATTATCCTTTGATGACGGGGAAACCCACTGGAAGCACGGCGGCATTGTCGGCGTCTTTGGTTATGGCGGCGGCGTTATCGGGCGCTACTCCGATGTTCCCGAAAAATATCCTTCTGTTGCCCATTTCCATACCCTGCGCGTCAATCAACCGGCCAGTAAGTTTTACAAAACTGACTTCTTGCGGGCCCTGTGTGATCTCTGGGAGTTCCGGGGCAGCGGCATGTTCAATATGCACGGCTCCACCGGTGATATCATCCTGCTGGGGACCACCACCGAACAGTTAGAGCCCCTTTTTTATGACCTGACCCATGAACTGGACCAGGATCTTGGCGGTTCGGGCTCGAACCTGCGCACGCCTTCTTGCTGTGTCGGCAAGGCCCGCTGCGAATTCGCCTGCATCGATACCCAGGATTTGTGCTACGAGCTGACTACCCATTACCAGGATGAGCTGCACCGCCCGGCCTTTCCCTATAAATTCAAGATCAAGATTGATGGCTGTCCCAACGGCTGTGTGGCTTCCCTTGCCCGTTCTGACATGGCTTTAATCGGTACCTGGCGGGACGACATCCGCATCGACCAGGAAGCAGTCCAGGCCTATATCAGGGGTGAAATTCAACCCGATGGCGGTGCCCATAGCGGTCGCGACTGGGGTAAGTTCGATATCCAGAAGGAAGTCATTGATCTATGTCCTACCGGGTGTATGGCCATGGAGGACGGCGAGCTGGTGATTAATAACCAGGAATGCAACCGTTGCATGCACTGTATCAATACCATGCCCAGGGCTTTAAGGCCTGGCACCGACACGGGCGTCAGCATCCTCTTTGGAGCCAAAGCGCCGATCCTGGAGGGCGCCCAGCTGGCGGTATTGACCGTTCCCTTTATGAAAGCCGAAGCACCCTACGACAACATAAAAGAGCTGCTCGAGAAGGTCTGGGACTGGTGGATTGAAGAAGGCAAGAACCGCGAGCGCCTGGGCGAACTGATCCAGCGTAAAGGGTTGCCCAGGTTCCTGGAGGTTATCGGTGTCCCGGCTGCTCCCCAGATGGTTAAAATGCCGCGCACCAACCCATATATCTTCTGGAAAGAAGAAGACGTACCCGGCGGCTGGAAGCGCGATATCAAAGATTACCGTCTGCGGCATAGACGATAGGAGGAGGTTGCGATCATGGCCTTATCGCAAGAGCGCCTTGGTAAATACAACCCGGAGAAACCGACAGAAAAAAGGATTACTGATATTGGGCCCAGGCACTTCTGGGAGTTTTTCCCACCGGTTATTCAAAAGAATTACGGCAAATGGCTTTATCATGACATCTTAGAGCCGGGCATTATGGTTCATGTTTCCGAAACTGGAGACAAGGTTTTTACCGTAAGATGTGGCGGCTCCCGGTTCATGACGGCCGAAAACGTCCGCGAGATCTGCGATATCGCCGATAAATATTGTGACGGCTACGTCCGTTTCACTACCCGCAATAACATCGAATTCATGGTCACCAGCTATGAAAAGGTAGAGGCTTTGAAAAAGGACCTCCTAAGCAGGAAATATATCTCCGGGAGCTACAAGTTCCCTATCGGCGGTACGGGTGCAGGGGTAACTAACATTGTCCATACCCAGGGCTATATCCATTGCCATACCCCGGCTACCGACGCTTCTTCCATGGTCAAGGCCATCATGGATGAGCTGATGGACTACTTTACAGGCATGACCCTGCCAGCCCATGTCAGGATTTCCGTGGCCTGCTGTTTAAATATGTGCGGGGCCGTACACTGCTCTGATATCGCCCTGCTGGGCATCCACCGCAAACCCCCCATTGTGGACGATAATATCGACTCGATCTGTGAAATACCCCTGGCCATTGCCGCCTGCCCGGTGGGAGCCCTGTCGCCTGGAAAAACGGAAGACGGGAGGAAAACGATTAAGATTAAAGAAGAACGCTGCATGTTCTGCGGCAACTGTTATACCATGTGCCCGGCTTTGCCTATTGCCGATAAGCTTGGTGATGGGGTAGCCGTCCTGGCCGGCGGCAAGATATCCAATCGCATCAGCGAACCCAAGTTCTCTAAGGTAGTCGTACCCTGGCTGCCCAATAACTTCCCCCGCTTCCCGGAAGTGGTGGCCACCGTCAAGAAGATCATTGAAGTTTATGCCGCTGATGCAAGGAAGTATGAGCGTATCGGCGACTGGGCGGAAAGGATCGGCTGGGAGAAGTTCTTTGAGAAGTGTGAGTTGCCCTTTACCGAGCACCTGATTGATGATTATCGCCTGGCCTACGATACCTACCGTACCAGCACCCAGTTTAAATATACTGGGGCGGCCTGGGAAGTCTCCAGGGCGGCAGGAGGTATTGACGACTAGGCCTGCCTGAAGATAAGGGGGTATGAGCGATGATGGAGGAGATTAAAAAGGCCATCCTCGAGTTTGCCGAGACCAGTAAAAAGAGCAAGTTCTACTTCAAGGACCTGGAAAAGGCCGTCCAGGCCAAGATCCCGGAAGCCAAAATGAGGGACATTAAAAAGGCTGCTACGGAACTGGTTAACGAAGAAAAATTAATCTATTTCTCCACCGGTAGCACCACCATGTACGGTTTAAAGGGAAGGGGTGTAACTGAAGACCAGTAGTTAGGCAGGTATGAGCAAAAAAATAGTATAAAAGCTGGCTTTTGTTTGAAGCGAGCGGCCAGCACTCAACTCGCAAAGGTTTTGTTCACAAAGATTCACCTGCGTTAAACGAGTTGAGTGCTGGGCGCTCCGCAAAGGCCAGGAAGCGAGGGAAAATAAAGCCCAGCAAATACGTTTTTTAGGAAAAGAGGCTGCCAAACTTATATGATAGCAGCCTCTCCTTATATTAGGCCGTTACAGGAAGGACGAAGGTGATGCAAGAACCACAGGACTTTGAATCATTTATTGCCGGGCAAAAGCGCATCCTGGCGGAAAACCCCGGGTGCGCCACGGCGCTCTACAACCTGGGTGTTTCCTATATGCAGCAGGGGAAATGGGACGAGGCTATTGTGGCCTTTGAAGAGGCGATTGCCAGCAGCGGCCGCATGTTTGAGGCTTATGTAAACCTGGGCTATATCTACTGGCAAAAGGGAGACCTGGAAAAGGTAGTGGAAGCCAACGAAAAAGCCATCACCATCGAGCCGCGGTATGCCAGGGGTTATGCCAACCTGGGGTTTGCTTATTCCCAGATGGGCAGGACTGAGGAGGCCATTGCCGCCCTGGAGAAGGCCATCGAGATGAACCCCAGGATCGTCCAGGCGTGGAATAACCTGGCCAACTGTTATCTCCAGCAGGGCGACATCGCCAAGGCCATCGCCACCGGTCAGAAGTTACTGGAGATGGCACCTGATTTTGCCCTGGGGCATAATAATCTCGCCTATGCCTATTATTTAAACGGCAATTTTACCATGGCAATTGAACACGTTGACCGGGCCATTAAACTTGGATTTAAAGTCCACCCGGATTTTCTCAAAGAACTGGAACCATATCGTAACAGTTAAGGTAGGTCAGAGCCTGGCCAGGGCTTCAGACGCCAGTTGCGCCACTGTCTTTTTTTGTAAATTGCCGCTGTCGTAGAAGGTTACTGGCTGCCCGTCATCCTGAAGACCCTGTAGCATATCCCTGGCCGTTGCCGCGCTTAAGTTGCCAAGGAGCCAGGCCGTATAGCCCCTCGTTGCAGGGTCCGGGTCCTGAAGAAAGGGTAGAAAGCGTAAGCAGGCCGGGCGGATAAGCCCGGGTTTTACCCTGGCAATACTGCCGATGGCCCGCAGGGCCTGGGGCCGGAGGGTTGTGTCTACCAGCAACTGGTACAGCGTTGGGATATACCCGGCAAAGGTTTCCGGGAGGTTGGCGATAATTGCACCGGCGGCATCGATGGCCCCCCAGCCTGAAGAACCAGGGTCCGTAACGGAGGTTAATAATCCCTGCAGCAGCCGGGCAATAGTTTCCGGGTCCTTTTGCGCAATGACGGCGGCTACTTTACCTAAAATATCAGCGGCCCGGAGGCGGAGTAGTTCGTCACCAGCATAGAGAAGCCGCTGCAGCTCCCTGATCAGGCGCCGTTCAAACCTGGCTATATTTAAAATGGTTTCGACCTGATATTCATTTACCAGGGCCTCTATTTCTTTTTTAGTGAACTTCTTTTCACAAGGAGGCGCTGTAGATGTTTGGGAGGAAATGGCTGCAGCCCGCTCCAATTTGTTTTGCATCCCCTGGCGGGTGACCTCCAGAATGTCCGGGTGCAGTTTAACGAAATAAAGGGCGCCGGTTATTCTCCTGCCCTCATAAAACCCGCCGGGAACAATTAAATGGGTTTCATAGTCGTAGTTCTCAACCAGCTTTTCCAGGTAATCCTCCTCTGGTAGCAGACCCCAGGCCAGGTCCCAGTCCAGGTTACAGCCAAAGACCAGGGCTTCAATGAAGGCCGCTCCCAGGTTATGACCGGTTATATCGCAGGCATAGACGGCACCACAGGAACAGGCACCCACCGGCATTTCGTTTGGCCGGCGAGTAACCTGCTCTTTTGGCCTAGCAACGGGCAACCCGCAAAAGGGGCAGGTGGGCTTGAGGGTAATCAACCTTTATTCCTCCGGTCCCGGGATATCCAGGGTCATGCAGTTGCTGCCGGGGCTGCAGGATTTGGTCGTGAGCTTTGGTTTTTGCTCACCCTTTCCCGAACGGGTGAGAAAATTAACCCGGCTGATTACCCGTTCCAGGGACCGGGACTGGCACCCCGGACACTGGAGTTCGACCTTTTCGTGCATACTGGCAAAACGCTTTTCAAAAAGTTTCCCGCACTCCAGGCAGCGAAATTCGTATATAGGCATTATTATTCTCCCTTTTTTAAGTCTTTGTCTCAGCATTATTGTAACAACCCTGGGGTTTTACGTCAACAACCGGCGCATTCCAGTTAAACTATCCCCGGTTGCTGGTGATTATGGTATAATGAGGTGCAGGTGCTTAATAAGGAAGGGAAACAGGTATGGATATCAGTACCCTGGCGCCGCTGGTAGCAGCCTGGGCCAAAATGCAGGCGACTGCGGCAGGTAATACTGGCGGCATTAAAGATAGCTTCAATAATCTTTTTTACCTGGTACTCCTGGCGGAACTGGAAGAGGGACAATCTCCGGCAGTAGAGGCAACAGGGACGGGCAGAAAGCCGGCAACTGCCGCCCATAACCCTCGTTCTGGGGCCCGCAGCCTGCCCGAGCCTGGTTTTAAGGACCTCATCAGCCGGGTGGCGGCCAGGTACAACCTGCCGGCAGCCCTGCTCCAGGGTGTAGTCGAGGCGGAGTCCGGCTTTAATCCCCGGGCGGTATCACCGGCCGGGGCCATGGGGCTCATGCAGCTCATGCCGGCGACGGCCAGGGCCCTGGGGGTGACAGATCCCTTCAACCCGGAAGCCAACCTGGACGGCGGCGCCAGGTACTTAAGGCAGCTTCTGGACCGCTTCCAGGGTGATCTGGCCCTTGCCCTGGCAGCCTACAACGCCGGCCCCGGCGCCGTTAAACGTTACGGCCACATTCCTCCTTACCGGGAAACGCGGGCCTATATCCAGAAGGTCCTGGCCGCCGCTCGCAGGTTTGAAGGCCTGGCCTAAACATATACATAGCTGTGGGCGCCAGGAAGGAGTAGTGAGACGCCAAACAAGGTAAAGAGCACCGCCAGGAAGCCCACGATGGCCATAATGGCGGCCCTTTTCCCCCGCCAGCCGTAAGTTTTCCGGGCGTGGAGATAAGCGGCGTAAATCAGCCAGGTAATTAAAGCCCAGGTTTCCTTGGGGTCCCAGCCCCACCACCTGCCCCAGACCTCTTCGGCCCAGACGGCCCCGGTAATTAGAACCAGGGTCATAAAGGGAAATCCTACCGCTACCGACCAGTGGAGCAGGTTATCGATCTTAGCCAGGGGCGGCAGGATACTTTCGCCGATGCTGTCGTATCCCTTTTCTTTGAGCAGATAAATAATGCCTAAACAAAAGGACAGGCCGAAGGCGCCGTAAGCGATGATGGCTGTAAGAACATGAAACTGCAGCCAGATGCTCTGGAGGGCCGGCATCAGGGGCCTGGTGCCAGAAGATAAGGTATTGCTATAGGAGAGGATAATTACTTCCAGGAGAGCTACCAGAACCATTAACAGGTCCGATTTGATCATCTTGCGGGAAATAAGATAAAACAGGAGAATGCCCCAGGCAAAAAGCAGGGCAAATTCGTATAAAGTAGCCAAGGGCAGCCTGCCGCCAGTAATACTGCGCAGCACCAGGGCCAGGGTCAGGGAAGCAAAGGACAGGACCAGGGCCCCTAGGGCCAGGGGACCGGTATATTTGTTGGGTCTCCATAGGGAGATTAGGCTTAAAGTAACGGCTGCCAGCAACAAAATATAGGCTACAAGGTTAAAACTGGATTCCATATCTTGGCGCCACCTCTCTTTTTACTTCTTCGCTTTTACTTGTTCGCTGGTGACGATGCTAACTGTCATGCGGAGCTCTTCCCGGAACATGTTTATCAGGCATCAGGTAGCGAAGAACAAAACCCAGCAATAACAAGATAAACCCGGTGTAAATTATTCCAACCCCCGGGTCTTTTTTGATCTCCAGTCCGGTGTAATAACGGTAGCCGGAAAAGGTAACGGGATAGCCGTCCACGACTTTCGTTTCCTTCTCGGCCAGGACTTGCCTCGCCGTTACTTGATGATCCTGGAAAAGGACGACAGCCAGTCTGGGGTTATTGGGCAAGGGGGAACGTGAATGTAACCTGCCCCCTTGTTCATCAAAATCAGGAATAAAGAAAAACATCAGCCTTAAGTTTTTGCCCAGGTCGATGTCAAGGCCCCGGCCACTGGCCAGGTCAAAGGGTACCACTTTACCGTCAATAACGGCCTGTCCCCGGGCCAGCCAGCCGTAACTGGTCTGGTAAATTTTTAAGCCCTTAAATTTTAAGGGACGGTTTACCCAGATATCTTGCTCAATTTCCTGGCCATCAGCTGTTTTAAGGGATACGCTGCTAATATACTGCCTGGGCTGGAGGTTTTCGTAATATTCGATTTTAAACTCCTTAACCGTTAAAACCTGGCCCGGAAAACCCCTGCCGGCCAGGTCGAGGCTGTCGCCGACACCGATTTCAACATAGGTATGCCGGCCCATAACCCCGGATATGACCGCCCCGGTCAGGATCACCAGGATACTTAAGTGCAGGATAATGGAACCCCACCCACGCCGGCCAGGGGCTTTTTTTACCCGCCGTAGCGAGCAGGTCAGGATATTGACGGCTAAAATTGCCCCCACGGTAATAAACCACCAGCTGCGGTATAAGTGGTCCAGGGACAGGAGGACAATCAATCTTCCAGGCAGTTCTCCGTAATAAGCACGGTAGAACCCTGCGGGCTGGCCCTGGGGAAGGAAGCTCCCCAGGGAAGCCAGGACTCCCAGGAGCAATAAAAGCAAAAGCCCCAGTTTCATGGAAGATAAAAGTCCTAAACTCGGACGTTCCTGGTTGTTGTTGCCGGCCAATGCCATCACCTTTTAGTAGGATTCTGTCAGTTAAGGATGAGTATACACTAGCGGTTGTCCGGTGGTCAATGGAGATAGTATAAATACATTTTGACGTACAAAAAAATATTACTGCCCGCGGCAGGAATTTTAAGAGAAATAGCGAACTAAATTTATAAATACCAAAAGTAGTGCTCCGGTGAACGAAGGGACTGGGGGGAGTTTGTGAAAGACGGCAGAAATAATATCTTACCAGGTACACACGAAATTTTAACCCAAAGGAAAAGTGCCATTTTACAAAAATGGTATCAGAGAATCCTGGACTCTTATCCTGCGGAAGCGGCCCGGTTTTTCAAGGAAGAACAGGACCGGTTCGCCAATCCGGTGGGCACGACCATCTACCAGGGATTAGAGGGCCTTTATGAGGAGATCCTCCAGGGGATGGAAGCTGGCAGGGTCAGGGCCTGTCTCGATAGTATTATCAGAATTAGGGCGGTCCAGGATTTCTCTCCTTCCCAGGCCATCGCCTTTATCTTCCAGTTAAAGCATGTGCTCAAGGAGGAATTGGCCGGTGAAATCCGGGAAAAAGGTCTTTCCCTGGAGGCAGTGGAAGCCCGGCTGGAAGACCTGGCCCTCCTGGCCTTCGATATTTATATGCAGTGCCGGGAGCAGCTCTGGGAACTTAAGGTAATGGAGATCAAAAATAGAACCGCCAGGATCCTGGAAAGGGCCAACCTGACCATAAATTTTCCTTATTGAGAAGGTGGGAAAATGGCATCGCTACCGAAACCTGATGAACTGCTGGCGATTAATTATAAACCGCCGCGGACGGGGTGGATGGATACCCCGGTAAAATTCAGGCGCGGCACCTACCTTTATGGTGCCAAGCCCAAAAACCTGGAAGCTGTCGGCCTCCCCAACCCCAGGGAATGGTCACCGGAGGAGGAAGACTGGAAACTCCCGGAAAACTGGCAGGAAATTATCCTGGAAGGCCTGAGGGAACGGCTGGGCCGGTTCCGTTCTCTACAGATCTTCATGGACGCCTGCGTGCGCTGCGGCGCCTGTGCCGACAAGTGCCATTTCTTCATCGGCACCGGGGATCCCAAGAATATGCCGGTCTTGAGGGCCGAACTGCTCCGCTCGGTGTATCGCAAGGATTTTACGACGGCGGGCAAGCTCCTGGGGAAACTCTTCGGGGCCAGGGAACTTACCCTGGACGTCCTGAAAGAATGGTACTACTACTTCTTCCAGTGCACTGAATGCCGCCGTTGTTCAGTTTTCTGCCCCTTCGGCATCGACACGGCGGAAATCACCATGATCGCCAGGGAACTCCTCAACCTGGTCGGGTGTAATATCGACTGGATCGCCGCCCCGGTAGCCAACTGTTACCGGACGGGAAATCACGTCGGCATTGAACCCCATGCCTTTAAAGATATGGTTGAGTTCTGTGTCGACGAAATTGAAAATATCACCGGTATCAGGGTGGAACCGACCTTCAACCGCAAAGGTGCCGAAATCCTCTTCATCGCACCTTCCGGTGACGTTTTTGCCGATCCCGGTACTTACACCCTCATGGGTTACCTGATGCTTTTCCATGAAATCGGCCTTGACTACACCTTCAGCACCTACGCTTCCGAGGGCGGTAATTTCGGCATGTTCACCTCTCATGAGATGATGAAAAGGCTCAATGCCAAGATGTATGCCGAGGCAAAAAGGCTAGGGGTGAAATGGATCCTGGGTGGTGAATGCGGCCATATGTGGCGGGTCATCAACCAGTACATGGATACCATGAACGGCCCGGCCGATTTCTTGGAGGAACCGGTTTCTCCCATAACCGGCACAAAATTTGAAAATGCCAGGTCCACCAAAATGGTCCATATCGTAGAATTTACGGCCGACCTGATCAGGCATAACAAAATTAAACTGGATCCCAGCCGCAATGACCACCTGAAAATAACCTTCCATGACTCCTGTAACCCGGCCCGGGCCATGGGGCTCTTTGAAGAACCGCGCTATATCCTTAAAAATGTCTGCCGGAATTTCTATGAGATGCCGGAGAATACCATCAGGGAGCAGACCTTCTGCTGCGGCAGCGGGTCGGGACTTAATTCCGATGAATATATGGAAATGAGGATGCGCGGCGGCTTCCCCCGGGCCAACGCGGTGAAGTACGTTCGGGATAAATACGGCGTCAATATGCTGGCCTGCATCTGCGCCGTTGACCGGGCCGTCTTCCCGGCCCTCATGGATTACTGGGTACCAGGCGTGGCGGTTGCCGGCGTCCACGAGCTGGTCGGCAATGCCCTGGTAATGACCGGGGAAACCGAAAGGGAGACAAATCTGCGGGGGGAACCTTTGCCTATAAAGGGAAAGGAGGAGAACGGCGGTGAATGATTCCCGTTACATTTTTACCGGCCTGATTGTGTTTATCGTTCTGGTGACCTTCCCTTTCTGGGCCAATGCAGGTAAAGCCGCCCCGGCACCAGCACCCAGCCTCGACACGCCGGCCATCCAGCAGTTACCCGAGAAACAGTGTGTTGAAGCCACAGCGTACATGCGCACCGACCATATGAAGTTGCTGGATGAGTGGCGCACTCAGGTTGTCCGGGAGGGTAAAAGGATTTATGTAGCCAGCAACGGCAAAGAGTACGAGATGAGCCTGGAGAAGACCTGCCTGGAATGCCACTCCAGCAAGGCCCAGTTTTGTGACCAGTGCCATAATTACTTAGATGTCCAACCTGACTGCTGGACTTGCCATATTGAGCCAAAGGAGAATAAGTGATGGAAACGAGCAGGAGAAATTTCTTAAAAGCCGGTGGCGCATGTCTCTTGGGGCTCACCATCTGGCCGGCAGTTAAGGGCTTCGCAGGTAATAGCACGGAGTATATTACGAGCTCGAAAGCCCTTAGCGGTGAGAAATGGGGCCTGGTCATTGATATGAAAAAGTGCTGGCCCAAATATCAAGAAGGTTGCCGGAAGTGTTTCCTGGCCTGCCAGAGGGCTCACAACATACCTGATATTGCCAATAAAGAAGAAGAAATAAAGTGGATCTGGACGGAGCCCTATGAAAACGCTTTTCCGGAGCAGGAGCATGAGTACATTGCCGCCAGTATCAAAGGCAAACCCTTTATCGTGCTCTGCAATCACTGTGAGAACCCGCCCTGTGTGAGGGTTTGCCCCACGAAGGCAACCTTTAAACGCCGGGACGGCATCGTCATGATGGATTATCACCGCTGTATAGGATGCCGCTACTGTATGGCTGCCTGCCCTTATGGCGCCAGGAGCTTTAACTTTAGCGACCCGCGGCCTTTTATCAAAGAAGTAAACCCAGAGTTTCCCACCCGGGAAAAGGGTGTCGTGGAAAAGTGCAATTTCTGTGCCGAAAGGATCGACACCGGCCTGCCACCGGCGTGTGTTGAAGCCTGCCCGGCCGGGGCCCTGGTCTTTGGTGACCTGGATGACCCCAACTCAGAAGTAAGAAAGATACTGGCCAGCCGTTATACCATTCAACGTAAACCCGAACTTGGGACCCACCCCTGTATTTATTACCTCGTTTAAGGTCCATACAGGATGGCGCAAGAGCTACCATGGGACATAAGAAGTGAATTTATGGAGGATGGATAGATATGCTGGTTAAGGCTTTAACTGGGAGTAAAAAATACTGGGGGTGGACAATCTTTTTACTCGTCCTGATCACGACAGGTTTTGCCTGCTACCTCTGGCAGTTGCAAAAGGGCCTGACCATCACCGGCATGAGCCGGGACGTTTCCTGGGGGCTGTACATCAGCCAGTTTACCTTCCTGGTGGGAGTGGCGGCCTCAGCAGTGATGGTCGTCCTGCCCTATTACCTGCATAATGTCAAAGCCTTCGGCAGGATTACCATCCTGGGAGAGTTCCTGGCCATTGCCGCCCTGATCATGTGCCTGTTATTCGTAATAGTAGATGTCGGTAAACCCATGCGAATTCTTAATATGATCTTCTATCCCACCCCTAACTCGATGTTCTTCTGGGATATGATCGCGCTGAACGGGTATCTCCTGTTAAATATCATTGCCGGCTGGCATGCGCTGGAGGCAGAATATAAAGCCGTTCCGCCCCCGGCCTGGACAAAGATATTAGTTTATATCTCCATCCCCTGGGCCGTCAGCATTCATACTGTTACGGCCTTCCTCTACGCCGGCCTGCCAGGCAGACACTACTGGCTGACGGCCATTATGGCGGCCCGCTTCCTGGCGTCGGCCTTTGCTTCCGGCCCGGCTCTGTTGATCATCCTAAGCTATATTATAAAAAGGGTCAGCAAATTTGATCCCGGCAGGGAAGCCATCCAAAAGCTGGCGGCAATAGTCACCTACGCCACCATCATCAGCGTCTTTTTTGTCGGCTTGGAGATTTTCACCGCCTTTTACAGCCAGGTACCGGCCCATGGTATGGATACCCTCAAGTACCTCTTTGCCGGCCTGGATGGTCATGGCAAGCTCGTACCTTGGATGTGGACCTTTGCCATCCTGGCGGTACTGGCCCTGGTCCTTTTAATTAACCCCCGGACGCGCGCCAGGGATACTTACCTCCAGGCAGCCTGCGTAGCAGTTTTTGTCTCTATGTGGATCGAAAAGGGAATAGGCCTGGTCATCGGCGGCTTTATACCCAATCCCTTTGAAAGGGTTACCGAGTATGTGCCTACTTTGCCGGAAACCTTAATTGCCCTGGGAGTGTGGGCAACTGGCTTCCTGATACTTACCTTCTTATATAAAATAGCCATTGCTGTCAAAGAAGAAACAGTTTAGCGGAAACGAGGGGTAAAGATATGGGAATGGCCTTTTCCTTCTTTATCGTTATCGCCTTAATTATGGTTGTCGCTCTTGGCGTGGGAGTGGCAGGGTTGCAATATCTGTTTGGGGTTATCATACCCTATGCCGCCATCGCCATCTTTTTGGCAGGGATGGCCTACCGGGTCATTAAGTGGGCACGGGCGCCGGTCCCTTTCCGTATACCCACCACTGCCGGGCAACAGAAATCCCTGCCCTGGATCAAAGCGAGCACCTTTGATAACCCTTCCAGCACTGCCGGCGTGATCGGCAGGATGGCCCTGGAGGTATTGCTCTTTCGCTCCCTGTTGAGAAATACCAGGATGGAATTACACCAGGGCCCCAGGCTGGCCTATCACTGGGAAAAGTGGCTGTGGCTGGGGGGACTGCTGTTTCACTGGTCCTTCCTGATTATCTTCCTCCGTCACCTGCGCTTTTTTACCGAGCCGGTGCCGCCCTTTGTGTCCCGGCTGGAAGGTATTGATGGATTTTTCCGCTTCGGCCTGCAGGGGCTCTATATAACTGATATAATTATTTTAGTTGCTGTGACTTATCTCTTTCTCAGGCGGGTGGTTATTCCCCAGGTGCGCTATATCTCCCTTCCTGCCGACTACTTCCCCCTCTTTTTGATCCTGGGAATAGCCAGCACGGGTATCCTCATGCGCTATTTTTTCAGGGTAGACATTACGGCAGTTAAGGAATTGACTATCGGGCTGGTGACCTTCAGTCCCAGGGTCCCGGAAGGAGTTGGCATTCTTTTCTACATCCACTTATTTCTCGTATGCATACTGGGGGCTTACTTCCCCTTCAGCAAACTCGTGCACATGGGCGGGATCTTTTTGAGCCCTACCCGCAACCTGCCCAACGATAGCCGCGCCAGGAGGCACATCAACCCCTGGAATTACCCGGTCAAGGTTCACACCTATGAGGAGTACGAGGAAGAATTCAGGGAAAAAATGAAAATGGCCGGCCTGCCGGTAGAAAAGGGGTAGAAAGATTGAACGCGCAATCTTCCCCGTTAAAAGCGGGGAAAGGCGCGTTTTACTTTTACTTGCCCCCTTGTTTTTTGGTAAAATATGTGCTAATTTTGAGTTAAGGTATCCCATATACCATATGCGGCCAGGGAACGGCTTGTGTTTAAGAAAAAGACGCAGGAGGGGATATGATGGAAAGCTTGCTTGAACCAATCGACCTGCAGAACTACCAGCCTGTGCGCCAGGAAGCCTACAATGCTTTACGGGAAGCCATCCTCACCGGCCGCCTGGAGCCGGGAACCCGCCTGGTGGAACGGAAAATAGCCAAACAGCTGGGCGTCAGCCGCACACCGGTACGAGAGGCCATCCGCAAACTGGAGCTGGAAGGCCTGGTCGAGCACCTGCCCCGGCGGGGAGTGGTGGTTGCCCGCATGTCCACCCGGGAAGCCTGGGAAGTCTACAGCATCCGGGCCGTTCTGGAAGGACTGGCCGCCCGGCTGGCTGCTGAACATATTAATCCCATGCAGCTAAAAAGATTAAACGAACTTGTAAATGCCATGGAAAAGGCCTGTGACGAAGAAGATCACAACAGGTTGCAGGAGTTGCACCTGGAGTTTAATGAAATCATCTGTAGGGCTGCCGAGAGTCCACGCCTGCACCAGATGATTGATAACCTGGTGGATTATATAGTAGGCTTTACCAGGGTTGGGTACAGTGTCCCTGGCCGGACAAGGACTGCAACCAGGGAGCACCGGGAGCTGCTGGAAGCCCTCATGAAAGGTGATGGCGAAAGGGCGGAAAGAATTGCCCGGCAGCATATAGAAAATTCCCGCCAGGCCTACTTCCTCCAGCTGGCTTTAAGGGATCAAAAAAATACCAGCTTTTAACGAAAAAGTTTTGATTAACCAGCAGGAATCTTCGGCGAGGTGTCGAATAATTTTAAACGGAAACACAAGGTATACCAATCGTGATATTTAATACCTGGTCTGTTGGTGGTCTAAAATAGCTAACAAAAGTAGCATAAATTCGACAGGCTATATAGTTCAAGGGCGTACAGGTACAGAAAAAAGCGGCAGTTTTAAAAACTATATTTAAAGGTATACCGTATACCAGTCATATTAAATGGACGGCGAGGGGACGCTTTTTATGCCCGCAGCTGGTGTTAAACTCCGTGTTTGTGAAGGTATGGTCGAAGATGCCCGCAAGGGTATTGTAAGAGTACTTTCCGACGTGATGGAAGAATTGGGCTTAAAGCCCAATGATGTGGTAGCCATTACCGGCAAGCGGACGACGGTGGCCAGGGTTATGCCTGCCTTTCAGGAGGGGTGCCCGCCCGGGAACATCCAGATGGATGGTATTTTAAGACAAAATGCCCAGGTCGGTATTGGTGAAGGCATTACCCTTACAAGTCAGGAGTGGCAGCCGGCCCGGACTGTCATCCTGGCACCGATACTCCCGGGCTGGACCCTGGCCGGTGAACATGAGATTGTTCATTTGAAAAAACATTTAATTGGCCGCGCCCTAGTGCCCGGGGACCAGGTAACTATCCCCCAGTTTACCGGTGGCGATGAGGCCTTTACTGTCGAAGGGGTAGCGCCTCGCGGAGCGGTAGTTATTACCCGCGACACGGCGGTACGCTTTAAAGGCGGCGAGGACACGGAAGGCCGGAGCCAGCGGGTGACATATGAAGATATTGGTGGCCTGGCCAAAGAAGTCCAGCGGGTCCGGGAAATTATCGAACTACCTTTGAAATACCCGCAATTGTTTCACCGGCTGGGTGTGGAAGCGCCGAAGGGCATTCTTATGTACGGCTCTCCCGGTACGGGCAAAACCCTCATTGCCCGGGCCGTAGCTTCCGAAACGGATGCCCACTTCATTCATGTCAACGGCCCGGAGATAATGCATAAATACTACGGTGAAAGCGAAGCCCGCCTGCGCCAGGTTTTTGACGAGGCCAGGAAAAAGGCACCGAGCATCATTTTCCTGGATGAGATTGATGCCATCGCGCCCCGCCGGGCCGACGTTCACGGCGATGTCGAAAAGCGCGTGGTAGCCCAGTTGCTGGCCTTGATGGACGGACTGGAATCCCGCGGCAATGTCATTGTGATCGCAGCCACCAATATCCCCGACCTGGTGGACCCGGCCCTGCGGCGCCCGGGCCGCTTTGACCGGGAGATAGCCATTAACGTCCCCGACCAGCGGGGCCGGCGGGAGATTTTGCAGATTCACACCCGGGGCATGTCCCTGGCAGGAGATGTCTCCTTAGATCGACTGGCAGCCATTACCCACGGCTTTGTCGGTGCCGATCTGGCCGCCCTCTGCCGGGAGGCGGGCATGTACGCCCTGCGCCGCGGCCTGGCCCGGTTCCAGCTGGGTAAGGGCTCCCTGGATGACCTGCAACTCCAGGTAACCATGCGTGACTTCCTGGATGCCCTGGCAGAGGTAGAACCCTCGGCAACGCGGGAGTTTGCCATGGAGATTCCCTCGGCCGGGTGGCAGGATGTAGGGGGCCTCGCCGAGATTAAAGAGCGCCTCCAGGTCATGGTCCAGTGGCCCCTGCGGTATCCCGAGCTTTTCCAGCAATTTGACCTGCCGGCACCGAAAGGTATCTTGCTTTCTGGGCCGCCGGGCACAGGCAAGACCCTGGTAGCCAGGGCCCTCGCCCGGGAAAGCGGGATAAACTTTATCCCTGTCAACAGTTCCCTCCTCTTTTCCCACTGGTGGGGGGAGGCGGAAAAGACCCTGCACGAGATTTTTCGCAAGGCGCGCCAGGCCTCTCCCTGCCTCTTGTTTTTTGATGAAATCGATGCCCTGCTGCCCGCCCGTAAAAGCGGCGAAGGGAGCAACATTGGCAGCCGCCTGGTATCCCAATTTTTGATGGAACTGGACGGTCTAGAGGAACTGCGGGAAGTTATCGTCCTGGGGGCAACCAACCGGATTGACATCCTCGACCCGGCCGTCCTCCGGCCCGGACGCTTTGACCAGATCCTGGAGTTTCCTTACCCGGACCAGGCGGCCCGGCGAGAAATATTCGAGATCTATTTACGCTCCCGGCCGGTGGAGCGTGGCCTGAATTTAGACAACCTGGCCCAGGCAGCCGAAGGCCTGGTAGGCTCAGAAATAGAAGCCGTGTGCAAGCGGGCAGCCTTGCTGGCTGTAGCCGAAATAGTCAAGGGAGATACGGCTAACGAACCAGGGAGGGGTGTTATCAAAACTCGCCACCTGGAGCAGGCCCTGGCTGAAGTCCAGGGGGAAAAACACCAGGCGCGGACCGGGGTGGATAACCGCAGTGTCCGCCCCGTCTGGAATAATGTTATTCCTGGAGCAGTGACCAGACTGGGGAGGTGAGGCTGGAAGACAAAACAGGAACTTTTAACGGCAGCGGCCGGGACCGGCTCCCACTGCAGCTTTTGGAAGGCCCGGGCACCGGCTGCCAGAAAGACTCCCGGCTGTGGGAGAGCACTCCCTTTGCTGACATTGAGAGGCAAGAAAGGAGGAACGTCAATTGTCCACTCAAGAACTTTTTGCCGAACCCAACCTGAAGCAGATTACCGTCTGGGCCCGCGGCGTGGTCATGAATAAAGACGCCCGCGACATCGTGGTGGCCTTAACGGAAGCTGCTGCTAAAGAAGGCAAGTATGTTCAGGCCTGGGAGAACTATGTTGACCTCCCCGACCGCATCTATGTCCCGGTACGGGCCTACGCCCGCATCAGCAGCGATCCCATTGAAAGCAAATACGTTTACGAAAATGAGAACCCGGATATTGTCGTCGTTGTCGAGGAAACCCTGGTCAAGGGTGTCCCCATCCTGAAGGGCATCAAGCCGGGCAGTACCCTGGTGGTCAATACCAGGCGTAGCATCGATACCATCCTGGAATTCCTGGGCGATACCGGTAACCTGGCCCGGGTTGTCACCGTTGATGCCAACAGCATGGCCCAGGCCGTCATGACCCTATCCGGGGCTGAAGGCGCGACTGACGCTACCGGTATTGGCGCCGGTATAGCCGCCCCCATTGCCGGAGCCGTTGTCAAGGCAACCGGTATTGTGGATATTGATAACCTGGCAGCAGTAGTCAAAAATCCTGCCGCCATGCGCCGGGGCTACGAAGAAGCGCAAATAAGGCAGCTGCCGGCCCATGAAGTGGTAGAAGAAGTAGCCGTAACGGCCAGGGAACTCTTGAAGCAAATGCCCTTTGCCGGTACTGTCCCCTCACCGCAGACCGAAAATGAAGGCATGATTACCGGGAACTGGCGCATCCAGCGACCCGTCCTTAACCAGGAAGCCTGCACCCAGTGCTGGACCTGCTGGATCTCCTGCCCGGATTCCTGCATTACCATGATTGACGATGGGCCTGCCTTTAACCTCAAATACTGCAAAGGTTGCGGTTTGTGCACCGCCGTCTGCCCGAGCGGTGCCATAGCCCGGGTTCCAGAATTAGATTTTAAAAATTAATCTTTTCAGGAGGTGAAAAAGATGGGTAAAGTAAAAAATATTTCTGGTTGTGTGGCGGTAGCCCATGGCGTCCGCCTGGCAGATGTTGACGTGATCTGTTCCTATCCCATCCGCCCCTATACCGGCATTATGTCGGAACTGGCCCGTATGGTGGCTGACGGTGAACTGGATGCCGAGTTCATCCATGGTGAAGGCGAGCACGCCCAGCTGAGTGTCGTCTATGGGGCTTCGGCTGCCGGGGCGCGGGTCTTTACCGGTAGTTCCGGCGTGGGGGTAACCTATGCTTTCGAAGTCTATTCCCCCATTTCCGGTGAGCGCCTGCCGGTGCAGATGGCCATTGCCGACCGGACCCTGGACCCACCCGGGGACTTTGGTGAAGAACATACCGATGCCGAGTGCTGTCGCGACCAGGGCTGGATCCAGGGCTGGGCCTCCACGCCCCAGGAAGCCCTGGATAATACCCTGATTTACTACCGGGTAGGTGAAGACCCGAGGGTATTACTGCCCCAGTACGCCTGCCTGGATGGTTATTTCGTCAGCCATATCCTGGGCCGGGTGGATATTCCCGATGAGGCCCAGGTCAAGGAATTCCTGCCGCCTTATAAGAACCACCATGTCCTGGATCCCAGGAACCCGCAGATTATCGGTCCCCAGATTGAGCCAGCCATGGGACCGCCCCTGCAGTACCAGCGCTACCAGGCCGTTAAGAATGTGCACAAGGTTTTAGAAGAGGCCTGCGATGAATTCGCCCGCATCTTTGGTCGTAAATATGATCCCTACCTGGATGAATACCTGACTGATGACGCTGAGATCATCATGTTTGGCCAGGGTGCCCACATGGAAACGGCCAAAGCAGTGGCCCGGCGCCTGCGCAACCTGGGTGAAAAAGTTGGCGTGGCAAGGCTCAGGACTTTCCGGCCCTTCCCGACAGAACAGATCAAAGAACGATTGTCTAAATTCAAGGCCATAGGCGTCCTGGATGTATCGGCCAACTTCGGTATTTCCTGCAGCGGCGGTGTCCTCCTGTCGGAACTCAGGGCAGCCCTCTATGATTACGGCGATAAGGTCAAAACCGTAGGCTTTGTGGCCGGCCTGGGCGGCGAGGTAGTCACCCACGACGAATTCTACCGCATGTACCAGAAGTTAAAGGAAATCGCCAGGACCGGCAAAGTTGAGCAGACTGCTTACTGGATCCCCTTTGAATTATAACGTTTACCCGGAAGGAGGGAAAAGTAATAATGCTGGAACGGATTACTTCCCTGAAAAAGGCTCCTGTGGAAGAGTACTATGTCCCCGGGCACCGTACCTGTGCCGGTTGCGGCCCGGCCCTGACTTATCGCCTGGTGGCCAAAGCTGCCGGTCCCAATACCATCTTTATCGGTCCTACCGGCTGCATGTATGTGGCCAATACCAGTTACGGCTGCGGTCCCTGGCGGGTTCCATGGATCCATGCCCAGATTACCAATGGCGGTGCCGTAGCTTCTGGTATTGAAGCTGCCTTTAAAGCCATGATCCGCAAGAAAAAGACTGACGCCGAATTCCCCAACATCATCGTTATGGCCGGCGACGGCGGCGCCGTGGACATCGGCCTCCAGGCCCTATCGGCCATGCTCTACCGCGGCCATGACGTCCTCTTTATCTGTTACGATAATGAATCCTACGCTAACACCGGTATTCAAACCTCCCCGACCACGCCCTACGGTGCCCATACGACCTTTACCCCACCAGGCCCGGTGGTGCCGGAAGGGAAGAAGCTCTTTCCCAAAGATAACCCCAAGGTCATCGCCCATGGCCACCCGGAATTGAAGTATGTAGCTACGGCCTCCATCGGCTGGCCGGTGGATTTAATGAACAAGGTGCGTAAGGGCCTGAACCAGGAGGGCCCGGCTTATATCCACATCCATGCCCCCTGCCCCAAGGGCTGGCAGTTCCCGGCCGACAAGACCATCGAAATGGCCAAACTGGCCGTCCAGACGGGCATGTTCCAACTCTACGAATATGAGAACGGTGAATACAAGCTCTCGGTAAAGATCGACAAGCGGAAGCCCGTCGGCGAATACATGAAGCTCCAGGGCCGCTTTACTCACCTGCACCCCGAGCATATCGCCAAAATGCAAGCCTTCATCGACGCCAGGTGCGCCGAAGTGGGCATCACGGTACCGGCGGTGGCTACTTCAGTTTAATACTCAACTATAAGTTCAGTAACGCTTTGCTCCAGGTAACCTGGAATGGTTACCTGGAGCAAACCCTATCTGTTTTGCCGGGAATACATGGTGAAATTTACAACGACTTTTCTATGCCAGTAACTGAAATTTATAACACCGTTTGCAGTACCAGCTACTTTTTTCAAAATAACATAAGCCATAAAAATAGCTATTCCACATCCAAACGCGGCCTGATAAGTCAGTTAATTCGACAAATTAGGATGAAATTTAGACAAATCTATTATATAAAGGAGGTTCAGTTAAGTATGCAGGGTCTGCCGCAAATGAGCGTTTGGTTGTGGTTTTTGTGTTTGGTACCCATTCTAGCCGTATTAATTCTAATGATGGTTTTTAGATGGAGCGGTGGGCGTTCGGGAGTAGTAGGATGGGTTTTAACTTTAATTGTAGCCTATATCTGGTTCGGTGGCCACCTTCATATTTTATCTGCAGGCACTTTAAAAGGCTTGTGGGCTACTGTATGGGTGCTGTACATTATCTGGGGTGCCATGACAGTTTACAATGTTGTCGATTTAGTGGGTGGCTTTAAAGTTATTTCTGATACTTTTACCCGCTTAACTGGAGGCAATAAGATTTTACAATTGCTTGTTTTGGGCTGGGCTTTCCCAGGTTTTGTGCAAGGGGTATGTGGTTATGGGGCGCCGGTGGCCGTTGCGGCACCATTACTGGTGGGCCTGGGGTTTGATCCTATATTTGCTGCAGCTACGGCGCTCATTGGCCATTCCTGGGCGGTGACTTTCGGTTCCCTTGGTTCCTCCTATTCAATTTTAGAAAGATTAACTACTCTGGATCCAGGTCGATTGGCCCTGTTTGCCGCCTTTTTCCTGGGCATAGCCTGTGTTTTATGCGGTTATAGTATTGCTCATATGTACGGTGGCTGGAAATGTATGCGTGAAGGCACCCCGGCTATCTTGCTAATTGGGGTGACCATGGGCGCCGTATTGAACCTGGTAGCCAATTTTGTTGCTCCTTATGTGGCTTCCTTTGTAGCCGGAGCGGCGGGTCTAATAGTTGGCGGCCTGGTTGTTCCCAAATTGCCTATGTATCGTCCGAAAGTTGCTGATTATACCACCGTAGAGGTAGCTGCCACAAATGAACCTTACAGTTTTAACGTAGCCTTTTTTGCTTATTATGCATTAATAATAATAGTATTTACTGTATATTTAATCCAACCACTGAAGGCATATTTAGCAGGTTTGATAAATATAGGATTTCCTTTTCCGGAAACAACTACTTTGCTTGGCTTTACCAATAAAGCAGTCAAGAAATACCAGTCTATTGCTGTGTTTACTGCTCCCGGCACATTGATTTTTACAGCAGCCTTTTTATCCTATTTGTTTTATAAAGCGCGTGGCCTGTGGCCGGAAAAAGGAGGCCAAAAGTTGCTTAACCGCATTATTAAGCAGGCCATGGGCGCTACCATGACGGTTACGACCATGACCATGATGGGCGTAGTCATGATGGAAGTGGGCATTACCCGTTATTTAGCCGAGGGTCTGGCCAACACGGGGAGACTTTATCCTATCTTTTCCCCCTGGATTGGTGTTCTAGGTGCTTTCATGACTGGCAGTAACACCAATTCCAATGTACTTTTTACCGGCCTTCAGTGGGACGTGGCTAAACTGCTGATGATAAGTCCCTTTGTAATTTTAGGCCTGCAGACTTCTGGCGGTGCAATTGGAAATATGTTTTGTCCCATGAATGTGGCTTTGGGTACCGGCGTAACCGGCCAGGGCGGGCGTGAAGGCGAGTGCCTGCGCCGCACGGCCCTGTACAATGCTATTCTTACTTTTGTAGTAGGAATCCTGGGCTGGTTAATCCTCTATGTATTTTTCCCGGGAATCGAATAGGAGGTCGATAGCATATGGTAGCGGCTGAAAAACAATCTTTGCGGAAAAGGTACAAGTTTGAAGGCATGCTGAGCGCTTTTATCTTGATGTGGCTGGATTTTCCGCTGTTATATCAAGGTGTTGTATCCCATAATTCTGCAGCATTGGGAGCAGGTTTTCTTATTATGCTGGTGGCTGGCGGTATAGCGTATTATTTTAGTTAAATTAAGATAGGCTGGCGGGGCGGGTGGTAGGCGAGGTTCTACCGGCCCGCCCCGTGTTTAATTTAATATCCTTGTAAAGGAGGTGCTTCCTGATGCAGGTTCTGGTAACCGGCGGTGCGGGCGATGTTGGCCGTTACCTGGTCCAGGATTTATGTTATCACGGCCACCAGGTGCGGGTCCTGGACCGGGCCCTAAGTTTTCTTGATAGCCCCGGGAGCAGCCAGGTCAATCTATGCGGGGGCAATCTGGAGGATAAGGAACTGGTAGCCCGGGCCGTAGACGGCGTGGAGGCAGTGATCCACCTGGCCTGGAGCTTCAGCAATGAACCCCTGGATATTTTTGGTGGCGACCTGGTCGGGCATATAAATCTACTGGCAGCATCTGTCAGGGCTGGCGTCAAGCATTTTATCTATACCAGCACGGCTACAGTTTATGGCCGGGCTACAGCCCAGCCCGTTCTCGAGGACCACCCCTGCCTGGTAGGTGAAGCCCGTAAGCCCATTTATGCTCTGGGTAAATTTGCGGCTGAGGAATTATGCCGCCACTATTATCGCGAGCAGGGTTTACCGGTTACCATTTTCCGTTTCTGGTGGGCCTTCGGCGATGAAATCGGCGGCCGGCATTTGCGGAATCTGGTACGGGCGGCACTCCATGATGACCCCATCCAGGTGCCGGCTGTTGCCGGGGGCACATTTGTCAGTATGGCTGACCTGGCCCTGGCCTGCCGGCTGGCCCTCAGCAGGTCGGGGGCCGCCGGGCAAACCTATAACCTGGGGAGCCTTTATTTGAGCTGGGAAGAAATCGCCAGCCTGCTTATTGAACTAACCGGCTCCGGCTCGGAGTTACAAGTAATTCCTCCAGGAGAATGGACGGGACCGGTCTTTTTAAACGAAGTGTGGGATCTCAGCTGGGAAAAAGCAGCCCGGGAACTGGACTATCAACCCGTTTTCACCGGTAGCCAGGGCCTGGCGGCCTTTGTCAAAGCCCTGGTGAAATGTGTCAACAAAGTCCGGGCAACGGAGAAAAATCATTAACAAATAGGAATGGGCTTAACAAGAAAGCCAAGGGGTGGTACAATGGAAAAGTGACATCAGGAAGTGCCTGTCCGGGGGCAGGAAAAGAAGTGCGGGACGAAGCTCTTTTACTTAAAAAACATTCTATTCATGATAGCCTGCTGCTAAGGCGATATGATTATTTTTTACGTTTTCTGCTTAAAGGAGCCTTAGCGGGCACCAGCGCCGGGGTAGTTGGGGTAGCCTTTCGCTTAGTCCTGACGGAAGGGGACTTATGGCGCAATGAGCTTTTAAGGTGGGCGCATACTATACCCGGCTGGGGCTGGCTGGTGTTACCCTGCCTGGGGGCCCTGGCCGGTGCCCTGGCCGGCTGGTTGACCAGTTTTGCTCCGGAAACTGCCGGCAGCGGCATTCCCCACGTGGAAGCCGTTCTGATTAGCCAGCGCGAGCTCCTCTGGTGGCGGGTTATCCCGGTAAAATTTATTGCCGGGGCCCTGGCTATTGGGGCCGGTCTGTCCCTGGGCCGGGAGGGGCCGACGGTACAAATGGGCGCTGCAGCCGGCCAGGCAGTAAGTAAAAGCTTTAGCCGGTCCAAAACGGAAGAACTTCACTTAATTGCCTGTGGTGCAGGAGCAGGGCTGGCGGCAGCCTTTAACGCCCCCCTGGCAGGAGTAGTTTTTGTCCTGGAAGAACTGCGCCGTAATTTTTCACCCTATGTACTGGGAGGAGCCCTGGCAGCCAGTGTTACTGCCGATCTGATATCCCAGAGGATTTTAGGGCCACTTCCTACCTTTCGCATTAAGGAATTATTACCTCTACCCCTGTCCACCTTACCAGCATTTTTAGTCCTGGGAATATTAACCGGTGTTTTAGGCGTGGCTTTTAATCGTACCTTGCAAGGAAGCCTTGATGTGGCAGACAGGTTAAAAGGCCTGCCCCGCTGGTTGCGGGCGTCGCTGGCAGTCTCGCTGGCAGGGGTTTTGGGCTATTTCTTACCTCAGGTTTTAGGCGGCGGGCACCAGCTGGCAGAAGATGTTCTCTGGGGCCGGGTTAACGTGGGTATTATCCCCCTTCTCTTTGCTGTCAAGTTTCTTTTAACTATGTTAAGTTACAGTGTTGGGGTTCCCGGGGGTATCTTTCTACCGCTCCTGGTTCTGGGGGCTTTACTGGGCTCCTTTGTTGGCGAGATCAGCGGCCTGCTTATTCCTGGCTTTCAGGGCCTGGGGCCATCTTTTGCGGTAATTGGAATGGCTGCCTATTTCGTGGCTATTGTGCGTTCCCCCCTTACCGGGATTGTGCTCATAATCGAAATGACAGGTAACTACCAGCATATTTTACCGCTTCTTTTTACCTGTATGATCGCTTATATAGTGGCGGAGGCTCTGGGATGTTTACCCGTTTATGAGATGCTGCTGGAACGGGATTTAGCCAGGGCGAAGGATGATGCTATCTCCAAACCCTCTATTGATAATAATAAAGACAAAATGTTGGTTGTTGAAACTGTAGTTGAGAGCGGGGCGAGCGCCTGCGATTGCCGGGTCAAAGACCTGGCTTTACCCGTAGATTGTTTGCTGGTTACCATTCGCAGGGGAGCCAGGGAAATCATTCCCCGAGGTAATACCAGGCTTCTGGAAGGTGATCACTTAACAGTAATTGTACCCGAGAATAGAGCGGCGGCGATAAACGAGGCACTGGCTAAAGTAACCCGATGTAATCTTAAGGTGTAAATTGCAAATTATAAAAAGCCGGCCCCTTACCCGGAGCCGGCTTTTTTTATCGCCCCAGCAGGCGACGAATTTGCGGAAGATTGCGCTGGGCTTCTTCCGCACCGGCGGCCACCAGGTTGCTGAACTCACTGACGTCCCAGGAACTGACGGGTTTTTTAATGGGTTTGAGGACTAGGTCGGCGTAAAGCCTTAAAGTAAGGGAGGTATTGCGCCGGCTGATGATATCCAGGCTTTGGAGGAGGACTTCGCCGGCATGGTGAAAGACCCGGTTTGGGACACCGCAGTCCAGGTCGATGGCAATGACAATATCAGCCCCCAGGTAACGGGCAATATCGGCCGGGACGTTGTCCGTCAGGCCGCCGTCTACCAGGAGGCGGGAGCTGATTTTATAGGGAGCGAAGAGAGCCGGGATAGAAATGCTGGCCCGGATGGCCTGCCAGGCAGGGACATCGCCGCCCAGGACCATATCCGGCGGTAAGGGTTTGACCGGTCGGGCGGGAGTAAACACGACTGTTTCGCCGCTGATTAAATCGCAGGCCACGGCTGCCGTCAGGGGCTGGAGTTCTGACAGATGGCGATTGCCCAGGGTCTTTTTCAGCACGCCTTCAATGGTGCCGCCATGAATTAGCCCTAGGGGTAAACCGGTAAAACGGTAATTTTCCAATCTAAAGATGTTAGCAAAAGGGAGGCTGCCCATGGAGCTAATGGCCGGCAGGAGGCCGGCCCCATACAGGGCGGCGGCAATGGAACCGGCGCTGGTCCCGACGACGAGATCGGGTTTAATACCGTTTTCCTCAAGGACACGTAAGACACCTAAGTGGGCCGCTCCTTTTAACCCCCCACCTCCCAGGGCGAGGCCAAAACGCATAAAAAAACCTCCTCGCAAAAGCTTGCAAAGTATTGTATGCCTTGAGCCTGGATTCGGTGCCGGGGAAAAAGATTTAAGCGGGGGAAGCAGGATTTCGACCTGACATGGCGAATATTTTATTATAATAAACCGGCGTTTCATTATATAAACCGGAGGCGGGTTAATATGCAAAAGTTAAAGGTTATGCAGCGGATTATCGACTGCGGGATTGTGGCAGTAGTCCGGGCGGAGAATCCGGACCAGGCGCTCAAAATTGCTGAAGCCGTTAAAGCGGGCGGGGTGGAGGCCATTGAGATCACCCTTACCGTACCGGGGGCGCTGGAAGTTATCAGGGAATTGGCGGCTACTTATCGCCAGGGGGAGATTCTCATTGGCGCCGGTACGGTCCTGGATGCTACCACGGCCCGGCTGGCCATCCTGGCCGGGGCCGAGTTCCTGGTTAGCCCTTGCCTGGACCTGGAGATGGTTAAAACCTGTAACCGCTACCAGAAAGTCTGTATGGCCGGGGCTATGTCCATAAGAGAAATAGTTGAAGTTATGGAGGCCGGCAGTGATTTCGTCAAGTTTTTCCCGGGCAGCGCTTTCGGGCCGGAAATGGTTAAAGCCATCAAAGGACCCCTACCCCAGGCGCCAATTATACCTACCGGCGGCGTCAGTCTGGAGAACGTCGGCCAGTGGATCAAGGCCGGCTGCGAAGCCGTGGGAGTCGGCGGTGAATTGACTAAAGGGGCGAAAACAGGCGACTATGGCCTGGTGGAAGAAACGGCGCGGCATTTTGTGGCGGCCATCAAAGCGGCTCGGGGGAAATAACCTGGCTGAATAACACCATACACCTTCAATGTTAGGCAATTAGCCCCGGCCAGGAAGTGTAAATTTTAGCGGGTGGCTTTGCCAATCAACCATGCTCCGGGGCGGCACCGGGTAGCACTCAAGCCTCCTGTTAGAATGTCAAACCCCATATTACCGGACCAACTGAGAAAACACATATACAGGAGCGGTCAGCCTGCCAGGTACCAGGCAGGAGGTACCCCAACTGGTAGACAGCCTGTTGGGTGCCTGGTTCATCTGTGCGGGTGCCGCCGGGATGGGGAAGCTCTTGCATATGGCATTAATTTTGCAAGAAGGGAGTTTTTCCTGTGGCTAAAGTCATTACTTTCGGCGAGATCATGTTGCGTCTGTCCACGCCCGGCTACCAGCGTTTTGTCCAGGCAGGGTCTTTTGAAGTTACTTACGGCGGCGGCGAGGCCAACGTGGCCTGCTCCCTGGCCAACTACGGTGCCAGTGCCGCCTTCGTCACCAAAGTACCGGCCAATCCCCTGGGCCAGGCGGCCATTAACCACCTGCGCCGTTACGGCGTGGATACCAGCTTCATCCTGAAAGGCGGTGAGCGCCTGGGGATTTATTTCCTGGAAACAGGGGCCTCCCAGCGGCCTTCCAAAGTAGTCTATGACCGCAAGTACGCCAGCATTGCCGGGGTCCAGCCGGGTGAATTCGACTGGGCCAGGATCTTTGCCGGCGCCTCATGGTTCCACTTCACCGGCATAACCCCCGCCCTGGGCGAAAATGTGGCCGCCGTTACCCTGGAAGCCGCCCGGGCGGCTAAGGAAATGGGCCTGACGGTAAGCTGTGACCTGAACTACCGCAAGAACCTGTGGACCCCGGAGCAGGCGCGGGCCACCATGACCCAGTTGATGGGCTACGTTGATATAGCCATCGGCAACGAAGAAGACGCAGAAAAGGTCTTCGGCATTAAAGCGGCGGCTTCCGATGTTACCAGAGGGGAGATTAACGAAGAGGGTTACCGCCAGGTGGCCCGGGAGCTGTTGACCCGCTTTAACCTGCAAAAGGTAGCCATAACCTTAAGGGAGAGCTTTTCCGCTTTTGACAACGGCTGGTCGGCCCTCCTCTATGACGGCCGGGAGTTTTACCGCTCGCGCCGTTACCAGATCCACATTGTGGACCGGGTCGGCGGCGGTGACGCCTTCGCCGGCGGTTTAATCTATGCCGTCACGGAAGGGTTTGCCCCGGCTGAGGCCCTGGAATTTGCCGTGGCCGCTTCCTGCCTGAAGCACACCATCCCCGGCGACTTCAATCATGTCACCAGGGAGGAAGTAATGACCCTCATGCGCGGCGACGCCTCCGGGAGAGTGCAGAGGTGAACCAGTAAGCCCTGAAGCCAGCTTCAGGGCTTTTAATTTCTTCATTTCTTGCCGGGCTTTTAAAGGTGTCTCCTAAATGGTAAAATGTATATATAAATTAAGTAAAATTAAGAGGTGGTGCTTGTGAGTTTCCAACGTATAACCATAGAACCGGAAAAGATGGGGGGGGTACCCTGTATCCGGGGTCTACGCATTCCTGTTGCTACGGTGGTTGATCTTTTTGCCAGCGGGCTAAGCCGGGAGGAAATCTTAAAGTATTACCCCGACCTTGAAGCCGAAGATATTACCGAGGCCTTACGTTTTGCTGCTGAAGCTGTACGCGAACGTGAGTTACCTCTTATCAGCGAACTATGAAGTTTTTAGTGGATAACGCCTTGTCACCTTATTTAGCTCAGGAACTATGTAAAGCTGGCTATGATGCAATACACGTGAGAGATTTAGGAATGGCCGAGGCTCCCGATCAGCTTATCTTTGATCTGGCATCGAGAGATAATCGTATTATTTTAACGGCAGATACTGATTTCGGTACCCTGTTAGCAACTCGCCAGGCCTCAAGCCCATCGGTGATAATCTTTCGCCAGCCTGATAAAAGACCGGCAACTATATTGGCTTTATGCCGGGCTAACCTACCAGGGCTATCTGAAGTTCTCCAACGAGGTGCGGTAGTAGTATTTCAAAGCCGGAGGATCCGGGTGCGACGGTTACCTTTTTTGCCTCGGAATAATGGAACGCAAGGAACAGGATGAAGCCCCTGATGGCAGGGGCTTCATCCTGTTTAGGCCGCAAAATTTTTTCTTACCCCGGCAGGAATTTGACGGGCCGCAGCAAATATGTTTTACAAACGATTGCACAATGGATTGCACAAAGGTTTGCAGCAAAGGAAGCTCGAGCATGGTCAATATCAAAGAAGTTGCCGAGAGGGCCGGGGTTTCGCCCAGCACCGTTTCCCGGGCCTTAAGCGGCCGGGTGGCAGTCAGCCCGGAAACGAAAGAAAAAGTCATACGCGCCGTACGTGAGCTTAACTACCAGCCTAATGCCCTGGCCAAGGGTTTGAAAGAAGGCCGCTCCAGGACCATCGGCCTGATCATTCCCAATGTGCGTAACCTGGTTTTCCCGGCGGCCATCAAAGGGATAACCGATGTGGCCAAAAAGTATGGCTATACCGTTATCCTATGCAATACCGACGAAGATATAGAAACAGAGAAAGCCTATGTCGACAACCTGCGCAAGAGGCTGGTCGACGGCCTGATTTTTTCCACGGCCACGGCCGCCAGTACCCACATTTTGGAACTCAAAGAGCAGGGTTTCCCGGTAGTACTCATGATCCGCCACCTGGAAGACAAAGTGGATGCTGTAATCGTCGATAACTACCGCGGTGGTTACGAAGCCACCCAATTCCTTATCCAGCGCGGCTACCGGCGTATAGCCTTTGTTAACGGCACTTTAGAGCTGGACCTCTACCGCCAGCGTTTTGCCGGATACCAGGCGGCCCTTGCGGAGGCCGGTATAGCCTATAACGAGGACCTTGTTGTTCACGGTACCCGGGACTGGGAGGACGGCTACAGGGCCATCCTTACCATCCTGGAGAGGGGCCAGGAACCGGACGCTGTCTTTGCCGCCAGCGATCCCAAGGCCCTGGGGGTTATCAAGGCTTTAAAGGCAAAGGGTCTGCGGGTACCGGACGATATTGCTGTCATGGGTTATGACAACCTGGACATGTCAGAACTAATGGACCCTCCTCTGACCACGATGGCCCAGCCCTTTTACGAAGTTGGCCAGAGGGCGGCGGAGCGGTTGATCAAGTTGATTAACAGCAAGCGGAAAAATAAACCTATGGTTGAAAGACTACCAGCCCAATTACTGGTGCGATCTTCGGTAGATTATGGACTGGCCGGCCAGGTTATTGCTACTGGCAAATAAAACAGCCGCCATCATCTGCTGGTTACCAATGGTGCCCAGCTGGCCATCGACAAGATCAATAAAAAGAGGGCGGTATCAATGGTAAGAAACTGAAGCTGGTTACCTATGATACCAAAAATGACGTCCAGGAAGCTATCAACGCCTACAACCGCCTGGCTACCCAGGATAAAGCCGTGGCCATAATCGGCCCGCAGGGCAACAATATCGGCATCGCCCTCGCACCAGTTGCCGAAAACACTAAAGTAGCTATCCTGGGAGCTTTATTGACGAAAGGGCGACGACGAAAAACGACGGCAAGCCGTAGGCCTATAACTTCCTGGTCCAGCCCAGCAGCGTGCAACAGGCCGAGATCGTCGCCAGCTACACACTGGAAAAATTGAATTTAAAAAAGGTCGGCGTTCTGTACAACCAGGCCAATGCCTACTCTGTTTCCCTGGCCAAGCCCTTTATCGATTATATGAAGAGCCACGGCGGGCAGGTAGTATCCGAGCAGATGTACAAGACAGGGGATAAAGATTTCAAAACCCAGCTGGGCATTTCCCTTGGTGCGGTATATGCTTTGATCGCCGTGGGGTTTGCCATCATCGGTTATACCCTCTATCCCCAACTCGGCCAATTGGTGGTCAAAGGTTTTATCGCATCCGTGATTGATGGCCTGGGCAGCTTGCCCGGGGCGGTTATCGGCGCCTTTCTTTTAGGAATAATTTTATTGGGCCCAACGGGGCCGGCAAGACGACGATTTTTAATATTATCTCCGGCGCTTATAAGGCCGATAGCGGCCAGGTGCTGCTGGCGGGCCGGGATAGGGTTAATTGCCGCCTTAAAGGCCGCCGGGGCCGCCAGCGTCGGTTTAATTAGCGGTGGCAACACTAACCCCATTGTCGACTGGTTGGTGCAGACAGGTTCCTCCATTCTCATGGCCGACTACGGCACCGACCTGGAGGCTTATAAAGCAAAGTCCTGGACAGCAGGGATCGTCCTGCGGGGCAGCATCCAGGCACGGGTATGGAGACCGGTCCCAAAGAGCTGATTGCTGTTCAGGCCAGGGAAGTCCTGGCCAAAGGAGCACCTGGCGGCGGGTTTATCCTGGGATGCGACGTTGTTCCCTACGGCGCCCCGCCGGAAAAAGTGCTCTACTTGAAACAAGTACTGGCAGCATACATGGCAGAACACGGGGGAATAGCATGAAAGCTCAAGCCTATGTTTTAGAAGTGTTTAATGAACCTCTGGCAGCACGGGAAATAAACATTCCCAACCTGGAGCCGGGGCAGGTGCTGGTAAAAATAAAAGCCGCCGGTATCTGCGGCTCTGACCTGCACATCTGGCAGGGAGAGGACCCGCGCGTCAAGTTACCTATGATTTTGGGCCACGAAGGCGTTGGCGAGGTGGCCGCCATTAAAGGAAAAAAGCTAACGGTAGAAGGTGAAGAACTGAAGGAGGGCGACCTTATTTTCTGGAACCGGGGTGTTTCCTGCGGCCACTGCTACTACTGCGCCGTGCTGCGGGAACCGTCTTTATGCCCCAACCGGGTCGTCCAGGGGATTAATATTTCCACTACCGAACCGCCGTATTTAAACGGATGTTATGCCGAATATATCATTCTGCAGCCCGGTGCGGACATATTCCGGGTGCCGGCGGGAGTTGACCCCGCGGTGCTGGTGGCGGCCTCCTGTTCAGGGGCTACAGCGGCCCACGGCTTCGACCTGGTGCGTCCCGAACCTGGCGACACGGTGGTTGTTATCGGACCCGGGCCTTTAGGCCTGTTTGCCGTAGCCTTTGCCCGGGCCTATGGAGCAACTACAGTCATCGTGAGCGGTGGCTCTAAAACACGCCTGGAAATGGGGCGGCAATTCGGGGCGACTGTTACCCTGGACCGCCATGCAGTCCAGGATGAGGAGCGGCGGCAGATAATTCTGGACCTGACCCACGGTCGCGGCGCCGATCTGGTCGTCGAGGCTGCGGGTAATGCTGCAGCTTTGCAGGAAGCCATTACCCTGGTGCGGCCCGGGGGGACGGTCCTCAGCGTGGGTTTTGGCCAGCCGGGAGGGACCTTCGCCTTTGACGGTTACCAGCACCTGGCCCGGCGCAATATCCGTTTACAAGGGGTGTGGGTCAGCGACACCCGCCATGTTTACCGGGCCATGGCCATGATCCTGGCACGGCCTGAGCTTTTTGCCCGCATGATTACCCACCGTTTCCCTCTGGCCCGGGTTAATGAGGCTTTAAGAGTTATGGCCAGCAGGGAAGCCGTTAAGGCAGTGCTTATCCCGTAGAAAACTGTCTTTGATTACTGGCAAAAGGAACGGGAAGGCAAACTAAAGATGGGGTAGATTTAAATATGGAGCAATATACTTGCGATGTTTTGGTAGTCGGCGGTGGCGGGGCGGCCCTGCGGGCAGCCATTGCCGCCCAGGAGTATACCCCGGCTTTAAAAGTGATCCTGGCCACCAAGGGAATGCTGGGCAAGAGCGGGGTGACGGCCACGGCCTGCTCCGACCGCATGGCCTTCCACGCGACCTTACCCCATACCCCTCCGGGAGGGCCGGACGCCTGGCGCTACCATACCGAAGATATTTACCGCCTCGGCGGCCTGGTTTCTGACTGGGACCTGGCCGTAACGTTAGCCCGGGAAGCTGAAACTGCTTTTAACTACCTGGATGCCCTGGGTGTTCCTTTCGTGAAGGAGGGGGGAAAGGCACGCCAGTTTGTAACCGATGGCTCCGACTTCCCCCGGGCCTGCTATACCGGCCCCAGGACGGCTATTCATATTGAGGCAGCCCTGGTAGAACGTTTGCGCCAGTTGCCGGTGCAGGTCCTGAATTTTACCATGGTCGCCCGGTTAATTACCAGCCAGGGAAGGGTAATCGGCGCCCTGGCCCTGGATACCCGCCGGCGCCACGACCCGGCTGCCGCGCTGAAAGTTATCTCCGCCAGGACAGTCATCCTGGCGACCGGCGGTGCGGGCCAGGTTTACCGGACCAATGTTTTTCCCGGCGGCATGACCGGTGACGGCTACGCCCTGGCTTATGCCGCCGGCGCGGAGCTGGTCAATATGGAGTTTATCCAGATCGGCCTGGCCTCCCTGAAGACTAAATTAAATTGTTCCGGGAGCATGCTGCGCGCCCTGCCGCGGTTAGTTAACGACCGGGGCGAAGAATTCCTGGGACGCTATTTCCCGCCGGGTACCCCGGCCAGGGTGGTAATGAACCTGCTGTTCCGCAAGGGAGCAAGCTGGCCGGTTACCTACGAGCATCCCACGCATATTGTTGACGTGGCAGTCTACCAGGAAATCGCTGCCGGGCGTAAAGTCTACCTGGACTACAGCCGGAACCCTGCCGGCTTCCAATGGGACGAACTGGTGGAAGAAAATCGCCAGCGTTATTTTAGTGAAGTTACTGTTGACCTGGGGATGGAAAGGCGCTTGGCCAGTCCTTTACATCGCCTGAGGGAAATTAATCCCGAAAGTATCGCCTGGCTAAAAGAGAGGGGGCTGGACCTGGAGGCCGGAGCAAAGGTTCAAGTAGCACCCTGCATCCAGCACTTCCAGGGTGGTGTCAAGATCAGGCAGGCCGGCAGGACGGCTGTTGCCGGCCTTTATGCTGCCGGAGAGGTGGCCGGCGGCCAGCACGGGGCCAACAGACCGGGGGGCAACGCACTGCTGGACGGCCAGGTCTTTGGCCGCCTGGCCGGGGAAGAGGCGGCCAGAGAAGCCGTCAGCGTACCCCCTGTAGAAGTGCCGGCGGTCGAGATTGAGGGATTTCTTGCCCGGACGCAGAATATGCTTGATAAAGGCGACATACCGGCCGGGGAGTTGCGGCAGAGGTTGCAGGATCTGATGAACCGGGTGGCCAGCGTAGTGAGGACAGAGGAGGGGCTGCGGCTGGGCCTAGAAAAGCTATCCGGGCTGCAGAAACTGGCGCAGCAGGTCGACGAGCACGGCCTGGTCTACGCCCTGGAGAACGAAAACATGCTCCTGGTGGCAGAAATGATCCTGCGGGCGGCCCTGCAGCGGGATGAGAGCCGCGGCCCCCACCTGCGTTTTCTTAAAGCAACCGATGTTACCCCGGTATCCCGCCGGGACCCGGAATGGCAGCGCTACCTGGTCATTAGCCGTAAGGATGGGCGGATGAAGATAACGGCACAAGAACCGGTACGGCCACTGCTTTCGTCTGCCGATAGGCATCCACAATAGGCCTGCCGTGAGTACCGGAACACCGGCTTATAAGTGTATATGTCGGAATTATCGCCAGAAATGGTTACCAGGATATGCCATTAAATTATCCTTTATTAGACTATAGTACCCGGCATGACCTCTCCGAACCCATCAAGCTGGTGCGCCTACTCAAGGAAAAGGTTAGCGCTGGTCAGCATTTCGGCCGGCAATCCTTATTATACCAACCCGGAAGTGACCCACCCCTTTGATATACCACCCAAGGGGGCCGACCTGCCAGCGGAGCATCCCCTGGAGAGCGTCGCCCGGATGTTTAAGATTACCCGGGAAATACAGGAGGCCGAACCTGGACTGGCCGTGGTCGGCAGCGGCTACAGCTGGCTGCGGCAGTTTTTCGGCCACGCGGCGGCCGCAAATATCGCCCGCGGCGCAGCAACCCTGGCTGGTGCCGGGAGGCTGGCCTTCGCCTATCCCGATTTCGCTCGGGACCTGCTTATCAATGGCCAGCTGGATGAGCGCCAGGTCTGCATAGCCTGCAGCCGCTGCACCCAGATCATGCGCGACGGTGGCAGGACCGGCTACGTCGTCAGGGACGTGGAGATATATTTGCCTATTTATAAAGAGATTTCCCTCGCTCCTTAGAGTATGCCCCTGGTTAGCACGGAAATAGCCTTTAACCAATTCATTGGTGGTTGTGCCGGGTAGATAGATATGAGCAGTTAAATAAGCACCTCCCGTTATAATAACGAGAGGGGCTTATTATTTTGCCCTCAAAAAATTTTATAAAACCTTTGCAACCCCAGCAGGAATATCATAATGGACGTCGAATAAATAAACAGAGTTAAAAAAGAAGGGTATTAAACTTACAAATGATACCCTCCGTAGAGCTAAAAGTACCCTGGAAAAATAAAATAAAATAAATTAAATTAAATAAGACGCTTGCCTGATTAGTTAGGTAGTGTATGTTGAGGGGAAGAACAATAAATATATGGGCAATGATGTAAGCAACCTGCAGTTAGTAAAAAAGCTAAACAGGATCAGCATCCTCAATATTATCAGGGAGCATAATACTATATCTCGACAGCAATTGGCTAAGTTAACTGGTCTTACACCGGCAGCAATAACAGGTATTGTACGGGATCTAGTAGCATTAGGTTACGTTATTGAAAAAGGATTAGGAAAATCGAGCGGTGGAAGGCGTCCTGTCAAATTACAATTTAATCCGGCTTCCGGTTATATACTTGGAGCTGAAATAACAAGAAACAATACCACTTTGGGGATGGTGAACCTCGGTGCTGAACCCTTGATAATTAAGCAATACAGCATCGACATGACAGATCCCCAGCGGGGACTAGCTCTGCTTGCCGATGAAACAAAAAAAATGATTATTGAAAGCGGCGTTGATAAGAAAAAAATCTTCGGTATGGGAGTGGCCTACCCCGGATTAGTGGACATTAGTACAAGGGTAGTGAAACGTTCGCCCAATCTGGGTAAGAAATGGCGTAATATTCCAATAGAAAAATGGTTACAGGAAATGATTGGGATAAGGGTCTTTGTTGAAAATAATTCCAATGCGGCAGCATTGGCTGAATATAGTTTTGGCCTTGGCAAAGACACTAAAAATATGGCCTACATTAACTTGGGCGAGGGTATCAGTGCGGGTATTATTCTTAATGGTATGCTAGCTTATGGATTTAAAGGTTATACCGGCGAAATCGGTCACCTTGTGATAGCTGAAAACGGCCCTCTTTGCAACTGCGGTAATAATGGCTGCCTCGAGAGTTTGTATGCGGTACCGGCATTGGTACACAAGGCCAATAATGAACTTGCATTATATAACCCAAAAGATACCTTAAAAGCAGTATGGAAGGAAAAGGGTTACGTTACAATCGAGGATATTATTGCCCATGCTAATGAAGCTAATTCATATGCCTGGAAGCTAATACAGCAGGCAGGTTGGTATATTGGCAAAGGTGTAGCAGCCATTATCAATGTTTTTAATCCAGAAGCAATTTTTATTGGCGGTATACTGGCTGAAGCGGGCAACATTTTGCTAGAACCATTGAGAGAAAGTGTGGAAAAACATGCTTTTCCAGAGCTAGTGCGGGAGGTGAAAATTGAACTATCAACTATGCGAAGGGATACCGGTTTTTACGGTGCGTGTGCTGTTACCATCAGGGCTCTTTTTGAGGGAGGGGTTGATGCATTGTTAGATGTTTATTAGTATAGGCTGCTATGGGCACAAAAGTGCCAAGCGAGAGGGAAGAGGTAAAAACAAAAGGCTGTATAGCATAACAGAGAGAAGATATTTACTTAAAACTGGTACCCCCTGGTACCCATAGAAGACGTACGGTTGGGGCCGTTACCGACCTGGAAACGCGGACTTGCCACCTTTTAATGTATAGCAAGCGGAAAGAACGTATCCGGATAGCGAGGGCCAGGAACCTGGCCCGAACGTTAAAGCAAAGCAGTGAATACCGCCGTACCTATCGTTACCGGATCCGTATCGAGCACACCTTTGCGGAAGCCAAAGAACATCATGGCCTGGGCCGGGCCAGGAGCTATGCCCTGGCTGCGGTAGATGAACAGGTAAAGATGACGGCGGTGGCTCAGAATATAAAACGTCAACTTTTATTTTACACTGTGTTTTTGCCTACGGTTAACTGTAGTTTGCTGGGTTTCTCACAGCACTTTTAGAGTGTTAAATAATATAGAAGCATTCCTGTAATGATGTAACGTAGGTGTTGCCAATAAAAAGCCTCCTGGTAAAAAGAAAATAGACCAAAACAAACAAACCAACCAGGAGGCGAGAAACCGAATGAATGAGGTGCAAAAGAAATTACTGGTCCATGGCGATGTGATAATTGTCGGTATCGACGTAGCCAAACATAACCACTGGGCTCGGATCTATAACCAAATCGAACTGGATGTGGTCAAACCCTTCAAGTTTCATAATAGCAAAGAAGGCTATTATCGTCTAGTGGCAAAAATGGAAGAAGCCAAAGAAAAAGCCAGGGCAACAAAGGTAGTAATCGGCATGGAACCCACAGGCCACTACTGGAAACCCTTAGCATGGTTTCTCCAGGAGCAGGGTTATACGGTAGTGATAGTCAACCCCTATCACGTCAAAAGGCGGAAAGAGGAAGTAGGTAACTCCCCCACCAAGAACGACCGCAAAGACGCCGGGATAATAGCCAAAATAGTCAAGGACGGGAACTTCC
>NZ_PVXL01000027.1 GCF_002995805.1 Neomoorella stamsii
TAAAAAAGAAGCAGGCCTTAATAGCCATAGCCGTAAAATTACTGCGGGTAATGTACGGCCTGGCCAGGAAGAAAGAAAACTACGACCCTGACAAAGTATTAGGTGACTATCGCCGCGCCCAATTACAACAAGCAGCTTAAAAAAACCAAACACAAGGTAAAAAGTCTTGGGTGGGGTAAGCCATATCACCTCCCATAAGGGCACAGACCCTGCTGCGAAGTACTGGCACAACCCACCCGCCCTCAAAAGGCCGAACGAAGGAATGAAACAGGGCAAAGACCCCGGGAGACATGATAGGGTAGCCGAGGGCCAGGAAGTGGTGAGGGTACTACCCAAGACTTTAAGATTAAGCCATCGTCTTGTTGTGGACGATGATGGAGGTTTAGTCTGCCCTCTTGGACTTCATCGTAAAAAATGAAAATCTAAGAGAGCAGGGGATTTAACGAGCTAGAAGCAAATTATTGAGATAGGGAGGAATCATATGATAGAGATGGCCATGGCGATATTTTTTTTAATACTGAGTGCTAGTTATACGGTATTTGCCAGACAGTATTCATTTGGAACCTTTTACGCCCCGAGGGCCGGGTTCATGCCAACTATAGTAGGGACAATGGCTACTATTTTAGCAATGATTAATTTATTTGGGACTGCGGCGCAATACAAACGTAAACAAACACAAGAAAAAGAAATTCTTTTAACACGTTATCAAATAAATAAGATCTTCCTGTACTCCATTGGGTTAGTTATTTACGTGGTGCTTCTTAAGACTGTAGGCTTTCTGACAGCAACATTTTTAGCCACTTTATACCTAATTAAAGTAGCAGGCGGAAAAGGTTGGAGATTACCTATAATAGTGGCAATAGGCGTGAGTGTTGGGTTTTACTCTATTTTCCAATACTTATTACGAGTAATGTTGCCGTAAAAGATGCTAAGTTAAAGGTAGGCAGAGAGTATGACAATCTTTGAGATGCTTCTTCAAGGTCTTCTCCATTCTCTCACTCCTGTCAACATACTAGCAGCCACCGTAGGGGTATTGCTGGGAACATTAGCCGGAGTATTGCCTGGTATTGGGATTTCCGGCACCATAGCCCTTTTGTTGCCTCTATCATATGGTATGGATCCTCTTACGGCTGTAATTCTGGTTGGAGGTATCTACTATGGTTCTCAGTACGGTGGTTCAACTACCTCCATCCTCCTTAATATACCTGGTGAACCCACGTCTCTAATTACTTGCATGGAAGGCCATGCTATGGCTAAGAAGGGACGAGCGGGTGCTGCACTAGGTATTGCAGCAATTGGCTCTTTTATCGGGGGTACTTTAGGCATAATTGCTCTAACCTTTTTTGCACCACCATTAGCAGACTTGGCAGTAAGGTTTGGATCTCCGGAGTATTTTGCTTTGGCGCTTTTAGGCTTAGTTACACTCGCCAATGTCACAGGTGGCTCGCCTTTAAAGTCAGGACTCATGGTTATGGTAGGAATAATGCTAGGCACAGTAGGGTTTGATCCGGTATTCGCTGCCAAGCGATTTACCTTTGGTATTACAGATTTGGAGAGAGGTATAGACTTTATAGTGTTTGCAATGGGTGCTTTTGGCATCGCGGAAGTGTTGTTGACAGTTAGCGAAGGATGGACAGCAAAAGAGATTGCCAAAGTCAAGTTTCGCGAAGTGTATCCAAACCGGCAGGAGCTGAAGCGTTCAAAGGGGTCCATCTTTCGGGGCTCAGTGTTGGGATTCTTGATAAGCCTTATTCCAGGGCCTTCTACATTTCTTGCGACCCTTGCATCTTATGTTGTAGAGAAGAAGGTCAGCAAGTATAAAGACGAGTTTGGAAAGGGTGCTATCGAGGGCGTTGCGGGCCCAGAAACTGCCAATAATGCTGGTATATACGCACAGCTAGTGCCTGCACTTGCACTCGGCATACCTTTTTCCCCTGCATTTGCCTTGCTGCTGAGTGCTCTTATGATCCACGGCGTTACACCTGGTCCCCTAATGATGAAGCTACATCCAGACGTATTTTGGGGTCTCATAGGGAGTATGTACGTAGCTAATGTCTTGCTACTCATTTTTAATTTGCCGCTTATACCATTGTGGGCTTCCATGCTGAAAGTTAGGGCTGAGTTCCTCATGGCTATTATAACTGTAGTTACTTATGTGGGGGCCTTCGCGTTGAATAACAGTATTTTCGACCTGTGGTTACTCGTAATATTCGGTATACTAGGCTACTTAATGAAGCTGGCGAATTACGATGCGGCGCCGGTCACAGTGGGATTATTCCTGGGGCCATTAGTAGAGCGATGCTTAGTCCAGAGTATGGTTATGTTCAATGGCAACTTCATGCTTATTTTCACTCGCCCATTTGCGGGCACGATGATTATCATCGCTATCTTAATATGTCTAGTACGTATAGTAGTATGGGCAATCCGTCGAATCAGGTCGTCTAGGGAGAATAGCACTACAAACCCTGCCGACACTGTGACGTTAAGCTAATGACAAAACCCAATGAAACCGAAGCGAAAAAGGTACTGGGGGGGATGGATATATGAGGGTAAGTGTGGGCTGGTGACATTGACCTATTGCAGAGGTGTGATGCCTAATTTGCTCCAAATAAATGCCCATAAGGCTAAAATTTGCTTACAATGGGAGGCTGAGCTAAGTGAGAATGAAGAAGCAGGTTATTGCTGCAATGCTAGCTATCGTTGTGAGTGCGGCGACTTTATTAGGTGGATGCGCGTCTGGTAAAAGCGCGGAAGCAAAATTTCCCACTAAGCCGATAACCTTTATCGTACCCTATCCTCCTGGTGGAAGTTCGGATTTAACAGCCCGAGCGCTCGAAAAGGTTGCACAAAAGTACTTAGGACACCCTTTGGTAATAGTTAACAAGCCCGGCGGAAGTACCATCCCAGGCTTGAATGAAATTGTAGAGTCTAAACCTGATGGGTACACAGTTGGTACAGCGAATAACGGACTGGTCCAGTTCCCAGTAACTCAGGAGCTAAAATATAATTTTGTAACCGCTCTAGAACCGATAGCACAGGTTGCTTCTGCCCCGTTTGTCTTAGTGGTAAGGCCTGATTTACCGTGGAAGAGTATTGAGGATTTTGCCAAGTACGCGAAGGAACACCCAGGTGAGATAAAGTACGGTACGGGTGCTAGAGGCAGTAGTACGCATTGGGAATTGCAAAAACTTGCTAAGGATGTCGGGACCCGGATAGAAGCTGTACCTATGTCCGGGGCGGGGGAAATTATCCCGGCCCTGCTGGGGGGGCACATACATGCTGCAGTGTTGGCGCCGGCCGACTGCAAGCAGCATGTGCAAGCGGGAAGGCTAAGAGCCTTAGGGGTATTTAGTGATAAGCGAATCGAGTATGACCCTGTATTTAAAGACGTTCCTACGTTCAAGGAGGCGGGTTACAACATCGTTAGCGTGGTCTGGCAAGGAGTCGGCGCTCCGCTCGGTCTGTCTCAAGATGTAAAAGATGTGCTGGTTCGGGCCTTTAAGGATATGATAATTGATCCGAGTACGAAGGAAGAGATGAGTAAAATTGGCATGCAGATTGACTACTTGGGACCAGACGACTTCAAGAAGAAGTGGGTCGCCGAACAGGAAGAGTACAAAAGAGTCTTAGAGGAAACAGGCATTCTGGAGCAGCTTAAACAGGAGTTTAAATCTGAAAAGAAGTAGCGGGTAAACAAGTGTGATTAGTTACATTGCTCCATAACTCCTGAATACCTCGGAATGAGTGCGACACATGCACCCTGGGTCGTGGACGGTGCAAGGCCCTTGCGAAACACAGATTCCTAGCGGTAGTTGCAGGGCTTGTAATGGCTCATAGTAGCTAGCAGAGTTATGTTTGGGCAGGGCCCAGGGTGCATCAAACCAAGTCTATAACGCGTGAAAATATTATAAATACCGTTGGGTGGGAGAGTTATTTATGGGAGGTTCGAGTGAGTTATGAGAGGGTTTGAAGTAAGAGCTTTGGAAATCCACGGGCCCATGATGTGGCAGTTACAGTACGTGGAGAGGGTACTAGATTTCATGCGCGAGATGGGGATGAATGCGCTAGTATTTCACCAAAACGATCTGATTGACCAGCTGGTATATCCGCAAGGGTACTTTTCCCAGGGTATAATGTGGGAACGGTGGCCCACAAGAGATGCCAAAATTAGCAATAATAGGTACTATATAAACACCGTGATCAAGAGAGCACGGCAGATTGGAATTAACTTTTTCGCGGAAGTCAAGGAGATCTGGTACCCTGAAGGTATCTTAGAATTGGTACCGGAATTGAGGAAACCGGACGGATCAGTATGTGCAACGCATCCGTTCTGGTGGGAATTTATGGAGGCTAAAGTTAGTGAACTACTAGAGGTGGTTCCGGAGATTGCTGGGATAATTGTAAGTCCAGCAAGCCGGGAAAGCTTAGTGTCTATATCGGCGAACAGATGTAAGTGCGAAAGGTGCCGGAATTACAATCCGGAAGATTGGTATTTCAAGTTGATTGAATCAATGTATCGTCCGCTTTCAAAGAAAGGGAAGACACTGGTAATACGAGACTTCGCCTACAGGGCCGACCAACAGAGTTTAGCGGTGAAGGCTGCCACCAGATGCAGTGAGGAAATTTGTATCGCCTTAAAAAATACTCCTCATGACTTTTATCCTACGTTTCCGGACAACCCAGTTATAGGCACTGTGGGAAATCATCCACAGTGGATTGAATTTGATACATGGGGACAGTTTTATGGTTTGGGTTTCTTTCCTGTAAGCGTAGTAGAAGATATGAAACAGAGAATGAAGCATTGTTGGGAAAAAGGTGCCAGAGGTGTTATGTTCCGTACCGATTGGGAGGTAATTAACGAGGCAAGCAATTTTAATAGCTTTACCTTAGTAAATCTAATCGGTGGAGCAATATTGGCAAAAAACATCGATGAAGAACTAGATGAAATTTATCGTAAATGGACCAACTATGGTCTACTGTCCCCCCTAAAACCCACGTCCACATTACAAAAGCCTGTAGTTCCTAGTGGTGTGGAGGCTTATAAGAAACTCCGAGATCTTATTAGGCTTTCATGGGAAATAATTGAAAAAGGTATATATGTGCGGGGCCATGTCTTTCATGAGTGTTGCCAATTCCCAGATAGAGTTGATACTGCCTTCACAATGATGTTGGATTTTCATCAGCAAGACGATTGGAACTTTGGAGCATCAAAGTTAGTGGAGCCTACAGAAGAGAACATTGAAATTATCTTTCGGGAAAAAGAAAAGGCGCTAGCAGAAGTTAGAAGTCTTCGAGCAAGTTTTGATGTGGAAAGCCTGGGACTACCTGATGAGTTTGCAAAAGAGATAAAAACTATATTAGAACTTTTTGAGCTCTATATAGAAGGCTTCAATCATTGTACTCGCACATGCTTCTTAGTCAAGAAAGCGATTTCAACGCGAAATAAGAGCAATGTAGAAATTGCTAGGGAGTCCTTGGTTCAGTTGTCTTCGTACAGGGACAAACTCACCAAAGAGCTGTTCTTAGATCTTTACCCACACTATGTTTATTGGCTGATGGATGTAAAGAGAATTGAAAGCCTAAATAGCGATGCTGAGGCTATCTTAAAGAGCATTGAAAGTTTATAAAGGGCAGTTTCAAGGGATTAAGGAGGAGGTATTACAGTAATGAAACAGCAGATGTCATCTAGGGAGCGCTTTCTAACAGCGCTGCATAGGGGGCAGCCTGATCGAGTACCATGGTTAGAAGGCTATATTCATCAAAGTCTGGCTGATAGAATTGTTGGTCGAAGGACAAACCTACCTCCAGGTTGGTGCATTTCGCCGGATGTATACCCTATTCTTTGCCTTGACGCAATAGTTTATGATTTCCTGCCCCCTATTTTCGCAACTATGGAGCGTCATGGAGATGTACTACAAGTAAAAGAGCCTTTACTTAAGAGCAAAGACGATCTTAAAGCCTTGAAGGAATTTCTTCCTGACCCCGATAAGCCTGAGTTCTACGCTAGTGCGAGCGAATTACTGGCCTTTGCTCGTCAAAGGGATCTGGCTGCAATCGCTGCAGTTCGGTTGGGAGTAAGCAATACGTACAACAGTATGGGCTACGATAATTTCTGCTACGCCTTATATGATGATCCCGAATTTATACTCGAAAGCATGGAGATATATGGCGAGTGGTGTATTAAAGTAATCACTCACGTTAACGAGATGGGATTCGACGCTATCTGGATTTCAGAAGACATTGCCTTTAAATGGGGCCCAATGTTTTCCCCGGAGCAATTTAGAAAGTACATGCTTCCTCACGAGAAGAAGGTAGCTGATCATATAGCCTTACCGAAGATTTATCATACAGACGGTAATCCCTTACTCTTGTTGCCCGATCTACTAACACTAAACATTAATGCACTTGCGAATTTGGAGCATGGTGCAGTAGACATTTTTAAGGTGAAGGAGGAATATGGCGACAAAATATGCCTGATAGGTAATATTGACCTGCATTATACATTACCCGATGGTACCCCGGAGGAAACGGTTTTGGAGACCAAGGAGAAGATAGAAAGGGTTGGCAAGGGGGGAGGATACATTATTGCAAGCTCCAATGGACTGACAGAGTATTGTAAGGTCGAAAACATCTTGGCGTTGAATGGAGCAATACTTAGGTATGGATGGTACTAGTAGTTACTTCCTTAAATACAATTGCAACCTCGACAATCATGTATGCTGACTCCATAGAGGATCTAACAAACGGTATAGTAGAAATGGGAAGTGAGCAGAGGAGGTTTATACCGTGCCGAAGAAGCGCAGGACGATAGAGGAAAAGCTAGGAAGTGTAATGGCCGGCTTTGCTCCTGAAGCCAATATTGCCGCCATTTGCTATAAACACCAGGTATTTCAGTCGCTGTTCTATAAGTGGTTGTATGCCTTTCAATAAGGGTGGAATGGCGGCCTTACAGAAGGGGCCTTCCAACCATGAAGAGAACTCGAACGAAACTCATGGAGGCCCAGGCCAAGATCGGTGAGCTGGCAATTAAAGTTGATATCCTTCAAAAAGACCCGCTAAGACCGGAGATTAGTAATAAGACCTTGGTAAGCCATCTTCACACAGAAGGCTATAATATTCTATAAGATTAGCGTTATAGATGCCAACGGGCACATTGAGAGACGGTTTCGGAACCTGAAAGAAGAAACCGTATGGCTCAAGGAATGTAGCGTCTTTAAGGAAGCTAAAAGGGATATAGAAAGCTATATTCACTTCTACAACACCGAGAGGCCGCATTTGACGTTAGATTTTCGTTTCCCGGTCAGTACAGAGCATATATTACCCAAAAGAATGGGTTCAGAGAATGGTAAGTCTGAGGTGAAGGCTTACATTAGCCCTTAGCGCCGCGACTAACCGAGGGACGACGGGCCAGTCAGGTTGACAGTCAAGAGGCGATTGGTAAACCATAGTGAAGTCCCGCCCTTGCCGGATAGCCTGACTGACCCCAAAATAGATCGCGTGGCGATATGAATGTCTATATACAAAATATGGTCCTCTTATAAAATCAGCCGATTTTGTCTCAACGTCTGTCGATCACTACGGTACCGCTCTCTGGCACGGGAACTGGCGGAGTATAATATAGTGGTCAATGCTATTGCACCCGGTTTAATCCGCACACCATTTCATAACCCTGAAATTACACCACCCCAGGCGTTTGAAAAAATGGCGTCAGAAATTTTGTTGAAGCGTGCAGGAGCTCCAGAAGATATAGTTGGGGCTGCTATGTTTTTGGCTTCCGATTATGCCGATTATATTACCGGAGCAACAATAGATGTTAACGGGGGATTGTATATGAGCTAGTTTACCAGGGGAATAACAGGTTAGATGGAGGAAAAGAAAATGGCAGTTATCAATCAAGATAATTTAACAATGGTAATTACAAAGGAAGTTGAGCGGGTTCAAGTAACAGACATCCATACCCATCTTTATCCTCCCGGTTTTGGAGATATGTTCTTATATGGTATAGATGAGCTGTTAACGTATCACTATTTAATTGCGGAGTTTTTTCGCTATGCCACGATGGATTATGAAAAGTTCTTTAGCCTGTCCAAAATGCAGCAGGCTGAACTGATTTATCAAACCTTATTTATAAAACACTCGCCCGTAAGCGAGGCCCAGCGGGGCGTATTGACGGTCTTGAAGGAACTGGGGCTGGATGTAAACAAAAGAGATTTGCGGGTCTTCAGGGAGCAAATCAGTATAATTCCCGTGATGGAATATGTGAACAGGATTTTTGCATTGGCCGGAGTAAAAGAAGTAATCATGACCAACGACCCTTTCGATTCTACTGAAAGACAGTGGTGGGAAAAGGTTGGTAATAAGGATCCCAGATTTAAAGCCGCTTTAAGGCTTGATCCGCTGCTAAATGACTATGAAAAAAATTACAAGGAATTAATCAAGTTGGGTTACCGGGTAGACAGGTGCCTGGATGAGAATACGATAAGCGAAATTAAACGTTACCTGAAAGATTGGGTTAAAAAAATTAATGCTGTCTATATGGCGGTTTCCTTACCACCGGATTTTACGGTTCCAGAGGATTCCTACTGCTCGAGAATACTTGAATTATGCGTTCTCCCAATCTGCAAGGAAGTAAAAATACCCCTGGCTTTGATGATCGGGGTAAAGAGATCGGTAAATCCTTACCTGGGCCTGGCAGCGGATTCCTTGGGCAAAGCGGATATTAGGTCCATTGAATACCTGTGCAGGACTTATCCTGAAAATAAGTTTTTAGTAACTATGCTTTCTAAAGAAAACCAGCACGAGCTTGTCGTGACTGCCAGGAAATTCAGGAATCTAATGGTATTTGGTTGCTGGTGGTTTTTAAATAATCCTGATATGGTTAAAGAGATTACCAGCATGCGGTTGGACACCCTTGGACTGTCTTTTATTCCCCAGCACTCAGACGCTCGTGTATTGGAACATCTAATCTATAAATGGGTGCATTTCAGGAAAATTATAGCCGGTGTCCTGACTAAAAAATACCAGCTTCTTTTAGAAAACGGTTGGCGGGTTACTGAAGAAGAAATAAAAAGGGACATAGAGGATCTTTTCAGCAATAATTTCTGGAATTTTGTCGGGCGAAATAGTTAACAATGTTTAGCTACGGAACAGATAACAGCAAATTTCTGGCTCAAAATACCAAAGAATAGAGGAATAACAATTAGAGCTTAAGGTATGTTCAGGAGGGATAAACGAAGTTGCCTAACTTGAGCCGAGAGGGAATAAAAAATAAGAAAGCCTGGCAAGATGCAGGAATTGAACTGCCGGAATTCGATTACGACAAAGTAGCGGCGCATACCAGGGAAAACCCGGTATGGCTACACTTTGGGGCCGGTAATATATTTAGAGGATTTATTGCCATGCTGCAGCAAAGGCTTCTGAATATGGGAAAGGCTCAAACGGGAATTGTTGCAGTAGAAGCATTCGATTTCGAAATCATAGATAAGATTTATATCCCGTATGACAACTTGAGTTTGTTCGTGATCATGTACCCAGACGGAACCCTGGACAAAAAAGTAGTTGGAAGTATAAGCGAAGGGATGGTCGGAGATGTTTCACGAGAACGTGACTGGGAACGGTTAAAGGAATTTTTTACAAAGCCTTCCCTGCAGATGGTCAGTTTTACCATAACGGAAAAAGGATATAGCCTGAAGAATATTTCTGGAGAATACTATAAAAATGTACTGGAGGATATGCAGAACGGACCCGGGAAACCCGGGCATATCATATCTAAAGTTGCTTCGTTGGCTTATACCAGATACAAAAGCGGTGAACTGCCCATTGCTTTTGTTAGTATGGATAACTATGCCCATAACGGGGAAAAGCTTCATGAATCTATTGAAACAATTGCCAAAAAATGGGTGGAAAATGGGTTGGTAGACAGCGGTTTTTTAGCATATATCAACGATGAAAGCAAAGTAAGCTTTCCCTGGACCATGATTGACAAGATTGTTCCCAGACCTTCTGAGGCTGTTAAGGCCTCATTGCTTTCAACAGGTTTCGAAGGCATGGAAATCATCTGTACAAAGAAAAATACCTATATTGCACCTTTCGTTAATGCCGAGGGACCCCAGTACCTGGTTATTGAGGATAACTTCCCCAATGGGCGCCTGCCTCTTGAATTAGCGGGGGTGCTGTTTACCGATAGGCAGACGGTAGATAGGGCCGAAAAAATGAAGGTCTGCACATGCCTGAATCCTCTGCATACTGCGCTGGCGGTATTTGGATGCCTGCTGGGATATAATCTTATAGCGGACGAAATGAAGGACAGCCAATTAAAGAAGCTGGTAGAGAAGATAGGGTATGAAGAAGGTCTCCCTGTTGTTATAAATCCGGGTATATTAAGTCCCGAGGCTTTTATACGAGAAGTCATAGAACAAAGGTTGCCCAATCCCTTTATACCTGATACACCTCAAAGAATAGTTACAGATACCTCGCAAAAGATTGGTATAAGATTCGGTGAAACCATCAAAGCCTATCGCGATAGGGAGGATCTGGATCCGACAAGCCTTACCTATATCCCCCTGACAATTGCGGGTTGGTGCAGGTATCTTTTGGGCCTGGATGATAAGGGACAAGTAATGCCGCTGAGCCCTGACCCTATGCTAAATGTACTGAAGTCGCACCTTTCAGGAGTTAAGCTGGGTGATACGGGAACTGTAGGAGATAGCTTGAAGCCTATTCTGGCAAATGAAAACATTTTCGGTTTAAACCTTTATGATGTAGGGTTGGGAGAAAAAATCGAGGGTTATTTCAAGGAAATGGTGTCCGGACCTAATGCTGTAAGGAATATATTACAAAAGTATTTAGGGTGACAACTCAAAAGATACAAAGGTCACGTTGCGAAGCTGTAAAAGTAGCATATTTGAGAGAGGACGTGAGAGATATGAAAATGACATTCAGATGGTTCGGAGAAGGTTATGATAGTATTTCTCTGGAAAAAATCAGGCAGATACCGGGAAAGCCAGGAATTGTAAGTGCCATTTACGATGTACCTGTGGGTGAAGTATGGCCTGTTGAAAAAATAAGAAAATTAAAGGATACAGTAGAAAATGCGGGACTGGAATTAGAGGTCATAGAAAGCGTTAATGTCCATGAGGATATCAAGCTTGGGCTTCCCAGCAGGGACCGTTATATTGAGAACTACATGCAAACCTTGAGAAATCTGGCGAAATTCGGTATTAAGGTCGTGTGCTACAACTTTATGCCAGTATTTGACTGGACGCGGTCAGATTTGGCGAAGGTCCTGCCGGACGGCTCCACTGCTCTGTCCTACGAAGAGGAAAAGGTACAGAAGGTGGACCCCGACAGGATAGTGGAAGAGGTGGAAGCTAACTCCAACGGCTTTGAACTTCCTGGCTGGGAGCCTGAAAGGCTGAAAACATTAAAGGTTTTGTTTGAACAATATAAGAATGTGGATGAGGAAAAGCTTTTAGAAAACCTGGGGTATTTTTTAAGAGCAATTATCCCTGTGGCTGAAGAGGTCGATATAAAAATGGCCATTCATCCCGATGATCCGCCGTGGTCCATATTTGGCCTGCCCAGGATTGTAAAATCCAAAGAAACCTTAGAGAAGATCATGAACCTTGTAGACAGCCCTTACAACGGCATTACGCTGTGTAGCGGCAGTCTCGGGGCAAATCCGGACAACGATATTCCGGCACTTATACGCTATTTCGGGGCTAAAGGAAGGATACATTTCGGTCATGTAAGGAATATCAAGATCCATTCACCCCGCAACTTTGACGAGTCTTCCCATTTATCTTCTGACGGTTCTATGGATATGTTTGAGATTATGAAGGCATATTATGACATTGATTTCAAGGGATATATCAGGCCGGACCACGGCAGGATGATCTGGGGAGAAATAGGTAGACCTGGTTACGGCCTGTATGACAGGGCTCTGGGAATCGCCTATCTGAACGGGTTATGGGAAGCTATTGATAAAATGAAAAAAAGATATTCTTTTGATTAGATTTTTCTCGCAGATCAGCAAAAATTATTTTCCCTTCCTCAAAGGAAATGGAATGCGGGCTCTAACCAGGGTACTGCATCAAATAAGTAAATAAAGGGCTGTCCGCAAAATATTGGGGCAGCCCCGTTTTTAATGCCTTATTTTAGCCGCTTCAACATAACAATCTCTTCTTCCTGTCCGGTCAGCCGCTTATCAAGCTTTTTGATATCCTCCCATACCCCATAACGCAACTCTTTTCTGATACCCCTGGTAATTTTCTCAATCTTATCCATACCTTTTTCCAGCACGGCCAGCCTGGAGTTAGTCTGTTCCTGGCCGTTCTCCAGGGCAGTCAACCTGGAGTTGATCTGTTCCTGGCCGTTCTCCAGGGCAGTTAACCTGGAGTTGGTTTGTTCCTGGCCTTTCTCCAGGACAGTCAACCTGGAGTTGATCTGTTCTTGGCCTTGCTGCAAGGCTTCCTGCCCTTGCTCCAAATTCTCAAGGCGGTTGTTCAAAGTATGAAGTTCGGTTAAAATTTGCTTGAGCAGATCTTCCAACACTAATCCCTCCAGAACAGATGTTTGTTATCAGATAAATTGTATCATGTAATTTGTGTCGGGACAAGAAGAAAATAGCAATAAGGATATTGATGTCAATTTTGCCATTTAGCAACTACTTTAAGAAAAGTATAAGATAAAATTTCTCGCAGAACAAGATGGATTCTCTCCGCCGCAAAATGGTGCTACAATATTATAGAAAAGCTTTGTTTCTGGAGTGAATTTCTTTGCCTCAAAATGAAGGTCACGTCCAGTCCCTGGAGAAGGGTCTCAAAATATTAGAAGCACTCGCAGCAGCCGCTGAAGGTGTGGGCTTGAGCGACCTCAGCCGCCGGCTGGGCCTTAATAAAAGTACCGTTTATCGCATGCTGACTACCTTGAAAGCTTATGGTTATGTTGACCAGGAACCGGTAACGGGAAAATACATTCTAGGTTTAAAAATCCTGGATCTAAGCGGTAGCCTGCTGGACCGCCTCGATGTTCGGACCATTGCCCACCCGTACCTGAAGGAACTGGCAGCCAGGAGCCAGGAAGTGGCCCATATGGTTGTGAGGGATGGTCCGGAAGCCGTTTATGTTGATAAGGTTGAAGGCAACCGTACCATCCGCATGTACTCTCAGATTGGCCGCCGGGTAGCCCTCCATTCGACGGCGGTAGGTAAGGCCATACTGGCCTTCCTGCCGCCAGAAGAAGTAGAAAAGATAATTGCCAGCAGGGATTTGCCCCGATTTACGCCCCGGACAATTACTACTTTGCCAGCCTTGCATGGGGAGCTGGAACAGGTTCGGCAACGCGGTTACGCTATCGATGATGGCGAAAATGAAGAAGGGATTCGCTGCGTCGGCGCGCCCATTTTTGATTACCGTGGGCAGGTTGTAGCCGCCCTTAGTATTTCCGGCCCCACTGTTCACGTTACGCCGGAGCGTGTACCTGAGTTGGGCCAGCTTGTACGCTGGGCCGGCGAGGAGATATCGCGCCGCCTTGGCTATAAGCAGGAATAGTAATCGCCAGGAAATATATTACCTGGACAAGCACTTATTAAGCCGCGCTTCCATAGTATATAAAGGGTAACGCTATCCTGCCCGGGAGGTATGGAGTATGGAAGCCGGCTTTATTGCGTTGGTTGCCCTTTCTGTTTTAAAGGGCATTAGCCTTCTCCTGTCCTACATTACCAATAACGCCTTTCCCCAGCCATTGAGTGAGGAAGAAGAGCAAAAGTACCTGGAACTCTGGCAGCAGGGGGACCAGAAGGCCCGCAATATTTTAATTGAGCATAATTTGCGCCTGGTAGCCCACATAACGAAAAAATTTGAGAATACCGGTGAGGATAACGACGACCTGATTTCCATTGGTACCGTTGGCCTCATCAAAGCGATTAATACTTACAACATGAATAAAGGTACCAAGCTGGCTACTTATGCCGCCCGCTGTATTGAAAATGAGATTCTCATGCACCTGCGCGCCATGAAAAAGACCCGCGGCGAAGTTTCCCTTTATGACCCCATCGGGACGGATAAGGAAGGAAATGAAATTGCTTTGATTGACATCCTTGGGTCCGACCAGGATGTAGCGGAAATGGTGGAAACTTCTTACGAACGGCAACGGGTTATGCAAAAAGTGAATGTTTTAACGCCGCGGGAGAAAAAAGTCTTGGTCATGCGTTTCGGCCTTTTCCATGGCCTGCGGCGTACCCAACGGGATATAGCCCGCAAAATGGGCATCTCTCGCTCCTATGTTTCCAGGATCGAGAAGCCTGCTCATATACATACAACTTCATGATACCCGCAAAAACCAAATAGTTTTCTTAAAAGTTTCCCTGCTGGCGCGGTATTGGCCGCGCTTTATGTTTTTAAATTTTTTAAAGAAAAAGGCAGGAATTAGGTAATTTATGGCGAATTAACTTTTACTATGAGTAACAATAAGTTTTTAGACAGAGCGGCATTTTATTTAGCTAATGAGTCCGGACGAGATGCTGAGGTAATTTTGTTTGGAATGCGCTTATTTTTCACAAGCGCTTCCGGTTATGTCGCCTTAATAATTCTCGCTTCATTGTTGGGTATACTCCCACACGCCTTAGCAGCAGCTATTACTGCTTCTGTATTTAGGATTTTTTCTGGCGGTGCCCATGCTTCTTCTCCGTTAAGATGTAATTTAATCGGAGTGGGCGTTTTTCTAGTAATTGGGCTCGTCACAAAAATGTGTTCCTTTGCTGGTTCAGTAGCTGGAAATATAATTATAATCATTACCCTTTTTGGAATTTATATCATCTATACATACGTTCCAGCAGAAACTCCAGGAAAACCGATTTCCTCACAAATACAAAGAAAGTACCTAAGAATTATTTCTTTTTCCTTGTTAACTATTTGGTGTATTGCAAGTCTTTGGGAACTGAGTTATACTACAGGGATTAACGATAAAAAGATAGTATTGTCGAGTTGTTTGGGTATGTCATGGCAATTGTTCACCCTTTTGCCATTTAGCTACAGGGTAGTAGGAAAGGTGGATACCTTGCTTAAACATTTTATAGAAAGATTGGGGATATTTACTGAGTGATAAGTACACTGCCGACACATTTAGGAAATACAGTTACATAGTCTAATAGGCTAAACCAGTTTTTAGTTCTGAATGCGAAAAGATGGTTTCGCTGTATGATTTGCGCCTTTGTGAGGTGTTCTTGTTATTGGCATGTTGTTAGCCTTTTAGGCTAAAAGGAAGGAGGGGGATAATCGTGAAGAGGGTTTTAGTAATTTTAGCGGCAGCGTTGCTCAGTTTATTGGCTTTTGCTAATGTCGCTGCTGCTACCGGCCCGTGGTCCTACCAGCCTGAAGTACCAGACAAGTTACTTAAGTAAATATTGTGGACGAAGTAGCTCTAAGGTAAAAGTATAATCTAAAATATTAAGAGCCTCTTTTAGGGAGGGTGAACTATTTTGGAGGACTTTCGAGTCCTACTTTTTTTACATATCGTAAATGCATTCCTAATGTCCGTGACTGGTTTACGTTTATTTGGTCATAGAAGCAATTTAAAGACCTTTACAACCCTCGGAATTACTTATGGGGTTGCGGTATGGATAGTTCGGGGAATATATGGTCATTACCATATTCCCCTTGGTACTCATACTATTATTCTTACTTTAATCTTTGCCTTTTTGGTAAGAATGATTGGTAAAGTGGATTGGGGGACTGCATTGGGGGTCGCTCTGGTTAGCTCGAGCCTGGGAATGCTTGGTGGAGGTATCTCCATACTTATAATACAGTTTCTCCAATTAAGTGTAATGGATATCTTAAGCAACCCTTGGTTACATGTATTACTAGGGCATACAGAGAATGTTTTTCTATTTGTAATGTTAATTGTTAATAGTGTATTTGAGTTTACGTTCACCAACCCTCTCGAAAAACAGGTAAGCAGGAGATAATTTAATAATGAATAAAAGATGGCTACTATTTGTAGACCTTCTTTTGCTACAGCTTTTTTTATTCATTTTGCTAGCTTACAACTATGTTTTTACGAGTTTTAAAATACCCATTATTATTGTTTTGTTTACCATCTTTGGCGTGATGATTTCGAGTTTATGGATAGTCCGGGAGATGCTTAGACTGGTTGAAAGGGAAAGTGAAGCCGAGAAGGTAATGGTAAGGTTAGAGGAAGCCGAAAAATTAATTACCACCTTGAGGTCTAAACATCATGATTTTGTAAACCATTTACAGGTAATCTTGGGACTTATTCAATTGAAGATGGATAATGATGCTGCCGATTATATCAAAGGTCTATCGAAAGATCTAATTCAAATAGAAAAACTTGTTTCCTTAAAAAGGCCAGAAGTTGCCGCCCTTATTAGCAGCAAACTGGCAAGTCTGAGTTATTTACAGGCGTCTCTAGACATAAATACTACTTTGGCTGAATTGTCTATCCCTCCAGAGAAGCTGGTAAGTATTCTTGGCAATTTGCTTGATAATGCTATTTACGAGACGAGCTTTTATAAAGATAACTGGATTAAGATAAGAATCGATCAGGAAGATGAGTGGTTTATTTTTGAAATAACAAACCCGGGTACTATTGCACCTGAGATCCGAGAAAGGATTTTTGAACCGGGATTTACAACCAAGGGACAGGAAGGAACGGGGATGGGTTTATTTATTGTTAAAAATTTGGTGAGGGAATGCGGTGGAACTATTTCCTTTAATTCACGTGATGATGAGATAATAACAGTATTTACGGTTAGATTGCCAAAAACTCCTATGGAGCCTGGAAACTGATTATCGGAACTCTGCTATCTCTTCTGACCCTCATGGTGGCTATCACCATGTTGCGGAAGTAATTTAAAACCCTTGAGGCTGTTGCCGCAGCTTCAAGGGTGGTAGATGAACCCCGATTGGTGGGGCTCCACAAGGTCACTCTAGTTATTTTTGTTTCCCTTCTACTAAAGATTATCCTCTATTGGGTCATCTTAGTCAAGGATATTTACCAAAAATTATTGGTACGGCAGCAATTGTAGAAAGCAATCCGGTTGCAGGCCGGTTTTTTATTCTTTAGGAAATTATGCTATTATGTTGTTGTGGATAACTCAGGGTACTAAGGTGGAAATATGGAAGAGCTGGCGGGGCATGACAAGAAACGGCCAATTAAAATAGTAGATATCCTTAAAGATCATTGGGATCATTTTCTCCAAGTGCATGGAGAAAAAATTCCCAAAGACATGAGAGATAGCGTCATCGAGGCAGTGGAAAAGGCAATTAGATGTGGGGACCCAAAGTATGGTTATACTGAATATATTTGCATGAATTGCAACGGGAAAGAGAAAAAGAAAGTAGCATTTACCTGCAAAAGCAGATTCTGTAACAGATGTGGAAAGGTCTACATTGAAAAGTGGGTTGAGAAACAAGCCGAGCGGATAATTGATGTAGGACATAGGCACATGGTCTTCAGTATCCCGGAAGAACTGCGGGTGATATTTTACCGTAATAGAGATTGGTTAAAGGACCTTAGCGATAATGCAGCAGAAGTAATCCAGTATTGGTACCGGGAAAAGCCAGGAAAAAAGGGTACGAAGTAGGGATAATAGCTGTTGTGCACACATTTGGGAGGGATTTAAAGTTCAACCCTCATGTACATGTCCTGGTAACAGAAGGGGCGCTGGACAAAAATAAAGTGTGGAAAGAAGTAGGATTTATACCGTACGAGTATTTGAGAAGAGGATGGCAGAAGGTGTTGCTAGACTGGCTGAGGCAGAAATACCCGGAAAGTATAAAAGTGAAGAATCTAATAAATAAGCTGTATAGACGGTATCAGAAAGGTTTTTACGTATACGCAGAGCGGCGGATGGAAAGTGCGAGGGGGGCAGCCAGATATATAGGGAGATATCTGGCCCGACCGGCGATAGCGGAGTATCGTATTTTGGATTACGACGGAGAGCGAGTACGTTTCTGGTATGAAGACCACCAGACACACGAACGAAAAGAAGAAGAGCTGGGAGTTTTAGAGTTTATCGGACGCTTAACCTACCATATACCGAAGAAGCACTTTAAGATGGTAAGACGATATGGGTTGTACCGGCGAGATCTAAACAAACTGGCGCAAAAAATTGTTGGTTTATGGAACTGGGTGAACCGCAAAGTAAAAGCCATAAAAAGGCCACAAAGAAGCAAGCCAAAAAGCTGGAAAGAACGGTTGCAAGAAGCGTTTGGGAAGAACCCATTAAAATGCCCAGGTTGTGGGCGAGAGATGGAGCTTTGGAAGATATGGCATTACAAATATGGAACCATATGGGACTGGGAGAAGGACGGGGTGAACTACATTGAAAAAGAAAAAGAAGAGAAACAACAAAGGGGACGACCTACCGGACCTGTTTCCGGAATGGGAGTTTCCCCCGGAGGACCAGGAGGAACCGCACTACAATTATCGCTGTCGGGAATGTGGGTATGAAGAGCCAGTGCCGGCTTTTATTGTGGATGAAATGGCTGAAATGGCTGGCTTGGACTTTCCCGAAATGCCTGTCCTGGAATGCCCTTATTGTCCAGGAGGTATGGTTTATAGCGGCAAAAAAGAGTAAACATTACTGCCTACTCTTTAAGTCGCCCGAAGGGCAAATTTGTTCTTTAAGGGAGGTGCTTCTATGTGGCTCAAAAGGCTCAAAAACTGCTTGCAAGGGGAAGAAGGCTACAGCCTGGGGGAAGTGCTTATTGTGGCGGCGGCAATGGCCACAATAGTCGCCTCTGTCCTGTCGATCCTGATGCCGGAGGTGCGCTCTCTCTACCAGAAGGCAGTGGGCGCCGTCACGGACATCATGGGCTCCGGCTTTTAAAAGGACACGCGGGGATTCCTTATCCTGGAGCTGCTAATCGTTTTTAGTCTATTGTGTTTTCTCATTTTCGGGAGTTTGGACCTTTACCTGGTACAGATGAAACATCTTAGAGCCGAGCAAATCCTGAATTATTACCTTGACCGTATGCGGCTGGAAGGGTACCTCACGGCCGCGGACGAGGCGGCCATGATCAGCGCTTTTAAGGGTGTAGGGTTAACCGTGAATTCCATAGAGGAGGGGCCGCGCGAATCTGCGGGGGATGCCCGGGTGCTCCGCAACAACCTGGACCTTACGGCATCGGAAATAACCTTGCGGGTTACTTGCAGTTTTGACCAGAAGCCGTTCATCATGAGCCTGCTTATAAACGGTTCGCCGCCGCAGGACGTGCAGTTAAAAGTAGGGGGGAGGACCTTCAGTGAGAGGGTTAGCCCGTGACGAGAGGGGTTTTGTAAGCCTTTTCCTGGTGATATTTCTTCCCCTGCTCATGTTCCTGATAGCCGGCACGGCCCAGTATTCCAGGTTTATTACCCAGGTGGACGCTGACTTAGAATATGCGGTGGCCGAAGCGGCCCGGGCGGCCTCCTGCGTGGTGGAGAGGAGCCAGGCCGAAGGCGATCCCAGGATAGACCCGGACAGGGCTGACCAGGTTTTCGTGTCTATTCTGGCCCAGAATCTCGGATTGGACCCGGTCACGATGATTCCCCTGGCCGGCTCTGGCATGGCCGCAGTTCCTTCTTACGTTCTGCTGGTATACAACGGCGACGACACTTATGCCCCGGCAGGAAAAAAATACATCTTCAACAGCGCGGGCCTAACAGTGCAGGAATTGGAAGGTTCGGAGTTCCCGATGAGCTTTGGGGTCGACAGTTACGATGTTGTTCCCGGAGGCATGGGGGCAAGGAACACTTCTCTGGAGACACCCGGCGTGGTCGCTGTTGTTACTGGCAGGGCCAAAGGCGTGATGGGGTCTGATGCCGAGACTTCCAGGTGGGCGGCGGCCAGGATTGTCGTAAGGAAGTAGAAGTTGAAGAGGTTGAAGATGCCGGGGATGTGTACGCTGAGCTGGTATATGTTTTTTGGCTTTCTTCGGGTACATCCTTGCTGCAGGAATATATTTTTTGCTCAAAGGGGGCGGTCCGTAGGTGTGACGTATATGGCGGGGTTTTTGTAACAGCAGGGGTTCAGTAAATTACAACATGGTATGCATGACCGTGTGCATGGGCTTGCTCGCACTGATAGCTTTGATAGCGTGGTTTATCATTTTTACTCCTGAGCAAGAAGTTACCCATGTGGCCGAAACGTACCTCCACGCCTTGGCTTCCGGGGACATTGAAGGGGCAAAGGCTGTATCTACGGGCAGGGCGGCGGAGGCCGCCGGGAAGCTGGAAGGCAAAAACCTTGCCGCCTGGATAGACGAGATATCTACTTCTGTCCAGGCCCTGGGGCACGGTTGGGCCAGGGTGAAAGCTACGGTGGAGTTGACCCTTGCCGACGGGACGGTTGACGTGGGGTGGTACGAGCTGGAGTTTGTCCGAGAGGGAGGGATATGGAAGGTTTACTCCCTCAAAGAGACTGCCCCTCGCATAGAAGGATACCACATGGACCGCCCAGGGAAGGGAGACATGCGTGAGGCTGAGGCGGTTTTAAAGGGATACCTGGAAGACCTGGCCGCGGGGCGATATAGAGAGGCAGCTCGGTGGCTGGCGGGGCCAGCGTTGAGGAAGCATTTGGCTAGCGCGGAGGTGCTGGGTAAAGGCCGGATTATAGAGCAAATAAGAGATCTGGTGCTTATGCCGCTGGGTAGCGGAGATAAGGTTATGTTGGCTGAGGCCGGATACCGGATGGGTGAAAAAGACGTACAGGTAATCGTAACTTTTTACCGCACCGCATTAGGGTGGAGAATTGTCGTGATAAGTTAAGTTAAGTCTGGGGAGTGATGCTTTGTGAAAAGAATTTTTTAAAGTATGTTGATTACGACTATTATGTTTTTGTGTTTTGTGGGAGTGGCTACGGCAGGGAGTTTTGAAGATAAAGGGGATTCTACTTTACATCATGTAGCGGTTACTCCAAATGGGACTGTTTGGGCTGCTGGGCAGTACTTGAAATATTGGTCAGGATCGTCTTGGGTGAGTGTAGGTGCGCCGGGTGGAACATATTATAGTACTGATGCTCTAACAGTTGCACCTGATGGTTCGGTTTGGACTATTGAAAGCGACGGTCGTGTGTATCGATGGAACGGAAATACATTTGAAGATAAGGGAGTTCCAATATCATCTGGTGGTATCAAGTTAATCGTTACAGGTTCTGATGGTAAGGTCTATGTTGCCAGGGGGCCATATGTTGTTCGTTGGACAGGTTCTGGTTGGCAGTCGTTAGGTTCCGTTCCAAGTGGTTGGGATATTTACTCTATGTGTGCGGCGCCGGATGGTTCGATTTGGGTAGCTTGCAGTAATAAAGTATTTCGCTGGAACGGATCAAGTTGGGAGTCTAAATCACTGTCTTATTATTATCAGGCATATAGTTTATGCGTGGGTCCTGACGGTGCAATTTGGGTAGGTGGCCGTTATACCGAACTGAGAAGATACAATGGAAGCGGTTGGGATTTTATTGGGCAACCCTATACTGGAGATTATGATATCAAAAAAATTGTTTGTGATGCCAATGGTAATTTATGGTTAGCCTGCGGCAATGGCAGGATAGCACGGTATAACTTTGGGTCTAGACCGCTTTCTTTGACGCCTGCACCAAATGGTGCGACTGGCCAGTTTGTTGTCAATGCAACTTGGGATGGGAGAGCATTAGGATACGGTTTGTTGCAATGTAGTTACGACGGCGGTGCTACTTGGGTTGATATTGGAACGTCGGTCAATGGTAGTAAAATTAACATAACCCCAACATCTAACACACTTTATTTTAGGTTAAAGTATAATTTTTTCTGGCCCCAACAAGGCTGGCAGGTTAAGTATCTCTCACCAATTGGCCCTTTCCCTGCGTTATTAGATCCTTCAATAAGTGGAAAATCAGGAATAAAGTCTTGGGATCAACAGCGAGGTCGCTCCTGGGTTACTATAAATTGGAACCCAGTCGTTAACGCTGCCGGCTACAAACTTCACATCTTCGATGGTAGCACCTATCGCACAAAAGATTTGGGCAACGTTACCTCCTGGGACAGTCACATAGCAAAGGTGTTTCCGCACTCTGGCGACCTCCCAGAGAACAACACCGTTTCGACTGACCCTTTTCGCTGGGATGGCTCCGGCCTCGACTTCGAGGACACGGCTCTGCGGCTCTACCGGAGTACGGTCGGCACATCATACGACAATGATCCGAAGTTTTACTTCCGGATTACAGCCTACAACCAATGGATGGAGACCAGCTTTAATGCCAGTTCTGCTTTCAAAGCCGTGACCATGCCGAACGCCACCGATACCCAGCAGCCAACGGGTGCGGCGACTGCCGTCTCGAAGGAAGGACTGGAGAAGACTTACGACCAGAACATTAAGGTATCGATCAGCGCTTCCGATTCTGGCTCCGGTATTTGGAAAGTGGAGCTGTCCAACGACGGCGTCTCTTACACCGAGAAGTACACGGCGACTAAGAACGCCGACGGGGGTACCGGCATTTCCAGCTACTCCAACACTTTTGACTGGACGGTTCCTTTAGGCGCGGACACCAAGGTCGTCTACGTCCGCATAACTGACGCCGTGGGCAACCAAAAGGTACTCACAGATACCATCGCCCTGGCCGAAGACATGCTGCCTCCGAGCGTGGCATTAACAATAAACGGCGGGGCCGAATCTACTACTTCGGGTACCGTCACCCTTACCCTGAGCGTCCAGGATAACGCTTCCACCACTTCCCAGATGCAGATGCGCTTCAGCAACGACGGCAACCTCTGGTCACCTTGGGAACCCTTTGCCCAGACGAAAGCGTGGGACATAACCGCCTCTGCCTATGGCGGCAATACCAGCCCAGGTATAAAGAAAGTCTACGCTCAAATCTGCGATCAGGCCCAGAACGTGGCCTTAGCGGCTGCGGAGATAGGGTATAACCCGAATCCACCGGTAGGTGCGGTTACCATAGTGGGCGGTTCTTCGGGCACGTGGAATGGCAAACCCGCTCTATTCACTTTCAGCGATGCTCCCACACTCAACCTCAACTTCCCGGGGGCGACCTACGTGCGGTTTGATCCCGGTACGGGCATATGGGGAGATTGGGAGTCTTACGATGCTGAAAAAACCGTCTACTTGGTCAAGTCTTCGGGAGTCGCCAGGCTTCGAGTGCAGGTGAAGGACACTTATGGTGTTACTTCTTCACCGCAGGAGTTCCTGGTGGTAGTGGACCCGACGCCGCCGGTTATTCAGTACCTACGGGGCCTGAATGGAGCTACGGCGACGACTTCTTCCAGCGTAATGCTGGAGATAGGTGTGATGGACAACCTGCCAGGCCAGCTTCAGTATATAGCGTGAACCCCGGCGGTGCCGGGGTTTTTCTTTTGGTTGAGGGGGTGTTGCTAACGGCACGAAAAATATTCCTTTTCTTAACCCTGGCCGGGCTTTACTTTTTCCTCCGGGCCGGGCCTGCTGAGGCAGCTACCTGGCAGTATGGTATAACTGCTTCCGATACTCCTACCACCCTTGACAGCTCAGCCACCACGGCGGTCGTGGACACCACCATGCACGAGATCCGCCTTCCTAAATCTGCGGCCAGAGCCGCTTCCTTCTGGCCTGACGGCGGGCCGGACTACGTTGTGATGGCCCCGGAGAAGGTGTAAGCGTCAAATACAACCCACCTTGGCATCATACCCAGGTTTAGGGGATAATCCTTCTCAGAAAACTATACGCTGAGGAGATTTTTTCTTATGACCAAAGCCGAACGGCAAGCACTATGGGAAACCCGGATAGCCGAATACAAGAAGAGCGGACAAAGCGTCAGAGAATGGTGCGCTACCCATGAAGACGTTAACCCTAAACAATTATGGTACTGGCTGCAGAAGTATAAGAACCAGGATGTGGTTTCCCCGGGAAACTCAAACCGGTGGTTGCCGGTAAAAATAACCGAGCAGGTATCTATAGAACAGGGCCATGCTTTACTGGTCAATGTAGGACCGGCCAGCATCGAAGTAAAGCCCGGCTTTGATCCCGCCCTGCTTTCTCAGGTGATTAAGGCGCTTGTGGCTTTATGCTAAACGAATTAGATATCGACCGGGTTTATCTCGCCTGCGGCACCACTGACTTGCGCAAGTCCATTGACGGCCTGGCGGTGCTGGTCAAGGAAGGGTTCGAACTGGACCCCTTCTCTTCCTGCCTTTTCGTTTTCTGCAACCGCCAACGGGATAAACTAAAAATCCTCCACTGGGAGCATAACGGTTTCTGGCTTTATTACCGCCGGCTGGAGAAGGGCAAATTCCTATGGCCGCATGATACCACTTCGGCAACCATCACCATAAGCCGCCGGGAACTGCGCTGGCTGCTTGACGGCCTCCCCATCAAACAGCCAAAGGCCCATCCCGAGGTAAAAGCGCGCATCATCTTGTAATATAAATAGCCAGAAAGAAATATTTTCAGTTCGTGGTTGATTTTAGAGGAATTTAGCGCGTTTCGTCGAATCATTAAAGCATGAACTTTTCTCAATCTATCGCTGCCATGACCATAGAAGAGCTACAAGAACGCTGCGTTCAGTTGGAACGAGAGAATGCTGAATTGACCGCCAAGTTAAATTGGTTTATGGAGCAATTCCGTTTAAGCAAGAAACGGCAATTCGGTGTTTCCAGCGAACGGACCGAGCCTTTAGAACAGCAGCTTTTGCTTTTTAATGAGGCGGAAGTGGAAGCCCGGCCGGATGCAGCGGAACCGGCTTTAGAGACGATTACCTACCAGCGCCGCAAAGAACGCACCCGCCGGGAGTTAGTGCTGGATAACCTGCCGTTAGAAATAATAGAGCACCGCCTGTCGGAAGAAGATCGGGTCTGCCCGTGCTGCGGCGGCCCTTTGCATGAGATGAGCACCGAGGTGCGGCAGGAACTTAAGGTCATCCCGGCCCAGGTGAAAGTGGTTAAACATGTGCGCTACGTTTATTCCTGCCGCCGCTGCGAGAGGGAAGAGATAACCACTCCCGTTATCACGGCACCTATTCTGGCTCCTGTACTTCCCGGAAGCCCGGTATCTCCCTCCCTCATGGCCTACATTATGACCCAGAAATACGGGGCGGGGTTACCCCTCTACCGCCAGGAGCAGCAGTTTAAAGGTTTGGGTATAGACCTTTCCCGGCAGACAATGGCCAACTGGGTACTCCATGGAG
>NZ_PVXL01000028.1 GCF_002995805.1 Neomoorella stamsii
TCCACAACAACTACGTCTACTGATGATGAAGATGAAGGCTTAGTCTGCCTTCTTGGACTTCATCATAAAAATGAAAATCTAAGAGAGCAAGAGATTTAACGAGCTAGAAGCAAATTATTGAGATAGGAGGTGGCACAACGTCTCCGGGAAGCCCTGGCAACCGGCGGTCCGGAAGCCGTCGGCATTTATCACGGCGGGCAGCTGACCCTGGAGGAATACTACGCCATCCACAAGCTGGCTAAAGGCGTCCTGGGTACGCCCAATATTGATGCCAATACCCGGCTCTGTATGGCCTCCACGGTAAGCGGCTATATCCGCTCCTTTGGCGTGGACGCCCCGCCGGGCTGCTACGAAGACCTGGATGTGAGCAGCCTCGTCTTTATCTTTGGCGCCAACCCGGCGGAGATGCACCCCCAGCTCTGGCAGCGGATTTTACGCAACCGTAAACTTAACGGGGCTAAAATCGTGGTGGCCGACCCGCGCCTTACCCTGCCGGCCCGGGTGGCCGATCTCCACCTGCGGCTGCGTTGCGGCAGCAACATCCCTCTGCTGTATGGCTTGATTAATATTCTGATTAAGGAAGACATGCTTGACCGGGACTTCATCCGGCGGGCGACGACTGGCTTTGAGGAACTGGCCCGGGCGGCCGCCGCCTACCCGCCGGAGCGGGTGGCCGGCCTTACTGGCGTGCCGGCGGCGGATATTGTGGCTGCCGCCCGTCTCTTCGGCCAATCCCCCAGCGCCGTCACCGTTTTTTGCCAGGGGGTTAACCAGAGCAGCCAGGCGGTTGATACGGTAACTTTGATTAACTCCCTGCACCTCATCACCGGTAAAATCGGCCGGCCGGGTTCGGCGCCCTTTTCCCTTACCGGCCAGGCTTCGGCCTTGAGCATGCGGGAGATTGGCGGCGGTGGTTCTTTGCCCGGTTTCCGCAACCCGGAGAATCCTGAGCACCGCCGCCAGGTGGCAAATTACTGGGGTATCCCGGAAGACCGGTTACCCCGCCGGGTCAATGATATCAACCGCATGCTGGAGCTGATTGCTGCCGGCAGGCTCAAGGTCCTGTGGGTCATAGGCACCAACCCGGCCGTTTCCCTGCCCGACCAGGGTTTTAGCCGCCGCCAGCTAGAAAAGGTCTTTTTAATTGTCCAGGACGTCTTTTATCCCATGGAGACGGCGGCCTTCGCCGACATCTTTCTTCCCGCTGCCGGGTGGGGAGAAAAGGACGGGATAATTACCAATTCCGAGCGGCGACTGAATCTCGTCCGCCGCGCTGTGAATCCCCCAGGAGAGGCCCGGGACGACCTGACCATCATCAGCCAGGTGGCCCGCTACCTGGGTGCCGGGGAGCTCTTTGCCTGGCCGGGGCCGGCGGCGGCTTTTGAGGAGTTAAGGGAGCTTACCCGCCACCGGCCCAATGACCTGACAGGCGTGGACTACACCCTGCTTGAACGTCAGAGGGGCGTCCAGTGGCCCTGCCCGTCCGGGAGCCGGGAAACGCCGCGGCTCTATACTACCGGTGTTTTTCCCACCCGGCCGGAAGAAGCCCAGGGTTATGGCGAGTTTAATCACCCGGAGGGTAGGGCGCACCTCTGGGCTGTTCCTTATACACCGCCCCCGGAAGTACCTGACGGAGAATTTCCCTTCTGGCTCAATACCGGCCGGATTATTGAGCATTACCATACCCGGACAAAGACCAAGCGCATACCGGAACTCCAGGCCCTGGTACCCGGGGCCTATGTGGAAATTAACCCGCAAGACGCGGCACGTTTAAAGGTGGCCGAGGGCGAGGTGGTCCGGGTGGTGTCCCGCCGGGGCTGGGTTGAAGTGCCGGCCAGGCTTACAGATGTGGTAGCACCGGGGGAGGTTTTTGTCCCCTTCCATTTTGGTGATCTGGACCCCAATGAACGGGGCCGGCAGCAGGCGGCCAACCACCTGACCGGCCGGTACGTCGATCCCCTTTCCGGCCAGCCCCTGGCCAAGGCCGGCGCCTGCCGGATAGAGAGGCTAAACTCTCTATAATTCTAGAGATGGGTTCTAAAATTTTAGAGAGCCCTTCCACCCTTGCAGGGCAGAAAAGCCCCGGATAATAGAGACCGGGGCTTTTTACTTTGCTGGCACGAAACTTGCTATAGAAGGCATGTATAAATATGTTACTTTCACAAGGTAGGGGGAGGGGAATATATGACCAAAAATACTACCAGGTGGCAGTTTTTATGGGGTATAGTTGGCCCTATAACACTGAAAATATTATTTTAGAAAAGTACGACGGAACTAGTAAATGAGCAACCAGTTCCCAGCACCACGGGATGCCGGGGTCTGGTCCCTAAATGCCGCTTGGAGGTGACCATAATGAAGAAGAAAGAGAAGCGAGAATTTAAGCTCAGCCGGCGCCAGTTTTTAAAGGCGTCGGCGGCAACGGCCGTCCTGGCGGGTACGGCGGGGGCTACGAGATATTTTATCCCGAAAGCCGGAGCAGAGGATACGTCCCCGTTAAAAGAAGTTAAATACGTACGCAGTACCTGTTCACCCAACTGTACCCTGGCCTGCGGCATCAGGGCCATGGTCGTCGACGGGCAGATCAAGGCCTTATTACCCACCAGTGATTACCCCGATGCCGGGTACGGGCCCCGGGGGTGTTTGCGCGGCCTGTCCTTTTTCAATCTTATCTATGGCCCGGACCGCATCCAAAAACCCCTCATCAGGACGGGAGAGCGCGGTCAAGGAGAATTTAAAGAAGTTTCCTGGGAGGAAGCCCTGGATTACACGGCCAGCCGTTTGAAGGAAATTGCCGCCAAATACGGGCCCGAAAGCATCGGTTTCATCTTTCAGGTAGGCGGCACCGGCCACGTCCAGAGGGGGGCCTGGATTGCCCTGGCTACTATGGCAGGGTGGAGCCTGATCCACCCTTACGACCAGAACGGCGACCTGCCCATGTTCTGGCCCATGACCTTTGGCGTCCAGTCGGAAGAGCTGGAACCCTTGGAATGGCTTAATTCCCGCTATATGGCCATCTTTGGTTCCAACATTATGGTTACCCGGCTTATTGATGCCGACTTCCTGATCAAAGCCAGAAATAATGGAACCAAGGTGGTTGTTTTTGACCCCAACTACAGCCCGACGGCCGCCAAGGCCGACGAATGGATCCAGCTTAAACCCAGCAGCGATGCGGCCCTTGCCCTGGGGATGGCCAGGCTAATTATTGAAGAAAAGCTCTACGACGAGGAATTCATCAAAACCTATAGCGATATGCCCCTTTTGGTACGTCTTGATACCAGGCAGCGTCTGAAAGCGGATGAGGTTAAGGGCCTGGCCAAACCGGACGGCCTACCGCCCTACCGGGAGGCCTTTGTCGCTTACAACGGGCAGTTCCTGGCCGTGCACCCGGAAAAGCTGAAGCTTCCCCCGGATGTAATCCTGGAGGGAGAAATTGAAGTCGAATTAAAAGATGGCCAGCTGGTCAGGGTTAAACCGGTCTTCCAGCTGTTAAAAGAACATTTAGCCAGCTATACACCGGCCTATGTAGAGCAGGAGACTGGCGTTCCCGGGGATACGATGGTCCGCCTGGCCCGGGAGATGGCGACAACGAAACCGCTGCATGTTATCTATGGTGCCAGCAACTACCAGTGGTATCACGGCGACTTGAAGGGCCGCGCCCTGGCCCTGTTGCCGGTGCTGACCGGCAATATCGGCAAGCCGGGTGCGGGTATTTCCACCTATGCCGGCCAGTACAAGATCCGGTTTAATGTCAAAGAATGGTGGTTCCCCAGGCCGCCCCGCTGGCTCCCCTGGCTTTATATCCTCCATGGCCCGACCCCCAGTATGACAGCCAGGTGGCCTAAGAACGGGGTCAAAGCCTTGATCTTTGGCTGGGGCAACCCCTTCGACCAGCATAATATGGCCGACCGCTTGCGGCAGATGGCAGTAAAGGGCGAACTGGAATTCATTGCCGGCCTGGATTTTTCCCTGACGACCAGCTGCCGTTACAGCGATGTCGTTTTCCCGGCTGCCACCTGGTATGAAAAGACCGAACTGGTAACCACTCCTTTGCACCCCTACATGCAGCTGCAGCAGCCGGCCATCAAGCCTCTTTATGAAGCCAGGTCCGAACTCTGGATGGCCAGAGAACTGGCTAAAAGGCTCAATCCCGACTTTGAAAAACACTTTTTCCCCGGCCTGGATGAGAACACGGCGGCGGAAAAAGCCATTGAACTTCTCCTTACAACCGGCGGCCCGCCAGTGGCCGGGATTACCCTGGAGCAGCTGAAAAAGGGGCCGGTGCGGCTGAAATCAGAGGTACCGGGAAATCGCCAGATTCCCTTTTACGAACAGGTACAGTTTAAAAAGCCCTTCCCGCCCGTCAGCCGGCCGGCGGCATTGGAAGCGACGGCAAAATTTGTCAGGAGTGGCCGGATCGAGTTTTATAAGGAAGAGGAAACCTTTATCCAGCTGGGTGAGACTTTGCCCGTGCACAAGCCGCCCTTTGAGGATAGCGAGTATGCCTTAAACCCGGAAACTAAGGGCAAGTACCAGTTTGCCTATATCACTCGTAATTCCCTTTACCGGGTCCACTCCACCCATTCCAATAACCTCTGGATGAACGAGCTGCAGGATAATAAGCCGAAGGTTTTCTTAAACCCACAGGACGCTACTGAAAAGGGTATTAAAGAAGGCGACCTTGTCGAAATTTACAATGACCGCGGCCGGGTCAGGGGTTATGCCATCCTGGACCCGGGCCTGGGGAGAAAAATAGTCGTCTTTGAGCAGGGCTGGTGGAGCCGCTATCTTAATGGCGATTCTTATAACTCCCTGACCTATCCCTTTATCAAGCCCACCCATGAGGTCTACTTTGTACCGGGGATATGGGCCCCCAATACAGCCTGGAACGAAGCCCTCTGCGATGTACGAAAGGCAGGTGAGGTATAGTGAAACTGGGAATGGTCATCGACCTGGACCGCTGCATTGGCTGCCGTACCTGCGCGGTGGTTTGCAAAGGGCACAACTCCCAGCCGCCGGGTATGTGGTGGAACCGGGTCTTTACTCCTGGAAGTCCAGAACACCAGCTTCCCGTAGCTCAAAACGGGGAAGTGGAGATGTCTTTTTTACCCGTATCCTGCCAGATGTGCGCCAACGCGCCCTGTGAAAAGGTCTGCCCGGTGGGGGCGACCTACACCGACGACCGGGGCCGGGTGCTGGTTGACTACGAGCGCTGTATCGGTTGCCGCTACTGCATGGCTGCCTGTCCCTATGGCGTGCGCCAGTTCAACTGGGAGGACCAGCAAAAGGCCAAAGCGAAGGCGGGTTATATGCCGGGGTATGATTACGGCTATCCTTTCGAGTATCGTGACCAGAACGGCCGCCTGGTTTACAAGCCGGATCGTCCCAAAGGAATTGTGGAAAAATGCACCTTCTGCGTGCAGTATACCGATAAAGGCCAATCACCTGTCTGTGTCCAGGCCTGCCCGGCCGGGGCGCGCTTCTTTGGCGACCTCGATGACCCCAGGTCGGAGGTAAGCCGCCTGGTGCGGCAACGACAGGCCCTAAGGCTGAAAGAAGAACTGGGTACAAAGCCCAAAGTCTTTTACCTGCCGCCCGCAGGACCGCGGAAGTAAGGGAAGACCTTTACTCGGGATAGTGCCATTCAACAAAGCCAGGCAAGTAACATTTTCTAGGAGGGAGACCTTGTGAGGAAACTAAATGTGGCTTTTGCCCTGGGTCTGGTTCTTTTGCTGGTAAGTTTATTTACCTGGGGCTACCAGCTTAAAAGCGGCCTGATTGTGACCGGTATGCGCAATCCCTTTAGCTGGGGACTGTATATTGCTACCTTTGCTTTCTTTGTGGGGATTGCCGCCGGGGGGCTAATCGTTTCTTCTTCGGTTTACCTTTTCAATCTTGAGCAGTTAAAGCCCTTTACCCGCATTGCTTCCCTTTCCGCCTTTGCCAGCATTATGGCCGCGGCGGTAATCATCCTGCCTGACCTGGGGCGGGTAGACAGGATTTACAACTTGCTGCTGCACCCCAATTTCCGGTCGCCTTTAATCTGGGACGTAATAGTTGTTAGCGCCTATACCATATTAACTTTTTTAAGCGTCTATTTTCAGCTTTTGCCTGACTGGAAAAAGGGAGGATGCGGTTTTCTTAACGGCTGGACAAGGACGCTTTCCCAGGAGGAAGTAGAAAGCATTTCTGCCAGGTGGTCCCGGCGGGTAGCCATGGTGGGGCTCCCGGTGGCGATTCTAATTCACACCATCACGGCCTTGATTTTTGCCACCCAGGCCTCCCGCGGCTGGTGGTATACGGCAGTTTTACCTCCGGATTTCATTGCTGTGGCGGTGGCTTCCGGGACGGCCCTGGTCCTGGTGATTGCCCTCCTGGTGGCCGGGAAAGAGAGGTTTAACCAGTATGCCGGCGCCTTTAATACCCTGGCCCGGATTACAGCCGGCGCCCTGGCCGTCCACTTCTTTTTCGTAGCCATGGATATCTTAATCCACTGGTGGTGGGGCAGTCCCGAAGCCATGGGCATTCTATCACTGGTATTTAATCGCTACGCCCCGGTCTACCTGGTGGAAATCGCCCTGCCTGCCTTTACCATGGTCTACTTCTTTAGCCAGAGGGGTCAGACAAAGGCCAGTTCTCTCTTGCTGGGATGCGCTTTGCTCTTTACCGGCGTCTTTACCCACCGGCTGATGTTAATGTTCCCGGCCTTTAACCAGTTCCCCTTAAGCCTTTCCCTCCCCGGCATGGAAGTCGAGGGCTGGAATTACCCCATAGCAGTTGGTGAATTTAAGGCAGGAGCGCCGGTATTTGCCAGCTCCTGGCCCTACGTGCCCACTATCTTTGAATTGGCCGTTGACCTTTTGCCCTTTGGCCTGGCCTTGTTGATTATTACTTTCATGGTGGGTTCGTATAATTTCTTGCCGGATAAACGTTAAGCCGGGACGACGGTCCCGGCTTTAAGATTAACGTAAGCCTCAAACTATCCAAAATATCCGGATCTTGTCGGCTACATGCTCAAACTCGCGGTCGCCGGTCACGAGGAGCGCGTTTTTTTCCATGGCCAGGGCGGCCGCAAAACAGTCCGCGTAAGAAATTCCACCCCTGGCCTTAAACTCTCCCGCCGCCTTTGCCATTTCCCACGTGGCGTCGACGACGTAGATATTGCCCGCTTGGTTTATTTCGGCTTCCACTTTTTCGGCGGCCTCTTTACCCCGTTCCCTGAGAATTGTATAGTATACTTCGCCCAGGCTGACGGCGCTGATATAAAAACAATTTTTCGTTTCTTCCAGCAGATCCCTAACCCGTTTTCCTCCTGCTTCCGCTTCCAGGAAGGCCAGTAGAGCATAGGCGTCCAAGACGTATACTTCTTTAGTTTTCTTCTTCGGTTTCCCTGGCATGTTCTGCTTGCAGCGACCGGACCAGGCTGGTTTCACCCTTTAACGCTCCGTACAACCGCACGAAGGGTTTTTCCTTCAGGGGGACCAGTACCAGCTTCCCCTCGGTCACCTGTACCTCAAACTTGTCCCCCTGCTTAATGGCATATTTTTTCCGGAAGTCAGCGGGGATAATTAGCTGTCCTTTTGAAGATATCGTCACTACCGGCACTGCCTTACTCCCTCCTCAACTTACATTATAAAGGTAAGGCCAAGGAGAATCAACGTATACGAAAGCCCATCTGGCTATTAACAGGATTTTCCGTGGAAAGAAAGAAATATCAAACCCGAATCCATGACAACCCAATAACAAAACAGTTTTTGTATGGCTCAAAATTTTTCTAGAGAAAAAGTTTGCCAGGCTGGACAAAATAGGGGCGCCTGTGTTTCCCGGTAATTTCGCGGCTGATGATGACCAACCCTTTAAAATAGCAGTTTTGGCTTAAAGGGATAAAATAGTTCTGTACCCAGCGGTTGCCATGGTAAATGGTGTGCTGCCATATAGAGGGGGATTGCCCTGTAATTTCTTGCCAGCATGCCTGGATTCGCCCATGCAAATGGGGTGGGTGGCAGTCCAGGAAGGTGGCGGTAGCGCCCGGTGCCGGTCCTAGAAGTTTTTCGGCCAAAGGGTCGGTATAGAACAAACGGCCGTTAGCATCCATCCAGGTTACCCCTATGGGGATTTCTCCAAGTAGTTGCAGCAGTAGTTCTTCTATCAGATTAACCATCGCCCTGGTCCTCCTTTTACAAAAAGAGGCGGTTTCAACGTCAGCTTTGTGACCACCAAGGGTTACAAGTTATAATAACCCGTATTTCTTCCTGATTACCCCGGCAACTTCTTTGAGCAGCCGGAAGGATTTTTCGACGGAAGCGGCGCCATCGGCATTTACCAGGCAGCAGCGGGCCGGCGCCAGCCAGGCCTGGGTTATAATAGTTTCTTTGCTAATCCCCTGCCCGTGCAAATAATCCCAGAGATTTTCCAATTGGGCTACCAGCTTTTCAATCGTTACCTTTTCTACCTCTTCGGTCAGGGTGGGGGTGATGCCCCAGGAGATAATACCGCCCCTTTGCAGGAACTCTTTCACTTCGCCGGTGTAGCGGGTAAAAATGTGCCCCCACTGCAGGGCATCGAGGGAGATAATGTCAAGTTCCAGGCCCAGCAAAAAAGACCAGTCGGGATTGCCGCAGAGATGTACCCCTTTAGGTCCGGGGAGCATGGCCAGGAAATGGCGATAATCTTCCCTGGCCCTTTCCGAACTGTAGCCGGTAAGGGCCATAAAGACCAGTTCCAGGCCCGGTTCATCTACCCAGACAAAAGCCCTGGGATTCCTGGTGACCAGATCCAGGTACTGGGCCTGGATTTTTTTAGCTATAAAATCATAGAGGAACCCCCTGATTTCGTCATTGTAGATGATCGGTGCCTGTTTCTCGTCAATTATTTTGAGACCAAAGCTAACGGGGCCGATGGACTGGCCGCGAATAGCGGGATAAGTGGATAAATCAGCCGAAAGGAAACGCTGATAAACCCTGGCGTACTCCGGAGAGAGGCGAAAGTAATCGAGGTCTTCCCAGTTCTCGCTATAAGCAGGTAGTTCTTTGTAAAAGTCGTTTGTATTGAAGCGGATGACCTTCTCCCCGAAATCCAACTTAATGCCGGGAAAATGCTCTGAAACCTGAGCGTACATATCTTCGTAAAAACTCAGCCGGGGTAGTTGCGGCCAGAAGGGGATATCCTGGGAAAGGGCCAGTTTTAAGGCTGACTCCGGATCAGTGTGGGGCAGAATACCCATGGCGGTGGTTAAACAATTACCAGGGAGTTTCATGGAACAGTTCTCCCTTCTTATGGTGATTGGCAGTTCTTTTAGATCATATGCCAATATTACCCCTTTTTTCTTCCTGCAATTGTGAGTAAGATTGTCTTGCCAGTGTGATCCTTATCACGTGCCATTTATTGCTAGTTAGTTTATAATTGCTATAAAGGGGGGTATGCCTCATGTTATCTATGACGCTGGTAAGGCAACATAAGGAGATTTTAGAGGCCAGAGGCGGTCGATGAGGACCCTGAAACCGTCATCAACCGCCGCTGGTTCGTAAATACGTTTCAGCCGGAACATCCTGTTGCCCCTTTCAGGAGGCCCCTTTTTTCGGGTTGGGAATTTTCATCACCAGGACGCTGAAATCGCTACCGGCATTGGCCTCCAGGGTATGGGGGATGTGTGCCGGGCTGACCACGATATCCCCGGTAGCGACCCGGGCTGTTTCCGGGCCGATGGTAATGGACCCCTCACCCGCGATGACGTGCAAGAGCACGTCTACCGGGGTAGTGTGGGACGGCACTTCGTCACCCGGCGCCAGGGTCAGGTTCATGATATTGATGTAGGGCACGTCCAATACGGCCCGCGCCTTATTAGCTTTGCTGTAGGACCTGTTAGTAGGCAACCAGTTTTCCCGCCAGGACGGCCTTTTGTACTCCAGGATAAATCAGCATTATGCGCTAAAGAACTTTTACCGCCGGCCAAGGATCAATAAGAAAAGAGCGAAATAAAGATGTTGGGCTCTAAGGTTACGCCCGGTACTTACGCCGGGCGGGGATTTACGTCAGTACTGTAGAAATAAACCGGGCTTTGACAGTATATGGAATGGATGTTAGAATAGTTTCAGAGAAAGGGGGCACCCCGGGATGTCTGTTAGCAAAGAGTTACTTGAGACCTTAATTCGTTTAGAGCCAGCCCAAGAACCTAATGAAAGTTTATGGAAATTGCTCCGGCAAAAAGTACTGAGTGATATCCGTAAATATGAAGTAATAAGCACTACTTTCCAAAAAAATATGGTACCGATTTTATGACCTTCCGACAATCATTACCACAAGGAGATTGGGAAGTTGAGCAGGATTATTTTGACTGGGAACTGGCTGAAACGAGGTTAGGGGAACTACGCAGTGAACTGGCTAGGCTGAGTAAACATGAATAATTGGATGGCTTTACTTCAGGAAGCGGAGACTATTGCTAGAACCCGCGCAATTAGTAAACTAATCATTATGGAGCGGGGTTACCAGGTATGTAAAAAGGGGCCAGGGAAGTGAGCTTGACAGAGTTCTGGGATGAAGTTGAAGCCATTATCCAGAATTTAGGGTTGGCTTCAATGTTATAAGCGCCACCCCCGCCATAACATATGGTGGGGGTGTTTTTATGGAAGCTGTTATCCGCCAGGAGGCCGGCTGGATCCTGGCCCAGCAACTTCCCAGCGGGGCAGTGGTTACTGCTTACCCTGGCCGGCCGAAGATTGTGCCCTATTTTGCTCATCTGGCTCTCTACGGCCTGGCGGCCTGGGGGTTGAGTCTACCGCGGGTGCGAGCCTACCTGGACTGGTACCTGGCCCATCTGGAAAGGCCAGATCGCTACGGCGTGACGGGTACAGTTTACGACTATTATATAGAACGAAAAAGTATAGGGGAGGGGGTAGGGGACGCGGCCAGTACGGAAGTGCCTGCTTACAGCTACGATTCCTCCGACTCTTACGCCGCTACCTTTCTCACCCTGGTGCGGCGCTATTATGAAGCCAGCGGCGACAGGGAGTGGGTCGCGCACCACCTGCCGGAGCTCGAACTGGTAGCCGGGGCGATGCTGGCAACCTTGCAAAAGGATAACCTTACCCTGGCACGGCCGGATTGGAAGGTTAAATACCTGATGGACAACTGTGAGGTCTATCAGGGGTTAAAAGATTACGCCTGGCTGCTGGCGCGCGTCAGGGGGTACGCTGCAGAAGCACGGATGCCGAACGGACACCTGGGGGCGGAGGGGGAGAAAAAGGTCAGTAAGTACGCCCAAGAAGCCGGTAGATATGCAGCCCTGGCCGCAAGAGTAAAAGATGCCATCCAGGCTAAAATGCTTCTCGATGGCGGCTACTGCCCGGCTATTTACCGCGCCGGCCTACGCCGGCGGCCCAACTGGAAGAAGTGGTACCCGGACGCCCTGGCGCAAATGTTTCCCATTATAACCGGCGTCCTCACGCCCCGGGAAGAGGCTGCCCGGCGCCTGTACGCCAATTTCCTGCGTAATTATCCCCACTGGTACCGGCAAACGACGCCGGAGAATTTCACCACCACCCTGGTAGTCTATGCCGCTGCCCTCATGGAAGACCGCTGGCGGGTGCGCCAGTATGTTAGCGGCCTCCAGGATCACATCCTATCCCGCGGCCACCCCTGGCCTTATCACGCCGCCGAGGCCGGCATCCTGCTTCTGGCCCTTAAAGCTTATCTTGCGGGGGTTTCAGGGGAATAATGGTACAGATATGAGAAGCCACTCATGGCGGCGAGCCGTAACCAGCGATGGCATGAAAATTCCGGCCTAGCTATTAAAATTTGGCAGGATTTTGTATCTGCAGGGAGAACATGTAAAATAGCAGGAATAAGGAGGCGATATCTATGCCCTTACCAGCCTTTATTGAAGCCCTGGCCGGGCGGGACCCGGAGTTTTACCGGGCCGTCAAAGCCGTGGCGGAAACGGCCATGGCCCCCGGCGCCCTGGACGCCAAAACCAAAACCCTGATTACCCTGGCCCTGGATGCCGCCCACGGCGCCAGCGAAGGGGTAGCCGTCCTGGCAAGGCAGGCCCGCGATCTCGGCGCCAGCGAGGAAGAAATCAGGGAAGCCCTGCGCCTGGCCTACTTTGTCGCCGGCAACGGCGTGCTGGCGGCCAGCGGGGTTGCTTATCGGTAAGATATGGGGCGGCGCCCCTTTTTTTATCGGTCATGTCCCCAGAGTCCCATGTCGGGAGAGAAGGTTTGGCCTTTAGAAGTTAAGTATAATTTAACAGCCGGCCCTTGCTTCTCTCCACTTTCCCTCCGCTTTATCTCCGCTTTCTGAAATTTAGTATCATAAAGTGGAGTTTAAGTGGATACTGCTGGCCATTACAGTTCCTACTGGTAACCCCTGAAAACAGGTGTACTGTATACATTTCGTGATTCTGTTGACCTTCCTTCAGCCCTTATGGTATATTGCTAAAGATCATAGAGAGAGAAGGAAGGGAGAGCTTATGGGTAATACTTATGGTTTAGAGCGCTTGGGTCTCGTTAATCCCGGTACTGTTTACCGTAACCTGCCGGTGGCCCGGCTGGTTGAGATAGCCCTGGCCCGCGGAGAAGGCATCCTGGCTCCCAATGGGGCTTTAAGCGTTAATACCGGCAAATATACCGGCCGTTCCCCTAACGACAGGTTTATCGTGGACACTCCCACCGTCCACGACAGCATCAGCTGGGGTACCGTCAACCAGCCTGTGAGCGAGACAACCTTTGAATGCCTCTACAGCCGCCTGACGGCTTACCTCCAGGGAAGGGATCTCTTCGTTTTTGACGGTTTTGTCGGGGCTGATCCTGCCTACCGCATGCCCATTAGGATTGTCAACCAGTATGCCTGGCAGAACCTGTTTGTTCACCAGCTTTTTATCCGGCCGACAGCGGCCGAACTGGCCGGGCATGAACCCCAGTTTACCGTTATCTGTGCCCCAGGTTTTAAGGCCAACCCGGAACTTGACGGCACCCGTTCCGAGGCCTTTATTGTCCTCAACTTTGACCGGCGCCTGGTGATCATCGGCGGTACCTCCTACGCCGGCGAGATGAAAAAATCCATCTTTACCGTCATGAACTATTTATTACCAGATCAGGGTGTTTGCCCCATGCACTGCTCGGCCAACATGGGCCCGGCAGGCGATACGGCCCTTTTCTTCGGTCTTTCCGGTACCGGCAAGACTACCCTGTCGGCCGATCCGGAACGCTACCTCATTGGCGACGATGAGCATGGCTGGTCGGACAAGGGCATTTTTAACTTTGAAGGCGGTTGCTATGCCAAGTGCATCAAGCTTTCCGCCGAGCACGAACCCCAGATCTGGAACGCCATCCGTTTCGGTAGCGTCCTGGAGAATGTGGTGGTAGACCCCCATTGCCGAATCATTGACTACGACAGCGATGCCCTGACGGAAAACACCCGCGCTGCCTACCCGGTAGATTTCATCCCCAACGCCGTCATCCCGGGGGTGGGCGGCCATCCCCGGACGGTAGTTTTCCTCACCGCTGACGCCTTTGGCGTTATGCCTCCGATAGCCAAACTCACCCGGGAACAGGCCATGTACCATTTCCTGTCCGGTTATACCAGCAAGCTGGCCGGTACCGAACGGGGGATTACCGAGCCCCAGGCTACCTTCTCCACCTGTTTCGGGGCACCCTTCCTGCCGCGGTCGCCCATGGTTTATGCCGGCCTCCTGGGAGAAAGAATAGCCAGACATAACGCCAGCGTTTACCTGGTCAATACCGGCTGGACAGGGGGACCCTACGGGACCGGCCGGCGTATGAGCCTGCCCTATACCCGGGCCATGGTCAGGGCGGCTTTAAACGGTGAACTGGATGAGGTGGAATTTACCTCCGACCCTGTTTTCGGCTTCCTGGTACCTAAAGCCTGCCCCGGGATCCCGGCGGAAATTCTCAATCCCCGCAATACCTGGGGGGAACCGGAAAAATATGATGCCATGGCTCGCAAACTGGCCGGCCTCTTCAGGGAGAACTTTGCCAAATTCAAGGACGTCCCGGCCAGCATCCTGGAGGCCGGACCTGTCAGTAAGTAGAAATGCTCCTGCTAAGAATATAAAAAAGCCGGCTGTATATGATATACACCGGCTTTTTGATTCCGGAAACGGGGTTCAGCCTTTACGGGCCGCATTGGAAAGGGTAACGACCATGCTGACTTCGCCGGCCGAACTGGCCCGGGCAAAAAGGGAACGGATACCGGCCCAGACCTGTTCTTCCGAGCCGTGGATTTCGGTGCTTATGGGGCCGACATTGTAGCTAACGCCCTGCTGGGCCAGGGACTGGATAGCGTCATTGATAATGTCGCTGGCCCGGGTTGTCTTTTGAGGGTAAAGGCTTACTTCCGCGCTGAGCATTGCAGCTTCCTCCTTTCGTTTGTAACTATTTTTTATCAAGGAGAAAGTGGTTATGCAAAAGAGTAGAGTAGAAGCAATTCTGCAGGCTTTGCGGGTTGCTTACCCGGGGGCGCGGTCGCGCCTCAAGTACAGCAATGCCTTTGAACTCCTGGTGGCGGCCATCCTCTCGGCCCAGACCACCGATGACCAGGTAAACAAGGTGACAGCGGAGCTTTTCCGGCGTTATCCCACGCCAGCAGCTTTAGCGGCGGCAGACCCGGAAGAGGTCGCCGCCTGTATTAAAAGCCTGGGCCTGTACCGGATGAAAGCCGCCCACCTGGTGGCTGCCTGCCGGACCATGGTGGAAAAATACGGTGGCCGGGTACCGGACAGCCTGGAGGAACTCCTAGATCTTCCCGGCGTAGGCCGCAAAGTGGCCAATGTGGTCCTGAGCAACGCCTACGGCCGGGATGTCATCGCTGTCGACACCCATGTCTTCCGGGTGGCCAACCGCCTGGGCCTGGCCTGTGCCGTTAATGTCCGGGAGACGGAAAAGCAGCTGATGGCCGTCCTGCCGCCCGGTACCCGCGGTGAAGCCCACCACTTGCTGATCCACCACGGCCGGGCGGTCTGCAGGGCCAGGCACCCCGGGTGCCGGGAGTGTGTGGTTAGTAGTTACTGTAGTGATGTGGATCACAATAGGCGGGGCAAGGCATCACAATGAGCTTTTCACAGAGGAGCTAAAATAAAAATAAAGGTAAGCAAAGCAGCTTGATAAAAATCTATGTCTCAAAAGAGGGTGATCTTATGAAACGCAAGATTGTCCGCATAGACGAAGAGAAATGCACCGGCTGTGGCCTGTGCGTATCGCCCTGCGTCGAGGGGGCCATTGAGATTGTTAACGGCAAGGCCAAAGTCCTGCGGGAGGAACTGTGCGATGGCGCCGGGGTCTGCCTGAATGTCTGTCCCACCGGCGCCCTGACCATCGAGGAGCGGGAGGCGCCGGCCTTTGACCCGGTGGCTGCGGAAAAGAACCTGGAGGCAAAAAGGGCTCAAGGCGCATCGCCCCGCTGCCTACGTTGCGGCGCCGATGAAACCAGGGCTGTCCTTCTCTTTACCCGCCACCACGGCGAAAGCACCTGGGTCTGCACCCGCTGCCTGCCGGTATTGATCCACGGATAATGGTAAGATATCGCTTCAGGCTGGGAAAAGAGGCCAATAACCGTGGTCAGGGGCCACGTTACGGCTTCCTGATAATGGCCATATCAAAACCACCCGGGTTTACCTTCCCGGGTGGTTTTATTTCTACTTTATTCATTTCCGCCATGAAAGCACTATGGTCAGTTCCCTTTTGCTTGCTGCCTGGTATAGTTCAATAGTCCCCCGGCCAGGATGATGGTCTGCTGGCGGGGTGAAAGGCCGTGGCGCACTTTAAAGGTAAAGCCCCGGGTGACGTTAGTAACTGCGATTTCCTCCTGACCCAAGCCGCTCCTTAAATCGATGGCCAGTTTATCACCGGCTGCAATGCGGTCATAATCAGCCGGGTCGGCAAAGGTTAGCGGCAGGATACCAAAGTTCACCAGGTTACTGCGGTGGATACGGGCGAAGGATTTGGCAATGACGGCTTTGATGCCCAGGTACATGGGGCAGAGGGCGGCATGTTCGCGGCTGGATCCCTGGCCGTAGTTTTGCCCTCCGACAATTATTCCCTGGCCGGCTTCCCTGGCCCGCCGGGCAAAGGTTGGGTCCACCCCTTCGAAAGCGTGCTCGGCCAGGGCAGGAATATTGGAACGGAGGGGCAGGTATTTGGCTCCGGCCGGTGAAATATGGTCAGTCGTAATATTATCGCCCGTCTTTAAGATTACCGGCGCTTCAATCACCGGGTCAGGCGGCTGAGGTAACGGCAGCGGCTTGATGTTGGGCCCGCGCCGGATCTCCACCTGCGAACCATCCTCCGGCGGGAAGATAAACATGCCATCGTCTACGGGGAAGCTTGCCGGTAAAGTTATATTGATGGGGTCCCCAAGTTCCCGGGGATCGCTTAAGTATCCATTGATGGCCGTCGCAGCAGCAACCTCAGGGCTGGCCAGGTAAACTAAAGCGTCAGCAGTACCGCTGCGGCCCTGGAAGTTGCGGTTGAAGGTCCGCACCGAGACACCGCCCGAAGGCGGGGCCTGTCCCATCCCAATGCAGGGGCCGCAGGCGCATTCCAGAATGCGGGCGCCGGCGGTGACCAGGTCGGCCAGGGCGCCGTTATCCGCCAGCATCCGGAAGACCTGGCGGGAACCGGGGGCAATGACCAGGCTGACATCCGGGTGAACGCGCTTGCCTTTAAGGATGGCCGCCACGCGCATGAGGTCGGCATATGAAGAATTAGTGCAGCTACCGATGGCCACCTGGTTGACTTTAATTGGACCTACTTCCCGGACGGTGGCCACGTTATCCGGCATGTGAGGCCTGGCCACCAGGGGTTCCAGGTTTCCCAGGTCAATATCAATGATCTGTTCATAGGTAGCATCGGCATCCGGTAGTAATTCTACCCAGTCGGCAGCCCGTCCCTGGGCGGCCAGGAAGGCCCGGGTAATCTCGTCGCTGGGAAAGATGGAGGTGGTGGCGCCCAGCTCGGCGCCCATATTGGTAATGGTGGCTCGTTCCGGTACGGAAAGGGTGGCAACGCCATCCCCGCCGTATTCGATGATTTTACCCACCCCACCTTTGACCGTCAGGCGGCGTAAAACCTCCAGGATAATATCCTTGGCGCTGACCCAGGGAGATAAGCGGCCGTGTAAATTGACACGGATCACCACCGGCATGTTAAAATAAAAGGGTCCACCGGCCATGGCCACGGCGACATCCAGGCCGCCGGCGCCGATGGCTAGGGCGCCCACCCCACCGGCCGTGGGGGTATGGCTGTCAGCACCCAGGAGGGTTGTCCCCGGGACGGCAAAGCGCTCCAGGTGAACCTGGTGGCAAATGCCGTTGCCGGGACGGGAAAAGATGATACCGTATTTAGCGGCTATGCTCTGCAGGAAAAGGTGGTCATCGGCGTTTTCAAAGCCGGTCTGGAGGGTATTATGGTCGACATAGCTGACGGAAAGTTTGGTCCGCACTCGGGGGATGCCCATGGCTTCCAGCTGCAGGTAGGCCATGGTGCCGGTGGCGTCCTGGGTCAGGGTCTGGTCGATGCGGATGGCAACTTCCTCCCCCGGCACCATCTTGCCGGCCACCAGGTGCTGGCTGATTATTTTCTGGGCTAAATTCTGGCCCAAGATAGTTTCCTCCTCTCCATAAATAGAAGTGGGAAGTGGGAGGTCAGAAGTGGGAGACTTTTAGAAACTGGCTGCACCAGTTTCAGATATAATATAACAAAAGTGGGCCGAAATGTGAACCCGTTGCCGGTATGAGGGAACATAAAAATAACCCTGGTAAAAAGGGAAAATTCAGGGGGAAGGAATGAGGGGAATGGTAATAGGGGTAAGTACAGCGACCCTGCGTATTGCCGGGGCAAGGAACCTGAAGGATAAGCGACGGGTGCTGAAGAGTGTCCTGACGCGGTTGCACAACCGCTTTAACGTCGCCGCCGCCGAAGTAGGGCGCCATGACAGCCACCAGGAGGCCGAGGTGGGCATTGCCTGCGTCAGCACCGCCGGCAGCCATGCCGACCAGGTCCTGGCCGCGGTCATGGGCTTTTTGGAGGCTGAAGGTGAGATCGAGCTGGTGGATTATCATACGGAGTTACTTTAGTTTGGAATAATCCTTCAACGCGGGCTGGATACCGCCAGTGAACCCTGAAAATTAGAGGGCTGACTTTTATTTAAGTGAAAGAGCATTTTCAAAGGAGATTAGATTACCTTGCCACTGCACGTTGTCCTCTACCAGCCGGAAATCCCCCAGAATACCGGCAATATTGCCCGTACCTGCGCGGCTACGGGGACGGTCTTACATTTAATCCATCCCCTTGGCTTCCGCCTGGATGAAAAGCACTTGAAGCGCGCCGGCCTGGATTACTGGCAGGAAGTAACTATCCATGAACATAACAGCTGGCAGTCTTTTCAGGAAACCTACCCCCAAGCCACTTGTTACTACCTTTCGACTAAGGGCCATCGCCATTATACGGATGTCAAATATCGTCCGGGAGATTTTCTCGTCTTTGGCCCCGAAACCCGTGGCCTGCCTGCCTCCATCCTGAAGCCGGCAGGGGAGAAGGTATTGCGCATTCCCATGCGCCCGGGGCTTCGTTCGCTAAATCTAGCCAATACCGTCGCCCTGGTCCTTTACGAAGCCCTGCGCCAGCTTGCTTTCCCCGGACTGGTATAAAAAAGGGCCAGGTTGACCTGGCCCCGGATTAAACTTGACCATTTTTTTAATTGTCACCGAAGAACAGCAGGATGAGGATCAGGAAAAGGATGAAAGCAAAACGTCTGTCTAGGGTTAGGCCGCCCATGTAACTTCCCCTCCTTGACTGGTTTCAATATATCTTATGTCGGCCGCCTCAAAGGGTGATGACCTAAAATTAAAAAGGCCCATCTCTTGCTGAGATAGGCCTTTTATCTTTCGAAAACAATGGTCGGGATGACTGGATTCGAACCAGCGACCTCACGGTCCCGAACCGTGCGCTCTAAGCCAAGCTGAGCTACATCCCGGCAGCAAAACTTATTATAACCCAAAAACCGGGTGAAGTCAATGTAGCTTTTTTCCTTTGCCCTGGAAAATATCCTTATGACTTCTCTGTAGTTTGCTATAACTTTTCTTTAACTTTCTAAACCAGGTATTGCTGACTTTCCAGGTTATATTTTACTGTTTTTCCAGGCAAGATAAAGATAGCATTTTAAGGAGAAGAAATCCTGGTGGCTAATAAATCCTGGCGTTACCTGGGACATAGGAATAAGGCCTCAAAAACAAGAGAAGAAAAAATAACCCTTCCCCTGGTGGATGAAGGGCAGGCGGCAGCACTGCCGTTGCAATATAGTTTGGCGGTTAATCTAGAAACTTTACAAGCCATTTTTGCCGACTGCCAGGATGTTGTCTACAGGCAGATGCGAATTGGCGGGGTTATGGGGCATCAGGCGGCTCTTGTTTATGTCGACGGGCTGGTAAACAATGATATTGTTAATGATCAGATTATGAAATCAATCCTCCTGGAAGCGCCCCAGGCGATGCCGGTATTGACGGGGGCACCTTATGAACTCTACCGCCAGGTCAGGGACTCCCTTTTAACTGTAGCCAATGTCCGGGAAATAATTGATTTTCGGGAAGCGGCCCGCTGTATCCTGAGCGGCTTTGCCTTATTTTTACTTGATGGTGTCAACCGGGCTCTGGCCATTGAGGTTTATGGCTGGGAACACCGGGGAGTGGAAGAGCCGCCTACCGAAGCCTTAATCAGGGGTTCTCGTGAGGGCTTTTCTGATTGCCTGCGGACCAATACGGCCCTCTTGCGGCGCCGCCTGCGGGACCCTCAGCTTAAATTAAAGACTTATTTTTTGGGCCGGCGCAGCCAGACGACAGTTGGTTTAATGTACATTGAGGGTATAGCTAACCCTGGGTTGATCACTGAAGTGGAGCAACGCCTCAACAAAATCGATATCGACGGTATCCTGGAAAGCAGCTATATCGAGCAGTTTATCGAGGATAAATGGTATTCGCCCTTTGCCCAGATCCAAAATACCGAAAGGCCCGATGAAGCTGCCGCCGCCCTCCTGGAAGGGCGGGTAGTTATTTTAACCGATAATACACCTTTTGCCCTGATTGTACCTGCGACTTTCAACTCCTTAATGCATAGCCCGGAAGATCATTACCACCGCTGGTTTATTGCTGTCCTGATTCGCACTTTGCGTTTTTCCGGCTCTTTCCTGGCCCTGCTGCTACCGTCCTTCTACATTGCCATGGTTTCCTTTACGCCGGAAATGATCCCTACCTCCCTGGCCATTTCCATCGGCGCCGGTCGCGAAGGCCTCCCTTTTCCAACTATTATCGAAGCCTTTATCATGGAAAGTGTCCTGGAGCTATTGCGGGAAGCTGGTATACGCCTGCCAGGCCCCCTAGGGGAAACCCTGGGGGTGGTGGGGGCGCTTATTTTGGGCCAGGCGGCGGTCCAGGCGGGTATTGTCAGCTCGGCCATGGTAATTGTTGTGGCACTGACAGCTATAGCCGGGTTTGTCGTTCCCAGTTATGACGCTGCTATCTCCTTACGGATCTTGCGTTTCTTTTTAATGATCATGGCGGCTGTTTTTGGCCTCTATGGCGTTATTTTAGGGTTAATGCTAATCCTTACCCACATGGTTTCTTTAAAAAGCTTCGGTGTACCTTATCTTAAGCCCTGGGCACCCTGGACAGCCGCAGATCTTAAAGATAGTATTTACCGGACCGCCCTTTTCAGGGAGCGCTTGCGCCCCGCCTATCTCAGACCCCTGGAAGCCAGGCGCATTGGTAGGGGGAAGAAAAAGCAATGAACCGGAGGAGCCTGTACCGGGCCGGCCTACTTCTATTATTGTTAACAATAATTACAGCTGGTTGCTGGGATAATAAAGACCTGGAACGCCGGGCCCTGGTGCTGGGGGCAGCAGTTGACCTGACTGTTGCCGGTGGTAGTTTGGTGGTGACAGAACCCTGGAAAATTACCCTTGAAATGCCGGTCCTGCGCCGCATGGTTACCAGGGGTGGGGGCGGTGGGGGCGGTGGCGAAGGGCAAGACG
>NZ_PVXL01000029.1 GCF_002995805.1 Neomoorella stamsii
CCATTTTTGACCTGGTCCTGCCACGGGTTTTAACGGGAGAACGGTTGCAGCGTAAAGATATAGCCGGGCTGGCAGCCGGTGGCCTCTGCCAGGGCTGCCCCGACTGCCGCTACCCGGCCTGTTCCTTTGGTAAAGCATAAACCTCGCTCGCGACAGGTTAAGTAGTGGGTAATTTAGCTGCTTCGTAGAAGCTCGTTCGTTCCAAACAAAAGCAAATTTTCTTTTTCCTTGTCAACCGCTATCTGATACATTAGCAGGCATCTGCACACCACGCTTTCGTAAGTGGGTTTTGGCGAGCCAGGACTCATTAGTCAGGTCAAAGCGAAGAGCGATTTCCCGTTCTTGAAGGTCTCAAAAAGCAAGATGAGATAACCCCATTAATCCTTAACTGCTCTTTTTCAGCTTGATACCCCTGTTACTGATGTAACTGACCAGTGGCTCCTCGTCAGGGAAGTGCTTTTCCACCAGGGCCAGGTGCTCCTCCAGCAAGCTTTGGCTGTGACCGGTGATGCGCATCATGGCCGAGGTGGGGACACAGTAATAGCGCAATAGCAGCACCCGGTAAAACAACTGAAGAAAGAGCTGGAAGCTATAACAAAAACGGAGGACAAAAACGATCACTCCGACGATGGTGACCCCCAGGCAAGGGACCAGGCTAAGGCCAGAACGGTATACCAAAAAACCACCGTGAGGCTAAACTGGGCCCGTAGTGGTTCAGCACGCCCGTCCTCCAGGTAATGGGCTACCAACCATGGCTCCAAAGCCAGGTGATCTTCGCTGGTAAGCATCCAGAATCTCCTTGGCACTCATTTCTTTCTCGCTAGTCTGGATGCCGTAATAACCGTCAAACTGTTTGGCCCTGGCAATGACTTCTTCGTCCAGTACCCATGTCCCAGTACAATCTACTTCTTTGAGGTATTTCTTACCGCCGCGTTTGTTGCTGGCTTGGATTTTGGCCCTTGCTTTCTAAAAGGGTTTGGGCTTTTTCAATTAACCTTTCCCGGTCGGCCCAATCTTTTTCCGCCCGCCGGCTGGAATAGGTGATGATTAGTTTCTCAGGTAACTGGTACTTTTTCCCTTCAGCGGTGAATTCGTTTATGTACTCGATAACTTTGTAGCAGATAACTTCTTGGCCATTAGTTATTTCCTGGTAACCGTTTTCGTCTAATATCACATCGGTAATCTCTTTCTTCATGCTCTTGATGCGGGCGGCAAAGATGTAGCTGTAGCCCCGTTCCACTATGCGCTTTAAATTGAGCTTGCTGTTGATCCCCCGGTCGGCGACGATAATCACCCGGCGCAGGCCAAAACGTTTTTCCAACTTTTCTAAGGCTGCCTCCAGGGTTTTGCGGCTGCGCAAAGTATCGCCGGGAGGTTTCGCCTTAAGGGCGCGGGAAAGGGACTGCAGAAATCCAGGCTGCTCCCGACCGGGAAAGGCATTCAGGTAATTTCCTCCAAGGGCAAGAAAACAAACCTTTGGCAAGAATTTAGCCTTGCAGCGCAAGTAATCTTAAAATAGACTTAAAAATGAACTAACATTAATATTTCAAGGAGGCAAGGTAAAGTGGCAGTCCTGGAGGAAATTAAAGAAGCCTTGATGGCCGGCAATGCCAACAAGGTCAAGGAGCTGACCCAGAAGGCCCTGGATGAGGGCATCGCCCCCACCACCATTATTAACGACGGCCTGATTGCAGCTATGAATATCATTGGCGTCAAGTTTAAGAACAATGAAGTTTACGTACCTGAGGTCCTGGTGGCGGCCCGGGCCATGCATGCTGGCATGGATGTGGTCAAGCCCCTGCTGGCCGGTGGCGCCATGGAGGATAAGGGCACCCTAGTCATTGGCACCGTCAAAGGCGACCTCCACGACATCGGCAAGAACCTGGTCATTATGATGATGGAAGGAGCCGGCTTCAAGGTAATTGACCTGGGTATTGACGTACCGGTAGAAAAATTTGTCCAGGCGGTAGAAGAGCACAAGCCCCAGCTGGTCGGCATTTCGGCCCTGTTGACCTCCACCATGATGCAGATGAAGAAAACTGTCGAGGGCCTGGCAGCTTACCGCGATAAAATCAAGATCATGGTCGGCGGCGCCCCGGTTACCCAGAAATTTGCCGATGAAATCGGTGCCGACGGCTATGCTCCCGATGCTGCCTCAGCCGTAGATCTCGCCCGCCAGCTGCTGGCTTCGTAGGGAGGCCGGGGGATGCTGGTAGTCGGTGAGCTGATAAATTCCAGCCGCAAGGCCATTGCCCGGGCCATAGCCGAACGCGATAAGGAATATATCCAGGACCTGGCCAGAAAGCAAGTTGAGGCCGGCGCGCATATTATTGACGTCAACTGCGGGACAAGCATCGGCGAAGAAGATAAGGTCATGGAATGGCTGGTGCATATCGTCCAGGAAGTCGTTGACGTGCCCTTGTGTATCGATAGTCCCAGCGCCGAAGCCCTGGCCGCCGGCCTGGCGGCCCATAAAGGCCAGGCCATGATCAATTCCATCACTGCGGAGAAGCAGCGCTGGGAGGAAGTTTTGCCCCTGGTGCAGAAATATAAAGCTAAGGTCATTGCCCTCTGCATGGACGACGGCGGCATGCCGGAGTCGGTGGCGGACCGCTTGCGGGTAGCCGGCAGGCTGGTACCGGGGCTGGTGGAAGCTGGGATACCAGAAGATGATATTTACCTGGATCCCCTGATTAAGCCCCTGGGGGTTAACAGCCAGTACGGCGTCGAAGCTTTAGAATCGGTGGCGGCTTTAAAGGAAAAGTACCCCAAAGTTCATACTATCTGCGGCCTATCCAATGTTTCTTATGGCTTACCAGAGCGCCGGCTGTTAAACCGGGCCTTTATGGTCATGTGCCTGACCCGGGGGATGGATGCCTTTATCCTTGACCCCCTGGATATGCCCCTGATGGGCCTTTTGCGAGCGGCTACAGCCCTGGCCGGCCAGGATGAATACTGCCTGGAGTATATTGCCGCCGCCCGCGCCGGGAAAATTAAAGCTTAAGCTTAGAGTAAATCCGGCCGCAGGCAGGGAGGTTCCCTGCTGCGGCCGTTTTCATTAGGAGGAAAAATATGCCTTTTTTCCTGGAAAATTTAATCCAGGCTGTAATCAACGGCAATGCCGTCCAAGTACGGGAAGAAGTTAAGAAGGCCCTGGCCGCCGGGGTAGATCCTGCCCGAATTATTACCGACGGCTTTGTGGCAGCCATGGATGTGGTGGGGGAAAGGTTTGAACGCAATGAGATTTACGTCACCGACCTGATTATTACCGCCCGGGCCATGCACACCGGTTTGAAGGAGATCAAGCCTTTTATGCTGGCCGGCCAGGTTCAACCGGTGGGGCGGGCCATAATCGGTACCGTTCAGGGAGACATCCATGATATCGGTAAAAATTTACTGGGGATAATGCTCGAAGCCTCGGGTTTTGAGGTAATTGACCTGGGCGTCAATGTCGCTCCCAGTACCTTTGTCGAGGCGGTAATTAAATACCGTCCTGACGTCCTGTGCCTGTCAGCCCTCCTTTCCTCTACCCGGGGAGCCATGGGCGAAACCATTGCCGCCCTGCAAGAAGCCGGCTGGCGTGGCAAGGTTAAAGTGGTGGTGGGCGGTACGCCGCTGAATGAGACTATTGCTGCCAAAATGGGGGCTGATGGCTACGCGCCCGATGCCACCGCCGCCGTCCAGCTGATTAAAGACCTGATTGGCGCCGGCCAGAAACGCCAGGCGGTCCTGGCCCCGGCTACCCTGGATTTATTCTTTGGGGAAGGTTCCCTGGAAGACCTGCAGCTGGCCTTTACCCGTATGACCGGGCTGCACCTGGTCATGGTGGATGCCGCCGGTAATCCTTTGACCCCCCTGGGAGGCTTCCTGGAATGCTCCCGGCATTGCCATTTACTCCAGGGCAACCCGGCAAAAGACATTGATGTTACCACCCTGGCGGGTAATTTTAAAGAGGCGTTTATTTACCGCTGCCATGCCGGCCTGGTGGAAATATCCTATCCCCTGGCGGGTGAAGACGGTACGGTGGGAGCCGTCCTCTGCGGCCACTGCCTTTTAGAGGGCGATCCCGCCCCGGCGCAATTGCAGGCGGCCGTACCGGTGCTGTCCATAAAGGATTTGGAAGCCGTCTGCGGCCTCCTCTCCTTTGTGTCCGGGCAGATCATGCAGCTCAACGCCGTTTTACTGGTCAATAAAGAACTGGAGGAGCAGCGCGCGAGCTTTATCCACTTCCTGAAAAGGCAGCACCAGCTGGAGCAGGCCCTGAAAGATGCCGAACTCAAAGTCCTCCAGTCCCAGGTCAATCCCCATTTCTTGTTTAACTCTTTAAATACCATCGCCCGCCTGGCCCTCTTTGAGGGAGCGGCAACTACCGAAAAAATGGTGCGCGCCCTGGCCCGTCTCATGCGCTACAGCCTCTACCAGGTCAAAGAAACTGTGACCCTAGCCGAGGAGATAGCTGCCGTGCGCGACTACCTCTATATCCAGGAGACGCGTTTTCCAGACCGGGTCCGGAGCCAGGTACTGGTAGAGGAAGCTGTGCTAGATGCTCGCGTACCCTGCATGGTCCTGCAGCCCCTGGTAGAAAACGCTGTCATCCACGGCCTGGAGCCCAGGGAGGAGGGCGGGAGAATTACCGTTTCCGGCCGCCGGGTGGGGGACCAGGTGCATATAGAAATAAAGGATGACGGCATTGGCATCCCACCTGAGGTCCAGAAGGCCATTTTTGACCTCCAAGTACGGGGTGGCAGCAAGGGCCAGGTCAGCGGGCTGGGGATTGTCAATGTTTACCGGCGCCTGCAGCATCAATTTGGCAGCAACTGTGCCCTGGATGTGACCAGCACGCCGGGAAAAGGGACTTGCATTCAGCTCACTTTTCCCTATACTAAAGAGTAACGTAGTATTTATGAAGGGGGCTATATCCGGTTTTGTCCACGGAAATCAAGATCCTGCTTGTTGACGACGAACCCCTGGAGCGGCAGGCCATGCGTTTTTTGCTGGCCAGGGAACGGCCCCACTACCAGGTGGCTGCTGAAGCAGGTAATGGTATGGAGGCTGTAAACCTGGCAGCAACTTTGCGGCCGGATATTGTCTTCCTTGACATTAAGATGCCCGTCATGGACGGCCTCACTGCCGGGCGGGAGATACGGTCACTTCTTCCCGAAACCAGGCTTATCTTTGTCTCCGCCTATGGCGAATTTGATTACGCCCGCGAAGCAGTCTCCCTGGGCGCCTCGAAATATTTATTAAAGCCGGTAGACGGGGAAGAAATGATCAAGCTCCTGGATGAACTGGCTGCCGATATTTCTGCAACCCGCCGGCGCCAGCAGGAAACGGCCCGGCTCAAAGAGGCCCTGGAAGAAATGAAGCCCCTGATCCGCCTGGGCTTTATTATGGACCTGATCAATGGGAATATAGCAGGAGCCGAGGCCGAGAGCCGCGCCCTTTTCCTGGGGATCACCTCCCTGCCGCGGTTGGCCCTGTTGGTAGATATTGATAATTTTGCTAACATTGCCCGGGAAGGGACGGAAATCGAACGGCAGCTTTTAAAGCAGCGGGTAAAGGAGAGTATTGAAAAAGCAACGGCCGGCTGGCCGGGAACCCTGGTAGCACCTGTCACCAGGGACGAATTTGCCGTTCTCCTGCCCCTCGATCACCTGGGAAAGGAACGTGACCCCCGCCGGGCCGCCATCCAGCTGGGCGAGGCCATCTGCCGCCAGGTGCGCCAGGACACGGAAGTGACCGTGACGGTGGGTATTGGCCGCCTGGCTGAACGGGTTACCGACCTGGCCCGCTCCTATGCCGAAGCGGCGGCGGCAGCTGAATTCCGCCTGCTTTATGGCGGCGACCAGGTTATCCATGCTGACGACGTAACCACCCGGTCCAGGGCAGGCCGCTCCCTGCCGGTGCAGGAGGAACAGGAAAGGCGCCCGGCCCTGTTAAAGATGAAACTCCTGGAACTGGTGGCCCTGGCAGCCAATGCCGCCCTGGAAGGCGGAGCCGACCCGGAGGCCGTTTCCAACCTCACCCTGGCCGGTAGCAGCGAATTTTTAAACCTGGATAACCTGGCGGCTATGCGGGAGCGCATCCTGGCGCGCCTGATGGACCTGGCAGATCAGGTAGCAGCCAGCCGGGAACAACGCAATTCTTCCCTTATTGACCGGGCCAGCAAGTTTATCGAAGCCAACTTCAGCCAGGATCTCACCCTGGAAGAAGTCGCCCAGCAGGTATATTTAAGTCCCTGTTATTTCAGCCGCCTCTTTAAGCAGGTTAAGGGCCAGAACTTCATTGATTACCTGACCAGGGTACGCCTTAGAGCAGCTAAGGAATTGCTGCTGAATACCAACCTGCCGGTGGCGGCAATAGCCGAACGGGTCGGTTATCACGACGCCCGTTATTTCAGCCAGGTATTTAAAAAGCAGGAAGGGTACACGCCCAGCGTGTTCCGCAAAATAGGGGGTGCTAAGTTTGAAGGAAGTGCTAGTTGATTTCCAGCCGGTGGGCCGGCGCGCTCAGGTTGCAGCTGGCCAGACTATTTTAGCCGCGGCCCAGCAACTAGGGCTGGCCCTGGGAGCGGGGGGCTTGACGGCACCTTGCGGCGGCAGGGGCCTGTGCGGCCGTTGCCGGGTGCGGGTAGCCGCCGGCGACGCCGGGGAGCCGACGCCGGCGGAAAGGCGTTTCTTGAAGCAGGAGCAACTGGAACAGGGTTATCGCCTGGCCTGCCAGGCAGTCATCCAGGGACCGCTGAAAGTGGAAATCCCCCCGGAATCCATGCTCGGCGTTCAGAAACTTCAGGTGGAAGGGCTGGACGTCGCAGTAGTCCCGGAAGCGCCGGTTAAAAGGTATAACCTGCCTTTAACCAGGACGACCATTGAGAACCCCCGGCCCCTCTGGCAGCAGGTGGCTGGCGAACTGGAGGCCACTTACGGCCTGGACCGCCCGGAAGTAGATTTTAACCTGGCTTTAGCGACAGAGCCCCTGGCGGCCGACGGCACCGGCGTGGTTACGGTACGCGGTTCAGAGGTGATCAACATTTATGCCGGCCGGCCGGCGCCGCCGCCGGTGGGCCTGGCCGTCGACCTGGGGACCACCAAGGTGGCCGGTTTCCTGATAAATCTGGAAACGGGGGCTACCCTGTCTGCCGATGGGATCATGAACCCCCAGATCGCCTACGGCGAAGATGTCATGGCCCGCCTGGGCTATGCCCTGGAGGGAGAAGCCGAATACCGGCGCCTCCAGGAAGTAGCAATCGAGGGGCTGAACCGCCTGGCCGCCACCCTGGCTGAGAAGGCCGGCGTAACTACGACAGACATTGAAGAAGCCGTCATCGTGGGCAACACCGCCATGCACCACCTGTTGTTGCACCTGCCGGTGGCCCAGCTGGCCCGGGCCCCCTACGTCCCGGCTCTGACTACACCGGTGGAGGTAAAAGCCCGGCGCCTGGGTTTAAACTTCAGCCCGGGAGCCTATGTCTACCTCCAGCCGGTAATTGCCGGCTTTGTCGGCGGCGACCATGTGGCCATGATCCTGGGCAGCCGCCTTGACGAGGCCCGCAAAGTCACCCTGGGCCTGGATATCGGTACCAATACGGAAATTGTTTTAAGTTATGGTGGTAAAATGCTTTCCTGCTCCTGCGCTTCGGGGCCGGCCTTTGAAGGCGCCCACATCGCCCAGGGGATGCGCGCCATTACCGGGGCCATCGCCGCCGTCCGGCTCAGTGACGACGGCCGGGAGGTCTACTGGGAGAGCATTGGCGGTGTACCACCTCTGGGTATCTGCGGTTCCGGCATCCTCGACGCCGTGGCCGAGCTTTACCGTACCGGCGTCCTCAACGCCAGCGGCCGGTTAGATTTAAATCATCCCCGGGTAAGGCGACCTGCCGGGGGTGGCCCAGCGGAATTCCTGCTGGTACCGGCTGAGGAAACCGGCATTGACAGCGACCTGGTAGTAACCCAGAAGGACATCAGCGAGATCCAGCTGGCCAAAGCAGCCATCGCCAGCGGTACCCTACTCCTCCTGGAGGCAGCGGGCCTCACGGTGGCCGACCTGGAAGAAGTTGTGGTCGCCGGGGCCTTTGGTACCCACCTGAAGCTGGAAAGCGCCATTACCATCGGCATGTTCCCCAAACTTCCCCTGGCCGCCTTCCGCCAGGTGGGCAACGCTGCCGGCACCGGGGCGCGGCTGGCCCTCCTTTCCATGGACGAAAGGCAGCGGGGAGAAACAATAGCCCGCCAGGTGGGCTATATCGAACTCATGACCCGGCCGTCCTTTCAGAATGTGTTTGTTAATTCCCTGATGTTGCCGTAGGAGGCGAAGGATCGTGAACCATGTTGAACGGGTGCAGGTGGCCCTGGCCCGGGGCCGGCCCGACCGGGTGCCGGCGGGAGAATTTGAGCTGGAACCGGGGCTGGTGGCGGCCCTGCTGGGCCGGGAAGGACCGGCGGGTTTTGCTGAGGAAGTGGCTGCCCGGGAACTCCTGGGGATGGACCTCCTGGCTGTTACTCCCCAGGCGCCATTAAAAGAAGAGGGAAATGACTGCTACCAGGATATCTGGGGCCGGCGGCTGCGGCGGCAGAGGGGCCTGACTACCGTCCAGGCCCCGGCCATCCCCGCCGTCAAGGAAGCAGCCAGTTACCGCCTGCCTGATGCGAGCGCCTTCGACCTGCGTTCCTTACGGCGCTGGCGGGAGGAAACGGATTTCTTCATTTTTGCCTTTGTAGACGGCCCTTTCCAGGGAACCAATAAGCTTTTTGATTTTACGGATTTTCTCCTGGCGGTGGCCGGCCGGGAGGGAGCCATCAGCGACCTGGCCGCGGCTGTAGTCGACTTTAACCTGGAGCTGGCCCGCCTCTGCGTCCAGGCCGGGGCCCATGGCCTGCTCATCGGCGACGACATTGCCTATGAGCGGGGGACCTACATTCACCCCGACCTGTGGCGGGAAATCTTTTTGCCCCTTTTGCGCCGCCAGGTAGAGGCCATTAAAGCCATGGGCGTTCCGGTCCTTTACCACTCCGACGGTAACTTGCAGGCCATTTTACCTGACCTGGCAGCTTTACCCCTGGACGGCATCCAGTGCCTGGAACCGGCCGCCGGCATGGACATTGGCGCCATTAAGAAGAAATACGGCGGGTGCCTGTGCTTAATGGGCAATTTCGACTTAAACCTCCTGGCTACAGGTACGCCAGAAACCATTACGGCGGCAGTAGAGCAGCTCCTGCTAGCGGCGGCGCCCGGCGGTGGGTATATCTTTTCCACCTCCAGCGGTATCTTGGGCGCTGACCTGCCACCCCGGAATGTCCTGGCCCTTTACCAGGCGGTAGCCAAATATGGTGCTTATTAAATTTACCCTATATTTTGCACCCTTTACCAGAAGGCCTGGCATATTTTTTCCCGCCCGGCATACCATTAAATAAGGATCCGGGCAGGCACTAACCCGGATGGCGAAAGGGTGGCCCTACCCTCGTACAACTTGAAGGTAGAACCTGGCGGGAGAGGTGGTTTGCTTGGCCTGTAGATTTTTACGCTGGCAGGTTATTTTACCCGTAGCGCTAGTGCTGGCCCTGGCTGGCGGCTGGTTTTATTCTTATTACCTGCGGGAGATAAAGGTCGAACCCCAGGAACTTATCGTCCAGGCCCTTGATACTACCAACCAGGCAACCAGCTACCGTTTCCACGTCGAGGCCAGCCTGATTACCGGGGGAAATAAAATAGGCTTAAGCAGCCTGGACGGGGAGCGGGCCGGTGACGGCAGCCTGTATTTAAAGGGCCAAATGACCGGCCAGCCGGTGGAAATCTACCAGGTCAAAGATACCACTTATTTTCGCGACCCGACCTCCAAACGCTGGATGGTCACCCCTGGCAACAACCCCCTGGAGCAGGAAAAGTATATGGCTGAAATCAATCCCCTATCCATTTTAAAAATTACCGGGGTGGATGATTTGAAGTTTTTGGGCCGCCAGAAAAAGGTGCCGGGGAGGCCCTACCTCCTCACCTGCCGGCCGCAGGTCAACAACCAGTTCCTCAACAGCTACTGGCAGGATCTTTACTACCAGTTCTGGGTGGAACGGGGCAGTAACTACATCCGCAAAGTTTCCCTCGAAGCCGCCCACCGCCAGCGCCCCCAGGACAAACTGACCATGACGGTTGACTTCTACGATTTTAACAAGCGCATCAACATTAAACCGCCCCAGTAGGGCGGTTTTATCATTCAAGCACTGAAAATTTAACGCACGGGCTAATAACGCTGTACCCTGGTGACAGGTACTTGCCTGGCCCGATGCTATTGCTTCTCCTGGGCCACTATTTCTGATGCCTTCTTTATTGCTTTGATGATACGTGTATACCCGGTACAGCGACATAAATTACCCTCTATACCCTTAAGAATCTCTTCTTCTGTAGGGGACGGATTTTCATTTAACAGCCCTAAGGCAGCCATAAGCATTCCCGGTGTACAAAAACCGCATTGTATCGCCCCCTCCTCAATAAAGACTTGCTGTAAGGGATGTAAGACTCCCTCGCTACTCAATCCTTCCACTGTAGTTATTTCATGACCATCTGCTTCTACAGCCAGGACCAGGCAGGAATTAACCGGACGTCCATCAAGGAGGATAGTGCAGGCCCCGCATTCTCCTTCACAACAACCCTCTTTAGTGCCCGTAAGGCCCAGATCTTCTCTGATGACCTGCAACAGGGTCCGATTAACGGGAACTCGGAGGGTATAACTGTCACCATTGACTTTTAAGGATATGGTACTTTCCTTCATTAGTTATTACCCCTCACTTTTTAACCTGGCATAAGCTATTTGCGCTGCCCGGTGAAGCAAAACCTTTAAAAGCTCCTGCCGGTATTCGGCTGTTGAACGCCAGCTCGTACGCGGTTTTGCTTCTGCCGCAGCAATTACCCCTGCTTGCTGCAAAACGCTATCAGTTATATCTTTACCTTTAAGATAGCTTTCTGCCTGCCTGGCCCGTAGGGGCGTAGGTCCTGCCGTAGTCAAAGCGATGCGGACCTGCTGACACCTAACGAGATCTGGTTCGCATTCCAGATAAACAGCTACTCCCAGCAGCGCCAGGTCCATGGCTTTGCGCCGGGTAAATTTTAGATAGGCAGCACCGCTGTACCTGGTAGCTGGCGGCACCAGGATATAGGAGAGGAGTTCACCCTGTGCCAGGACGGTTTGTCTGGGAGCTTCAAAAAAATTTTCTAATGGCACTTCTCGCTGGCCTGCCAGACCCCTGATTGTTACTCTGGCATCTAAAACCAGCAGGGGAGCCACGCTATCTGCTGAAGGCAGAGCCGTACAAATATTGCCACCAATGGTACCGCGCTGGCGAATTTGTACCGAGCCAATGCGGCTTATACCATCTAAAAGGACGGGGTATTTTTCTTTAATCAAGGGCATTACTTCTAACTCATGATGGGTGGTCAGGGCTCCTATTTTTAACCCTTTTTCCGGCGAGTAATGGATTCCTTTCAATTCATCCAAACCTTTAATATCAATAAGATATCCAGGTTTACTTTGCCCTTTGTGCATCTCGACAAGGACATCGGTACCGCCAGCGTAGAATCGCGCCCGATTGCCGAGATTATAACCGAGCTGGCATGCTTCCTCCAGGCTGGTCGGTTTTAAAAGCTCAAACTGGGGTAACATCTACCTTTCCACCCCCATACGACCCTTACTTTTAAGAGCCGCCAGAATATTTTCGGGTTTAAGAGGCAGGCTGTTAAGACGGGCCCCGAGGGCGTTATTGACGGCATTACCGATGGCAGCTGCCGTCGGGGCTAGACCGGGCTCACCAATACCTTTAGCGCCAAAGGGCCCTTCCGGATGATTGGACTCTATCAGTGAGACAGCTGTTTCCACGGTAGCATCTGCTGCCGTCGGTATTTTGTAATCTACCATGCTCGCGTTTTTTACTATCCCTTGTTCTAGGATCATTTCTTCTAATAGCGCATGGCCCAGACCCATAATAATGGCTCCTTCAATTTGTTGCCGGCAGGCATCGGGGTTAATGGCCCGGCCGACATCATGGGCCGCGGATATCTTCAGGACTTTAACCTTGCCCGTTTCCGGATCGATTTCTACTTCGGCAGCTTGGGCCCCGTACATCCAGAAAACGGTTGGCCGGCTGGATTGCCGTGTTTCAACATCCGGGGGATCGAAGATATCCGAGGTCGAATAAGAGCCATGGCCTATTACCGGTGGTTGTTCTTTTAAAATTCCACTTTTACTAATTTGTTCCAGGGAAATTACCCGGCCTGTGCCATTTGTCGTTTGTTCAAGGATTAAACCATCCTTGATGACAACTCTTTCGGGAGGAACATGCCAGGCTCTGGCAGCAAGAACTTTTAATTGCTCTTTGATATCGCGTGCTGCTAGTAAAACAGCGTTACCGATGTGGAAGGTCAAACGGCTGGAAGTAGTAGTTTTATCATAGGGGGTAAAGGCCGTATCTACAGGGGCCAGTGAAACTTTATTAACAGAGATGCCGAGTTCTTCGGCAACGATCTGGGCGATGACGGTATTAACCCCCTGGCCTAACTCCATCCCACCCTGCAAAACTGTTACTGACCCGTCTTCATTTAACCTGATTATAGCTGAGGAAGTAGAAGGGGTACCTGTTAGTTTACAAAAGCAAGCAATTCCTTTACCACGTAGTTTACCTTCCGGGGTAACTGTCCGCAAAGGTTTACTGTACCAGTCAATTTGGTGTCCGGCTGCTTCTAAAGCCGGTTTAAGGCCAACACTGAACAGGCGCTCACCAGTAGCGGAGATACTGCCTTCTTCTAAGGCATTATGTAGCCTTAGTTCTAGTGGGTCAAGGTTCAATTCCCGCGCCAGGGCATCCATCTGGCTCTCATGGGCCCAGGCTATTTCCGGCACCCCAAAACCCCGGTAAGCGCTGCCGACGGGTTTATTGGTGCAAATACAATAGCCATCTATTTTTATATGGGGAATTTTGTAAGGACCGGCGGCGGCAAAACCGGCATTATAATTCACCCTTGGCCCAACAGTGACATAAGCGCCCGTATCCCAGTAAGCTTTAACTTCTTGCGCTACCAGGGTTCCATCCTTTTTGGCCCCGGTCTTGATCTTAAAGTGAGCCGGGCCGCGGACGACACTGCTTACGAAATCTTCCTGGCGACTGAAAACTACCTTTACTGGCCGTCCTTGCGCTTTAAAGGCCAGGGTTACGGCTATTGGTTCAGCCCGCAGCTCATATTTAGAGCCAAAACCGCCTCCTATCCAGGTACAAATAATCCGAATGTTGTTCATGGACATATTTAAGGCCCGTGCCAATTGTTCGCGCAGCATAAAGGGTGATTGGGCCGGAGTCCAGATAGTTAAATAGCCCCCTGCATCAACGCGGGCAACGGCACAATGGGTCTCCAGGGTTACATGCTGAAGCATGGAACAGTTAAATTCATTCTCGATGATTACATCTGACTCTTTCCAACCTGTCTCAACATCACCTTTTCTAAGGGTAAAATGATCACATATGTTTGTTCCCGGCACCGGTCTGGCCTGACCCAAAATATTATATTCATTCCAGTTTTCGTGAACTAAGGGAGAACCTGGTTCCATAGCCTGGAAGGGATCTAAAACCGCCGGTAGGGGTTCAAAATCTACCTTGACCAGCTGGACGGCTTCGGCGGCTATTTCCGGGTGTTCCGCTGCAATAGCAACTACTGGCTCTCCGGCGTAACGTACCTTTTGATAAGCCAAGAAGGGCTGGTCTTCAATAAACTGGCCAAAGCGATTATGGAAATCATTTCCCGTGACTATGGCTCTTACACCGGGCAGGGCGCTGGCCTTGGTAGTATCGATGTTTAATATACGGGCATGGGGTAAAGGACTGCGATAAACGGCCCCATAAAGCTGGTGGGGGAACTGGATATCGGCACCATAAATTGCCCTTCCGGTAACTTTTTCGAGGGCATCTTTTCTGATAATAGACTTACCAACTACTTTGAACGGCTTCATTATCCCTCTCCTTCTTACCGGCATAATGTTGATGGTTAAAAATTTTACCCTTGACTTTCGATAAAAGTTAATCGATAATTTATTATCATAAAGATAAACCCTTTTCTTGCAATTGTCAAGTATGGGGGACCCGAAAAATCTAGGGAATTCATCCCTGATCAACAATGCCCACATATTTATGACAAATTACATTAATTACATTAGTAAATGAAAGGGTTGATAAAGGATGTTTGCCGTGGCCATCATTGCAACCTTGGATACTAAAGGTGAAGAAGCATTATATATCAAAAGCATTATAGCTGAACAGGGTATAAAACCGGTAGTTATAGATACTGGCATTAAAGGGGAGCCCGCGTTTGAGGCAGATATCACCTGTTGTGAAATAGCCCGGGCTGCCGGGCAAAGCATACAACAGATTATATCCTGGAATGATCGCGGTCGGGCGGTAACTGTTATGGGTTTAGGGTGCGCGCGTATTTTAGAGAAACTATATTCAGAAGGTAAAATCCAGGGAGTAATTGGCCTGGGCGGCTCGGGAGGGACGAGTATTGCCACTACAGCTATGAAAACCCTGCCTTTAGGGGTACCTAAAGTAATGGTATCTACCTTAGCTTCGGGCAATACTAGGCCCTATGTTGGCTCCAAAGACATTATTATGTTTCCTTCCATAGTTGACATTGCTGGCTTAAACACCCTTTCCCGCCAGATTTTATATAATGCAGCCCTGGCACTATGCGGTATGGTTAAAGGAAAAGAAATAGATTTTACTAACACTTCCAGCGCCAGGGTCAAGATAGGGGCCACAATGTTTGGCGTAACTACTCCTTGCGTTATGCAAGCCAAAGCCATTTTAGAAACCCGGGGTTACGAAATGCTGGTTTTTCATGCTAACGGCGCCGGGGGTAGGTCCTTGGAGGAGCTGGTAACGGATGGAGTGATTAATGCCGTTTTGGATGTTACCACTACCGAAATTGCCAACGAACTTTTCCACGGCACTTTTACGGCCGGCCCCGATAGATTGGAGGCGGCTGGCAAGAAAGGTATACCCCAGGTAATATCCTTGGGAGCACAGGACATGGTAACTTTCGGCCCGCCGGAAATGTTACCGGATAAATACAAAGACCGCAGGTTGCACCTCCATAACCCCGCCATTTTATTGATGCGGACTAATATTGAAGAAAACAAGAAAATTGGTCAGGTACTGGCGGAGAAAATAAACCGTGCCCGCGGGCCCGTAACTTTGGTAATACCCCAGGGAGGGTTTTCCCTGATGGATATGCCGGGTGAGCCTTTTTATGGGCCTGATGAAGACCGGGCTCTCATAGATGCTTTACTTTCTTCTTTAAATCCCGAGATTAAAGTAGTAATTATGCCTGGCAATATCAACTCTCCTGCAGTAGCTGAAAAAATGGCTCAAGAATTACATGAATTGATGGTATAAATTAATGCCGGCAGTGTTGGTAAGCCTAAACATGGCGATCCCCATGCTGTTTATGTTGTTTTGATGTCAGGGAACAAGTGGTGGTAGAGTTTATCAAGGTGGCCTATGACTGGCATCAGGCCGCCAGACAGGTGCTGGCAGCCGGGCTTTCAGAAAGGACGGCTGAGTGGATACGTTTTGGCAAACTGCCTAAAAAACTTAAAATTGTCCATTGACAGTGTACCGGCAGGAAGCTATACTATATATAGGCATTATCGATAATATTTAATCGATAGCAACTAATAAACGAATAATTACAGGCTTAAGGATGGAGCGAAGTTGAAAAAGACAGCAAGTACTACCAATGTATCTTCTAAAATTTTAAGCCGCAGAGTTTTAAGGGAAGATATAAAGCAATACCTAATCAATCTTATCCTAAATGGTAGTTTGCAACCCGGAGAACGGGTGGTTGAGATCAGGATTGCTAAAGAATTGGGGGTAAGCCAGGCTCCTGTTCGGGAAGCTATCCGGGAATTAGAACAGATGGGTTTAATAGAGACTTCCCCTTTTCAAGGGGCCTTTGTAAAGAAATTAACCCGGAAAAACCTTTTAGAAGCATATGCAGTAAGAGGGATGATGGAGGCCGCTGCTGCTAAAGACGCGGCAAATAAAATAACAGCAGAGGAGGTAGAGCACCTTAAAGAATTGGTAAATGAGATGCTAATAGCGGCGAAAGAGGGGGATGTCCAGGGGTTCATAGAAAAGGATATTGAATTTCATGAAACCATATTTCAAATTGCTGGTAACGAACTCTTGTACAAACTATGGCAATCAGTACGGCTAAGTAGTTATACAGTTATCACTACTAAACTTTCCAAACGCAGCTTATATGACCTGGCCAATCGCCACAGCACTATTTTAGCCAGCCTGGAGGCGAAAGATGCTGCTAAAGCCGAATATTTGGCTCGCCTGCATATTGAAGAATTGAGCGAAGAGATTCTTAACGAAGTAGAGGATTAAAATCCGAAGGATCGGGTATGAAGCAAAAGCATCTTTCATAAAAAAGCATAAATGGGGGGACTCAGATGTCAGAAGTATTAGGAACCTACTTCGGTGACGAGAAGTTTCCCATAACCTGGGAAAACGAAGCAGAAAAGCAACTGCATTGGTTCTACGACGACTTGCATTGCCCCAATCCGATCTCACCAATGTATTTTGATATTGGCGGTTGGTGGGGTGACACTTGCGCTTATATGTATCGCCGTTTCGGTGCACCTTTTGGAAAAGGCTGGATTGCCAAAAAAATAAATAATTATGTTTATACAGCTGTATTACCACGGGAATCGGAAGAGGCACAAAAAATAGCACCTTACTATAGCGCGGTCATGCCTGTCTATGCAGAAAAGTTTTTAGACTGGTGGCAAGAACGTTACTTACCAGAGATTATGAGAAATAATGAATACCTGGATAATTATCCCTATGATAAGGCTACTATCCCTGAGTTGTTAATTCACCTGGAAGAAGCACTGGATATTCAAGAACGCCATTTCAAAATACACTGGATTTTAAATCTAGCCCAGTTTCAGGCGTTTTTAGAATTTCGAGCTGTTTATAAAGAAGTATTAGGAGCAGAAGATCCCGATAACATCGGCAAGATACTGGTTTCTGACAATGACCGCAACTGGGATTCAATTAAAGAGTTATGGAAATTGAAGGAAAAGATTAAAAGCAATCCGGACTTAAAGAAGCTCTTTGACCTCAAGGAACCAAATAAAATCATGACTGCCCTTAAAGAGGTTAAAGCCGGTCAGGAATTTTTAAAGGATCTGGCGGCTTATCAGAAAGAATATGGCTATAAAGCCATTTATACCCATGAGTATATTTATCCTACCTGGATCGAAGACCCAACACCAATTATTGAAATGCTAATCAATTATCTGGAAACAGACTATGATTTTAATGCTGTCTATAATAAATGCTGCCAGGAACGTGAACAAGCTATCAAAGACATGTTCGCCAGGGTTCAAGACGAACAAGCCAGGTTGAGGCTCCAAAAGGCTCTAGACTTAGCTTTACGTATGGCGCCCTTGACACCGGACCATCATTTTTACATTGACCAGGGCACCTATGCGCGCATGCGATTGGTTTTGATTAATATTGGCAAAGCCCTGGTCAAAGCGGGGATATTAGAGAAAGCAGATGATATCATCTTTTTAACTTACGACGAACTTCGCCAGATAGCTATAACCCCTCAGGCTTTTGACGTCAAAACTCTAGTACGGAACCGGCGTGCTGAAAGAGAGGCTGCTTTTAAAATCCATCCGCCAGATTGGGTAGGCACAGTAACCCGCTGGTCTTTGTATGAGGAACCATACAAAACCTTATGGGGGTTCCCCGAGAAGTTTGAAAAGGCAGCAGCTAAAGCCGAAGAAGTGGTAGATATTATTAAGGGGTTACCTGCCTCGCCGGGTGTAGTTGAAGGTATTGCCAGGTATGTCGTATCCCCGACAGAATTTGATCAGGTGCAAAAAGGAGAAATTTTAATTTGTAAGATGACCAATCCGGCCTGGGTAGCGGTATTTACCAAAATTGCCGGGCTGGTAACTGATGCCGGCGGCGTGCTTGCGCATCCGGCTGTTGTGTCACGGGAATTTGGCATTCCCGCAGTAGTCGGCACTTCCAACGCCACCCAGAAGATAAAGACTGGCGATAGGGTAAGGGTCAATGGCAATACGGGTGTAGTAGAAATTATCCGGTAAATAGGGCATTGCCGCTATTTATCATCCCTATGTGCCGTCCATATATACAGGGTTTGCTTTACCGCTAGCATGCGAGCTTGGAAACCCTTAGCTACGCCGATAGGTAAAAGCTAAGGGATTTATTTTTTGAGGGTAAATTGCTGTAAACTGCTCGTGCTAGAGGTCGCAATACAAAAAAGAAATTAGAATTTAGGCGTTGACATCTCCGGGTAGATAAGCTAGAATTGTACCAGTAGATTATCGATAATATTTAATCGATAGTTTTCTTTATGTAGCAAAAAGTAAAGTATGTCAAGGGTAAATTGGTTAGATAAGCTTGCCAGTTAAAAAAAGTTGGGAAAGGAAGGAGGTGGAATACCGGCTGACAGGAGCGAAACGAAACTGCAAGAGTTAGGAGAGTTGCGGGTTAAGCCAATTGCCTTGATAACATATGGACGTGTTGGAGGTACAAAGATGTGGATCTCCTGGTTTGGAGAAATAGAGCATGCGGTAGCATCTGAGCTCGGGGGTAAAGGTGCCAGCCTGAGCCATATGATCGCCCAACAAATACCTGTGCCGCCCGGCTTTACTATTAAAGCGAGCGCTTTTCGTTACTTTATGGATAAAGCCGATTTGCGACCGGTAGTAATTAAAAAACTTGCCTCCTTAAGTACTGAACAACAAGAAGAATTAAACAAGGTATCTTCAGAGATTCAGAATTTAATCAAGTCTACGCCGCTACCGGTAGAGATCTTGGAGGATATTGCCAACGCTTACCGGCATATAGTTGCCAGGGGGGGTCAGGCGGTAGCCGTCCGTTCCAGTGCGACGCTGGAAGATTCTGAAACAGCCAGCTTTGCCGGTCAACATGAAACTTTCCTTTTTGTAACTGGAGAAGAACAGTTGCTGGCTAAAGTTAAGGAATGCTGGGCTTCGCTGTATAACCCGCGGGCTATTGTTTACCGGCGGGCCAAGGGTGTGGCGGAAGAGGAAGTCGCTATAGCTGTAGTAGTGCAAAAAATGGTCGCTTCCGAAAAATCGGGAGTAATGTTTACAGTTAATCCTATTAATAAAAATCGCGATGAGTTAATAATTGAAGCAGTATGGGGCCAGGGAGAAGGCATAGTGTCGGGGTTGATAACCCCGGATAACTATATACTCAATCGCTCCGAAATGAAGGTGATATCCGAGTATATTGCGACTAAAGAAATAATGCTGGTAGCAGGGCAGGAACCTGGTAAGCTATGCGAGGTGCAGGTTCCAGCAGAAAAAGTTACAGCCCGGGTTTTAACGGAGGCCGAACTACAGGCTTTAGTTAAACTGGGAGACCAGGTAGAGCGATATTTTGGGGTACCCCAGGACGTTGAATGGGCCATTGAAGGCGATAATATTTATTTACTTCAAAGTCGACCGATAACAACAATTTAAGTACTTAAGTCTGATTATGTTGAATTCGTTAGTCAGAACTAATCCGGGGTTTAGATACGGCGGCTACGGAAGGCGCAAGTCTGGTATGGGAAAAGGCCATACTGTGTTGTCCCCTACCCGGATGTTTCCCTTTATACTTAAGAGCTATGGCAGTTGCCTGGAGTACTGTTACCCCCAGGCCCTGGTCAAAGGAGGTAACTAATGTGGCCCAGCATATCGAAGAGATTGCAGCGGCAGGTGTACCTTTGCGGGTTGATGTCGTTAGTGAACGACAATATGAGCGCGTGCTGCAGGATGAAGAATTTCTCAATTACCGCCTGGCCGGGGTACGGCGTTATTTGGATTATACCCTGGCGGAAGCCGATCTGACGTGGTATCCCGATGCTCCGGGTAAAAGGATGGAATACGACGGCAAGCAGGTGATTTTGTACGGGCAATGGTATGAGGGTGAGATCCAGCGGCTTTTAGTATCCTTGCTGGCAAGGAAGATGTTTAAGGCGGGGTTATACCTCTTCCATGCTTCAGCCGTTCATTATCGCGGTAAAAACATTGCTTTTATAGGCGGTGAAAGCAATTCGGGTAAGACCATGGCGCAAATTGAAGCCTGCCGCCGTGGCGGCGCCATCATCTCTACGGAAACTATTGTCACTGACGCCAGCGGCCGGGTTGTTATGGGTTCCAAAAATGTATTCTTAAGGCAGCGAGCCAAAGGTACCGAAAGAATAGATAAGCCCAATCAAGACGAGGGCGTGGCCAAATTTTTCTCCCGCCCGCCGGAATTTACCATTTATGAAGGGCCGGCAGTTTTAGATTTGGTGATTTTACCAGATATTGATGGCAATTATGCTCCCCTGGCCGGGGAGATGGCTCCTTATGAAAGGCAGTATCAAACCTTCCACTGTCTCTGCGACTATCTCGGCATGCATATTCTCCTGGCACCAGGCTTACCAATGCCACTGTTAGATGACCAGCAATTAAGGGTACAAAGGGCGAACTTTATCGAACAATTTACTAAAAGGCCATATTACTACATCCGGGGAGCCAACCCGCAGGTAGTAATCGATCAATTAGATGAGATACTGAACAGGATGGAGGGCTAAAAGGATATGACCAGTGATTACCGCAACCTTTTTGATTTAAATGGTCAAGTGGCCCTGGTGGTGGGAGGAACGGGTGGCATTGGCCGGGCCATGACACTGGCCCTGGCCCAGTACGGGGCCGATATTGTAGTGGCAAGCCGCAAGGCCGGAGCAGCAACAGATTTGCAGCAGGAAATAGAAAGCCTTGGCAGGAAATATTTGGCTTTCGCGGTCGATATTTTGAATGCCGGTGAGCTACGGGCCATGGTCGATAAAATCGATGCTACTTTTGGCCGCTTAGATATCCTGGTGAATACCGCTGGTACCAATATCTGGCAGAAAGCGGAAGAATACAGCGAGGAGAACTGGGATAGGGTTTTGGACGTCAACCTGAAAGGCGTTTTTCTCACCTGCCGCGAAGTTGGCCGCTTGATGATCCGGCAGCGCAAAGGAAAGATTATCAGCATATCTTCTGTGCGGGGGAAGCTCGGTTTCCCGGAAAATTATACCGCCTATTGCGCCAGTAAGGGAGGGCTCAACCTTTACACGAAATGCCTGGCGGCCGAATGGGCCAAGTATAACATCAATGTTAATGCCATTGCGCCGACTTTTATCGAAACACCTTTGGTGGCCGACATGCTGGCCGATCAGGAAACTTATAACAAGCTGGTCAACAGGATTCCCCTGCACCGTCTGGGAGTACCGGCAGACCTGGTGGGAGCAACCTTGTTCTTTGCTTCGCGGGCTTCAGATTTTATTACCGGCCAGATTCTTTATGTAGATGGTGGCGTCACCTGTACGCAGTAAAAAGCCAAATAATTTTGGGGAGGACAGGAAAATGACAAGAAAGATTATCGACCTTAGCATGGAAGTATCTCCTGATATGGTGGTTTTCCCACGGGTAGCACGGCCGATAATGGTGCAGTTAGAGAGCCACGAAGATTATGCCCGCAATATTGGTGCTGCTAAATTCGGGGTCAACCATTTAACTGCCCACTGCGTGGTTGTCTTGGGTGATCATGTAGGGACGCACATTGATTCCCTGCGCCATATGCGCAAGGATGCACCCGGGGCGGAGGGCATACCTTTAGAATACTGCTATGGTGACGGTGTGATATTAGACTTCAGTGACAAACCGGTAGGTTATGTTATAACGGCTGCCGATATCCAGGCAGCCTTAAAGAAAATTAATTATGAACTCAAACCCCTGGATATCGTCCTGATTAAAACAGGTGCTTCCCGTTACAACGACCAAGACAGATATCTTACCGATCACTGCGGCATGTCAGCTGAAGCAACTTTATGGCTTATCGAACAGGGGATTAAAGTAATGGGTACCGATGCCCCCACCTTTGACCCACCGGTAAAGACTATGTTTGAAATCAAGAAGTTTTGGGAAGCCCACCGGGTGATGATGGAAAAAGAGTATTACCACCTGGAAAACCTGGCCAACCTGGATGCCGTTCCGGTGCCGGCAGGATTTAAAGTAGCCGTATTCCCGATTAAATGGAAGAATATGACCGGTTCGCCGGTTCGAGCCGTGGCTATAATTGAGGACTAAAGTTAAGGCAACTATTTTCCGAACCATTTTCAGAGAGGAGGAACCGAATATGAGCAAAGTTAAAGTAGGCGTAGTAGGTTACGGCGTCATCGGCCAGCGCCTGGCCGACGGCGTGGTCCGCCAGGGCGATATGGAATTGGTGGGTATCGCCGACGTAGCGCCGACCCTGGCCCTGCGGGCCCTGGCCGAAAAGGGTATGCCCTATAAACTCTACTGTGCCAACCCCGATAACATACCCCAAATGGAAGCTGCTGGCATCCCGGTAACAGGAACGGCAGACGACCTGTTAGACCAGGTAGACATCGTTCTGGACGCCACCAGCGCCGGCGTTGGCAGGAAGAATAAAGAGATCTACCAGAAGCGCGGCCTGAAAGCCGTTTTCCAGGGCGGGGAAAAGAACGACGTCGCCGACGTTTTCTTCCACGGCTATGCCAACTATGAAAAAGGCCTGGGTAAGGACTACTTAAAGCTGACATCGTGCAATACCACCGGCCTGATCCGGGCGGTAGACTGCCTGGACCGCCTGGTGGGTATTGAGCGGGTCGTGGTCACCATCGTCCGCCGCTCCGCCGACCCCGGCGACACCCACCGCGGCGTCGTCGACCTGGCCCTGGTGGAACCGGTGCCCAACCACCAGGCCAAAGACCTGATGCTCATCATGCCCCATATCGAAGCCACCGGCCTGCTGGTCCATGTCCCGACCACCCACGGCCATATTATCAGCATCCTGGCCACCCCTAAAAAGAGCATCAGCAAGGAAGAAGTCCTGGCCGCCTTCAACGCGCACCCCCGCATCCGGGTAGTCAGGATCACCGACGGCTTCAACTCCAATACCGCCCTGTTCCGCTATGCCCGCGATTTAGGCAACCCGCGGGGCGATATGTATGAAATAGCCGTATTCGAAGAAACCATCACCTTTAGCGGCAACAATATCTTCTTCACCATCAGCGTCCCCCAGGAAGCCGTAGTCACCCCGGAAACCATGGACGCCATCCGCGCCAGTCTTATGATGCAGGCCACCCGCGAGGAGGCCGTGGCCATGACCAATAAATACCTGGGGTTAAAATAGGGGTGGCTGGCCAATGAAATACGGCATCTATACCCTGGACGACTTTGACTTCTACAACAAAACCGTCCTCTGCCGGGTAGATATCAATTCCCCCCTCAAACCGGATAAATCCGGTTTGAGGGACATTACCCGGATTAAAGGCTGTCTGCCCACCGTCAAAGAACTGGCGGAAAAAGGAGCGAAAGTGGTAATCCTGGCCCACCAGGGTGGCGACCTGGAGTATAAAAATTTCGGCTCCACCGCCCCCCATGCGCAAGTAATGGGCGAATTATTGGGGCGGCCGGTTGAATTTATCGACGACGTCTGCGGACCTGCAGCAAGAGAAAAGATTAAAAACCTGAAACCAGGGGATATCCTCGTCCTGGATAACGTGCGCTATATGGGTGAAGAGCTTACCCTCTTCGAGAATAGGCTGAAATTAAGTCCGGAAGAGCAGAGCAAGACCATAATCGTCCAGAAACTGGCACCATTGGCCGACATCTATGTCTGCGACGCTTTTGCCGCCGCACACCGCTCCCAGCCCACCCTGGTAGGTATGGAAGAAGTCCTGCCCTCAGCCATGGGACGATTATTTGAAGAAGAGCTGTCGGTTTTAAGTACTTTAAGGGAAAATCCGGCCCGGCCCTGCTACTTCATCCTGGGCGGGGCCAAGATTGAAGATGCCTTTATCATGATGACCTCGGTGCTCAAGGACGGGGTGGCGGACGGTATTTTAACCGGCGGCCTGGTAGCCAATATCATGTTCCTGGCAGCAGGCGTGGACCTTGGTCAAAAGTCAAAAGAATTTATTTACAAACATAACCTGGCCGAATATATCCCGGTAGCCGGGGAAATCCTCGCCAACTACCGCGACAAAATTTACTTACCCGAAGACCTGGCCTGGGTAGCAGACAACGGGCGGCAGGAAGTGGCAGTCACCTCGCTACCCGTCGAGGGCCTGCTGGTGGATATCGGAACCAGGACAGTAGCCAGTTACCTGGAAAAAATAAACACGGCCGGGACCATCTTTATCAACGGGCCTTTGGGCGTCTTTGAGGACGATGCTTCCGCCTACGGGACCAGGGCCATCTGGCAGGGAGTTGCGGCAGCACCCGCTTTCAGCGTCATCGGCGGTGGGGACAGCCTGACGGCAGCCAATAAATTCGGCATCCTGGATAAGTTCTCCTACGTCTGTACCGCCGGCGGCGGCCTGGTGCGCTTCCTGACCGGGGAAGAATTGCCGGTGGTCAAGGCCTTGAGAAAAGCGGCGCAGAAATTCCCCCCGCCAGGAAAGCAGGGTGATTAGGGTGGCCGGGCAGTTTAGATTACCTTATGGCCGCGGTCAATACCAGGAAATAGCCATCGCCGAGAAAAATTATCTGGGTACTTTAGCGCACCATGAGGTTAGCCTGCAGCCAGGTCAAAACGACCTGGCTGCGGCCCTCGCCCGGCCGGTAGCGTCGCCGCCCCTGAGGGAGATTGTAAAGCCCGGCGAAAAGATAGCCCTGGTTACCAGCGACATCACCCGGCCCTGTCCCAGCCACCAGCTTCTGCCGCCAGTCTTAAAAGAACTGGAGCTGGCCGGAGTAAAAGATCAGGATATCACCATTATCATGGCTACCGGCAACCACCGGCAGCACACGGAAGCCGAAAAGCAAAGACTGGTAGGAGAAGAAATCTATGCCCGCTACCGCTGCCTTGATGCCGATGCTAAAGATGCAGTCTACCTGGGAGAAACCAGGCGTGGCACTCCGGTAGAGATATTCCGCCCGGTAGTAGAAGCCGACCGGCGGATCCTGGTGGGCAATGTTGAATACCACTACTTTGCCGGTTACAGCGGCGGGGTGAAGGCCATTATGCCTGGGTGCTCAACCCCACGCGCCATCCAGGCCAACCACCGCATGATGGTCGAACCAGGGGCCCACGCGGGTGAAATAGAAAACAATCCCGTCCGGCAGGACATCGAAGAGGTATTGAACTTCCTGTCTGTCGACTTTATTGTCAACGTCGTCCTGGATGAGCATAAGGATGTCCTCGCTGCCTTCGCCGGTCACCCTATTGCGGCCCATCGACAGGCTGCCAGGTATCTAGATGGAATTTATAAGGTAAATATTGCTGAACCAGCAGATATAGTCATTGCCTCGGCCGGAGGTTTCCCTAAAGACATCAACCTTTACCAGGCCCAGAAGGCCATCGATAACGCCCGGCGGGCGGTCAGGCCTGGCGGGATCCTGATCCTGGTGGCCGCATGCCCGGAAGGTTTGGGGGACGCCACCTTTGCCGCCTGGGTCGCTGCGGCGCAGAAACCCGAAGACATGATCGAGCGCGTGCATACCAATTTCGAGCTGGGCGGCCACAAAGCTGCTGCCATTGCCATGGTTTTGCAGGATATACGGATTTACCTGGTGTCTTCTTTACCAGTACAGGTCGCGCGGCAAATTTTCCTGGAACCCTTTAGCAATTTAACGCAAGCCTATCATGCGGCTTTAAGGGAACTGGGAGCGGAGGCTAAAGTATTGCTAATTCCCCAGGCAGGGGCGGTTTTACCTTGCCTGGAATAAGGGGGAGGAAATAGCGGTGGATATAAAACTGGAAGAGAGCCTTGAAATGTACCGTTTAATGCTCAGAATTCGTTATTTTGAAGAAAAAATTGTTGAAGTTTATGCCCAGGGGCTTATGCCGGGCCTCGCTCATCTATATATCGGCGAAGAAGCAGTTGCCGTGGGAGTATGTGCCGCCTTAAGGCCGGAAGACTTGATCACCAGCACCCACCGCGGCCATGGCCATTGTATTGCCAAGGGCGGCGATGTCAAGCGCATGATGGCCGAGATGTTTGGCAAGAGTACAGGTTACTGTTACGGCAAGGGCGGTTCAATGCACATTAGCGATATTGAACTGGGCATCGTCGGTGCCAACGGCGTTGTCGGGGGCGGTATACCCCTGGCCACCGGGGCGGCTCTTTCAGCTCAGTTGCGCAACTCCGGCCAGGTAGTGGCCTGCTTTTTTGGCGATGGGGCCTCCAACCAGGGAGTATTCCATGAATCCCTTAACCTGGCTGCAGTCTGGCGCTTACCAGTAGTTTACATTTGCGAAAATAATGGTTATGGCATATCTGTTTCCCAGGAGAGACACCAGGCTATTAAAGATATTGCCGTCAGGGCGGGAGCTTACGGCATGCCCGGCGTTGTAGTTGACGGCAATGACGTGGAAGCCGTTTACGAGGCAACCCGGGAAGCGGTTGCCCGGGCGCGTCGAGGGGAGGGTCCGACGCTGCTGGAGTGCAAAACTTATCGCTGGCGGGGCCATCATGAAGGCGATCCCAATCGCGGTAGCCGCTACCGCACTCGCGAGGAAATGGCTGCCTGGGAAGAACGTTGCCCTATTAAAAATTATGAGACTAAATTGCTGGCACGGGGTGCAAGCCCGGACCGGCTGGAAGAAATACAAAAGCAGGTTAAAAAAGAAATAGAAGATGCGGTGGAATACGCCAACAACAGTCCTTTCCCGGCTGTAGAAGAGGCAGTATCCCAGGTGTACGCTGACTGACGAGTTGGGAGGTAAACAACCATGGCGCTTAAAACTTACAGGGATGCCCTCAGGGAAGCTCTAAGGGAAGAAATGCTTAAAGATGAACGTGTTTTTGTCATGGGAGAAGATGTAGGCGTATATGGCGGTATCTTTGGCGTAACGGCCGGTTTTTTGGAGGAATTTGGTGAGGCACGGGTGAAGGATACGCCCATATCTGAAGCCGCTATTGCCGGTATAGCAACCGGTGCTGCCATGACGGGAATGCGACCCGTGGCGGAGATCATGTTTATCGATTTTACGACTATAGCCATGGACCAGCTGGTAAACCAGGCGGCTAAATGGCATTATATGTCAGGCGGGCGCATTAAGGTGCCAATGGTGTTGCGCACGGCTACCGGTACCGGCCGTCGGACGGCAGCCCAACACTCCCAGAGCCTGGAAGCCTGGCACGCCCATGTCCCGGGCTTAAAAGTCGTCATGCCGTCAACACCATATGATGCCAAAGGCTTATTGAAGAGCGCCGTCCGGGACAATAACCCGGTGGTTTTCATTGAGCATAAAATGCTTTACAACGAAAAGGGAGAAGTACCTGAAGAAGAGTATTTAATCCCCCTGGGCAAGGCCGACATCAAACGCGAGGGCGATGATTGTACTGTCGTTGCCACCTCCCTGATGGTAAAAAGGGCCCTGGAAGCAGCAGATATCCTGGCGGGTGAAGGCATCAGCATTGAAATTGTCGACCCCAGGACCATCAGGCCGCTGGATATAGAAACAATCTGTACGTCGGTGAGTAAAACCCACCGGCTGGTTATCGTCCACGAAGCCAATGGTTTTTGCGGTGTGGGGGCGGAAATAGCTGCTCAAGTCGTGGAGAAGGCCTTTTTTGAACTGGATGCGCCTATTGCCAGGGTAGCCGGTTTAGAGGCCCCGATACCCTTTAGCCCCATTCTCGAAGATGCCGTCGTACCCAATGTCAATGCTATTGCAGCTGCGGTCCGGCGCCTGGTTAGGGGGGAACAGTAGACTATGGCCACGAGAGTGGTAATGCCCCAGGTAGGGATTACAACTACCGAAGGACTAATCGGTGAATGGTATAAACAGGAAGGGGAATATGTTAAAAAAGGTGAGCCGCTCTTCAGCATCGAAACAGATAAAGTTACCACTGATGTCGAAGCAACCGCCGACGGGATTGTACGTAAGATTATTGTTCCGGCAGGAAAAATGGCTCCGGTAACTTCTACGGTGGCGATTATCGGTGACCCTGATGAAGATATAGGACCTTTTTTGGGTGCGGCCGAAATAACAACTATTACAGCTGTCGGCAATGGGGAAGAGATCAAACATGAAAAACACGAGGAGCAAAAATGGCTCAACCAGAAAGGTAAAAGAATAAAGATCTCACCCCTGGCACGTAAAATCGCCGCTGCCCACGGTATAAGTGATGCTGAGTTACAAAGCATCAAAGGGAGCGGGCCGGATAAAAGTATTATTAAAAGGGATATCGAAGCCTATCTGGGACAGAGAGCATGCCAGGGAGCTCCGGCAGATCAAAAGGTAATTCCGCCAGGGGAAGTTGGCACGACCTTTATAAGTAAGGAAACCGTTCCGGAAGAACAGAGGAAGATAGTACCTTTATCCAATATGCGTAGAATTATAGCCCAGCGCATGCTCCAGAGCCACCGGGAGATACCACCTTTCTACCTGAAAATGGAAGTCGAGGCCGCCCGGTTAAATCTGTGGCGCCAGGAACTTAATGAGAGATTGAGCAAGAAGGGAACGGATGTAAAGATTACCCTGACAGACTTTCTTGTCAAAGCGAGTTCCCTGGCTTTAAGGGATTACCCGGAATTGAATGTTTCTTATAGCAACGAAGGAATTATCTATCACCAGGATATAAATGTTGGCATAGCAACCGCAATCGAGGCCGGCCTTGTCGTACCAGTAATTAAAAACGCTGATGGCAAATCTTTATACCAGATAGCCAAGGAACGAGTAGCCCTTATCAGGAAGGCCAGGCAAGGTGAACTGAGCCTGGCGGAAATTAGTGGGGGTACATTTACCATATCCAATTTGGGCATGTATGAGGTGGAAGAATTTATCGCTATTATCAACCCCCCGGAAGCAGCCATTCTGGCCGTTGGCAGGTTAAGGGATAAGCTTTACTTAGCTGGGGGCACGGTGCAGGTTAGCCAGTGTTTTACCATGGGTCTTACGGTTGACCACCGGGCGGTTGATGGGGCGACAGCAGCTAGATTTCTTCAGCTAATCAAAGAACGTTTGGAAGATCCCTACGGGCTTTTACTCTAGAGGATTGAAGGGAAGAGAAGATGGTTGTTGCTAGAGGGAAGATAGTTGTCATTGGTGGCGGGCCGGCGGGTTATGTGGCGGCTATTGTTGCTGCCCAGCACCAGCATGAGGTTGTGTTGGTTGAAAAGGGTGCTTTGGGAGGAACCTGCCTCAATGTAGGTTGCATACCCACCAAAACTATGGCCAAGACGGCGGCCCTCTATACCACGGCGCAAAGGTTAAACGAATTTGGAATCAGTGTCGGTACGCCTGCAATTGAGTGGAGCAAAGTACAACAACGGAAAGAGAGTATAATCAAGTCCCTCCGGCAGGGTGTCACCGAACTTTTAAAAAGCAATGGCGTCAAGGTTGTTCAAGGGGAAGCCACCTTGGTTTCCCCAACAACTGTTCAAGTGAAGCACCCTGGCGGAGAAATAAATGAAATTAACGCTAATAAGATTATTATTGCCACTGGTTCAGTTGCAGCGCGGGTACCGGGTTGGGCAGTAGACGAGAAAAATATTTTGAGCAGCACCGGCATACTGGGTTTAGAAAAGCTGCCCGCCAGCTTGATTATTATTGGCGGCGGCGTAATAGGAATGGAGTTTGCCAGTATATTCCAGTCTCTAGGGACCCGGGTGACAGTTATCGAAGTTCTACCCCGCTTGTTGAATGGCATGGATGCCTCACTGGTAACTCTATTGCAAAAAGATATGCAACGCCAGGGGATAAAATTTTTCCTTGAAACCAGGGTAGCCAGCATTGAGTCCCGGGATAATGAAGTAACTGTTTTTTGCCAGCAGGGAACCCAACAGCATGTCTTAAAGGCCGAAAAGGTTCTGGTGGCTGCCGGCCGGGTAGCCTGTACTGATGGCCTGGGCCTGGAGAAGATAGGCATAGCAATGGAAGGGAAAAATATTAAAGTAAATTCGCGTATGGAAACAAATATCCCTGGCATCTATGCAGCCGGGGACGTAATTGGCGGTTACCAGCTGGCCCATGTCGCTTTTGCCGAAGGGGAAGTAGCCGCACGTAATGCCTGCGGGGAAAATTGCGAGATAGATTACCGCGGTGTGCCCATGTGTGTCTATACTTACCCGGAACTGGCCCAGGTTGGTGTCAGCCAGGATGAAGCGGAAAAAGAAAACGCGGCTATCAGTATCGGCGAATTTCCTTTAATGGCCAATGGCAAGGCGCTAATCGAAGGCGAAAAGCTAGGGCTGGTCAAAGTTATCCAGGAAAAAACCTATGGTGAAATCCTGAGAATAAGTATCCTGGGCAGCCATGCCACCGAGCTTATTGCCGAGGCGACTTTAGCCATCCACAACGAACTAACAATTGAAGAATTAATATCTACCATTCACGCCCATCCTACCATAGCTGAAACTCTGCGCGAAGCCGCCCTTGTTGCTGCCGGTAGACCAATACACATAACCAGGAGCCGTTGAAATAAAGCTTTTACAGTTTTCGCGCCAGGTTGCTGCTAACAATGCTTTCTAAATTTTTCTTCCCTGTACCTGGCCTGGAGCAATGCTGTTACCGGGCCGGGCCGGCCGTTGCCGACGGGCCGGCCGTCCACCCATGTCAGGGGAAGGATCTCCATCAGGCTGTTGGTGAGAAAGGCCTCCCCGGCAGCCAGGAGAGCCTCGGGCTTTAAGGGTTCTTCCTTCACCGCCAGGCCCAGGCCGGCGGCGAGCTTCAGCACCCGGGTCCGGGCCAGACCGGGCAGGGGGCCGCTGGCCAGGTCGGGAGTATAAAGGGTATCCTGCTGGATAAGAAAGAGGTTGCTGCGGCTGCCTTCGGCCAGGTTACCGTCAAGGTTCAAAAGCAGGGCCTCCCGGGCACCCTTCTTCCGGGCTTCGGCCAGGGCCAGGAGGTTTTCCAGGTAGTTCATGGTCTTGAGGCCGGCCAGGGGAGAGTGCTGGTTGCGGCGAATGGTGACTATGGCAGCCCGGCAGCCCTTGCGGTAATCTTCCGGTGTATAGGGCAGGCCGTTTTCGGCCGTAAACATCAGGTTGTAGCCCTGGCAGCCCTGGAAAAAGTTCAGGCGGCCGCGGCCGGTGGTCACCTGGTTGGCGGCGATGGTAGCCTGGATAGCTGCTGGGAGGCCGGAGGTTTCGGGTACAGGCCAACCCAGGCGCCGGGCACTGCTGATAAGACGTTGAAGGTGTTCGGCGAGAAAAAGGGCCCTGCCCTTTTCGATACGGATTGTTTCAAATAACCCCGCCCCGTACAGGAAACCGGGATCGGCGGGGTTAATTGCCGTTTCTGTCAGGGGCTGGAGGGAGCCGTTAAGGTAGACGATTGCTTCAGGCATGGTTGTATTCCTCCGATAACAACGCATTCGCTGGCCAGCTTTTTTTCGCTCGCCCCCTGGTCCTCGCCGGAGCGGCCACATGCTCGGGCCGTAGGACGGAAAGAACGGGGGCAGTTTCCTTCCGGGCGCCGTTTCCCCTCTTTCATAATCCCAGGGCCAGGATCAGTCCCCGGGCTTTGTCCAGGGTTTCCTGGTACTCCCTCTCTGGCTCCGAGTCGGCCGTGACGGCGCCGCCGACCTGGAAATAGGCCCGGTCGCCGGTGAGGAGAAAGGTGCGGATGACGATATTCCAGTCGGCTTCGCCGTCAAAACCCAGGTAGCCGATGGCGCCGGTATAGACGCTGCGCCTTACCGGCTCCAGTTCTTCGATGATTTCCATGGAACGTACTTTTGGTGCCCCGGTAATGGAACCTCCGGGAAAGGTGGCCCGCCATAGGTCAACCATATCCGTACCGGGCTGCAGGGTGCCGGTGACGGTACTTACCAGGTGGAAAACGGTGGCGTATTCTTCCAGGGCAAAAAGCTCCGGCACCCGCACAGACCCTACCTGGCAGACCCGGCCCAGGTCGTTCCTTTCCAGGTCGATGATCATCACCAGTTCGGCCCGGTCCTTGGCACTGTTCCATAACTCCTGGCGTAAGGCGGCATCTTCCGCCGGGGTCCGGCCCCGGGGCCGGGTACCTTTAATGGGCCGCGTCTCCACCTGGCCCTGGCTGACCCGCAAGAACCTTTCCGGCGAGGCGCTGGCGATGGTGCCTTCTTTTAAGGGCAGGTAGGCCGCAAAGGGAGCCGGGTTGACCTGCCGCAGGCGCCGGTAAAGCTCCCAGGGTTCTATAGTAAGCTGTGCTTGCAGGCGCTGGGATAAGTTTACTTCAAAAATATCCCCGGCGGCAATATATTCCCTTGCCCTGGTAACGGCCCGGCAATAAGATTCTGGAGTAAAAAGGGAATTAACGGGTGTTCTGGTGCCGTTGGCCCCCGCCGGGGGCGGCAGGGGTCTTACCTTTTGCAGGCACGCGGTTATTTCCTTTACCTGGGCCAGGGCTTCCTTTACGGCGGCATAACCGGTAGCCGGAAAACCGCTGGCAGCCACGTAGACCCTTTCTTCATGGTGATCGATGGCCACGATGGTACTATAGAAAGCCAAGTAACCTTCCGGGAAGGGCAGGTCAGCGGTAGCCCGGGACGGCAGTTTCTCGATGTAACGGCCCAGGTCATAGGCCAGGTAGCCGACCATGCCACCGGTGAAAGGAATGGGGTGTTCTTGCCGGGGCAGATTGTAGCGGGCCAGGAGGGAGCGGATGATTTCCCAGGGATTACCGGTAACTGTTTGCACCGGTTGGCCGTGCCAGAAGAGCCGGGCCTGGTAGCCCCGGGTCTTGACTACCAGGTAGGGTTCGCTGCCTAAAAAGGAATAGCGGCCCCAGCGGGGGTGAAACTGGGCGCTTTCCAGCAGGAAACTGTTTTCCCGGCCGCCGGCGAGGGCTGCATAAAGGGCCTCCGGGTCGGGGGGCGCCTTAACTTCGGTTACAATGGGCAATGAGGTAGTCATATCCAGGTCTGGCCTCCTCTATAAATAAAAAAACCAGCTCTAACCAAGCTGGTCCTCACCCCAAAAGCTCCGATTCGTCTCGCCTGGAACCTCTAACTCATATTGCTCATCTCTGCTCAGCTCATATTAACTTCTGCCTTATGCCTTAATTTATAGCATATACAAGGCACCAGGACAAGTACCGAGTGCTAACCCTGCCACTTAAGTTGGATAACTCAGGGTGCGCCTGTTGCGCTAAAAAAACTCCCGGAAATGCTCCATCCACCAGCGAGCGTACCGTTCATCCGGGTCCTCACTTTCCAGGGTAAGGCCGGCTGCTAACAGGGAGTTGCGTCCGGGCAGTTTATGGCGCAGGAGGTATTCATAAGCCTCAGTGATCAGCATAAATTTTTCAATAGTTAGCTTATCATCCGGGTGGCAATCGGGGTGATACTGCCTGGCCAGGCGGCGGTAGGCCTTTTTTATTGCCGGGGCGCCGGCCTCAGGACTAACTCCCAGGACCTGCCGCGCCCTTTTTTCTAATGTACTGGTACTAAGGGACATTGGTGGGTCACTCCCTTTGGCCGCCAAATTTGGCCGGCCAGAAGGATTTTGCCGTTATACAGCGAAGATAACAAGGTTATGGTAAACTGTCAAGAGGTATATTAATAGAGGCCGGTGGGAGGAAATTTGCCGGAGTGAAGGGTTAAGGGGGAAAAGCATAGTTAGCTTCTGTAAACATCGTATTTCTATTTCGGGGGAGGAATTCTTTTTGCAGGATGATATTGCTGAAGTTCTGGTCGGCGCTGCTGAGATAAAAAAACGGGTAAAGGAAATGGGCGCGGCCATTAGCCGCGATTATGCCGGCAAGGACCTGCTGGTGGTTGGTATCCTCAAAGGGGCGATTATTTTCCTCGCTGACCTGGTGCGGGAGATTACCATTCCCCTCCAGCTCGATTTTATGGCCGTTTCCAGTTACGGCGCCGGGACCAACACCTCGGGAGCAGTGCGGATCTTGAAGGACCTGGAAGTGCCGGTGGAAGATAAGCACCTCCTGATTGTGGAGGATATCGTTGATACCGGCCTAACATTAAAATACCTGCTGGAAAATTTAAAGGCCCGCAAACCTTTAAGTGTGCGTTCCTGCACCATCTTGGACAAGCCCGAGCGGCGGCTGGTGGATGTCCATGTCGATTACATCGGTTTTTCCATCCCGGATCATTTTGTCGTTGGTTACGGCCTTGATTATGCCCAGAAATACCGCCATTTGCCGGACATCTGCGTCTTAAAACCGGAGGTTTACGCCCGGTAGAGATGAGATGGGAGAACGACCTCAAAAAATTGCAGTGTTTTAGCGAGGTTAGGTGTGAAATGAGTAGTAATAACAAGCAACCTGCGGAAATAGTCCTGGTGCTGGACTTCGGCGGCCAGTACAACCAGTTGATTGCCCGGCGCATCCGCGAAGCCGGGGTTTATTCGGAAATGATTCCCTTTAATACACCTCTGAAGGAAATCCTGGCCCGGCAGCCTAAAGGGATTGTCTTTTCCGGCGGGCCGGCCAGCGTTTACAGCCCGGGGGCGCCCCGCATTGACCGGGCCCTATATGAGAGCGGCATCCCCATTTTAGGCATATGCTATGGCATGCAGCTCATGGCCCACGACCTGGGGGGCCGGGTGGAGGCAGCCGCGGGAAGGGAATACGGCAAAACCGAGCTTGAAGTAACGACTGACGACATCCTTTTTACCGGGTTACCCCGAACCATGCAGTGCTGGATGAGCCACGGCGACTATATCAGCGCCCCGCCGCCGGGCTTCCAGGTAACGGCCCGTTCGGCTTACACACCGGTGGCGGCCATGAGCGACCCGGGGCGCCGGCTTTATGGCGTCCAGTTTCACCCGGAAGTCAAGCACACGCCCCTGGGCCAGGAAATGCTCCGCCGCTTCCTCTTCCAGGTGTGCGGCTGCCGCGGTGACTGGTCGGTAAGCTCTTTCATTGAAGAGCAGGTAGCGGCTATCCGGGAGCGGGTGGGCGACGGCCGCGTCCTCTGCGCCCTGAGCGGCGGCGTCGATTCTTCCGTGGCCGCGGCCCTGGTGCACCGGGCCGTGGGCGACCGTTTAACCTGCGTCTTTGTCAATCATGGCCTACTGCGCCAGGGCGAGGCGGAACAGGTGCAAAAGACCTTTGGCCAGGCCCTGCAGGTGAACCTGGTTTATGTAGACGCCAGCGAACGTTTCCTGACTAAACTGGCAGGAGTGACCGACCCGGAAGAGAAGCGCAAGATTATCGGCCACGAGTTTATCCGCGTCTTTGAAGAGGAGGCCAGGAAACTGGGGAAAGTGGATTTCCTGGTCCAAGGCACCCTGTACCCCGATGTGATCGAAAGCGGCACTGCGACGGCAGCCGTTATCAAAAGCCACCATAACGTCGGTGGCCTGCCGGAAGACATGGAGCTGGAACTAATCGAACCGCTGCGGCTTTTATTCAAAGACGAGGTGCGCCGGGTGGGGGAGGAACTGGGCCTGCCCGAGGAAATAGTCTGGCGCCAGCCCTTCCCCGGGCCTGGCCTGGCCATCCGTATCCTGGGGGAGGTTACCCCAGAAAAGCTGGGGATCTTACGCCAGGCGGATGCCATTGTAACCGAAGAAATCCGGCGGGCCGGGCTCTACCGGGAAATCTGGCAGTCCTTTGCCGTGTTGCCCTCCATGAAAAGCGTGGGTGTTATGGGCGACGAGCGCACCTATGCCTACCCCATTGTCGTCCGGGCCGTCACCAGCGACGATGCCATGACAGCCGACTGGGCGCGGCTGCCCTACGATTTGCTGGAGCGCATCTCTTCCCGCATCGTCAACGAGGTGCGCCACGTCAACCGGGTGGTTTACGACATCACCTCCAAGCCGCCGGCGACGATAGAGTGGGAGTAGGTAGAAATATTGCTAAGGCCTGGAGCAGCGAGTTATACTTTATAATGAGGGTCTGGTAAGGGGGGTTATTCATGCTCAGCAACTATAGGCACGTTATACAAAGATCAGTTCAGGTTACCTGGGACAACTGGTCGAGTGGCCTGAGGTAATAACTGAAGGGGAAACCCTGGAAGAATGTAGAGAGATGCTTAAGGATGCCCTGCAGGAGATGATTCTGGCCTACCGCCAGCAAAATAAGTAAATTCCTTCAGGTGGTGTTTACTAGACCTGGGGAAAAATAGAAAAGGTACTAGCCAGGAAGCGGCAAGATATGCTAAAATAGGACAGGATACGCAAGACTGAGCTGGCCTCACCAACCGGGGACTCTGTTCCTGAAGGGGGGTGAGGCGGGATGATCGGGATTGCAGAAGCGATTCAACTGGTAATTGCCGTTGTGCTCTTTATATCCCTGGTTGTCTCTATCGTCAACCTGAGGAAATAGATTGACCTCTTACTTCTGCACAAGTAAGAGGTCAATTTTGAGCCTCGGTTGCGTGAGGCACCCACAGCCTTAAGTTTTGCGTATCCCTATTTCAAGTATACATACCTCTAGTAATAGTTGTCAAGTTAAGGCGGCGAAAAGCCGTCATTTTATTTTCACCTTGCGTTTATCACCCGCCGGGCACCGCGGTAGCGGCGGCCCCAGTAGTAAGGATCATCAATATTATCGATAGCTACCCCTCCGGGAACTGGAGGCGCTGATAAATTTACCGTTGCCCAGGTAAATGCCGACATGGCTGATGCTCTGGCCGTAGGTATTGAAAAATACCAGGTCGCCCACCTGGAGATCAGTTTTGTCGACGTGACGGCTGGCACTTGCCTGCTCAAATGTAATGTGTGGCTCCATATTATATTTTTCTTAAAAAACGGGATTAAAGTGTATACCTATTACTTTTGCCTATTGAAGAGGGCTTATTAGCATGAAAAATATGCATAAACCCTAAAGGCCTTTTCAATAAAAAATAGAAATAAATTTTTAAAATACTTAGCCAGAAAATAATTAAGGAAGGAGGAAAAAACAAAAAAGAAGCTGAGGTAAGGGTAATATTTTAATGAGGGGGATTGCTATGAGTCAAGTTCCTACAGCGCCATCAACGCCACCAGAAGCTCAAGGGGGAAAAATGGTGCAGGAATTGAAGGTAATGGAGGTTTCTGAAGCCTTACTGCCGGAAGTTTATAGCAATAAAAAATTACATGTACTGGAAAAACCGCGGCCCCTGGTTTTTACTAGCGAGGGCAGGCTTTATCCAGTATTTGGAGTTACTAAGGAGGATTTTTAATCATGGCTACCATGAGCCCGAGGGAAAGGGTGTTGCGGGCCTTAAACCGCCAGTGGGTGGACCGTATTCCTGTCGGTAACCCCACCTCGGTGGCTACCGTTGAATCTATGGAGGCATGCGGCGCTTATTTCCCCGACGTCCACCTGGATGCGGAGAAAATGGCCACCCTGGCGGCCACCGGCTACGAGATACTGGGGTTTGATACTATTGCCCCGTATTTCAGCGTCCAGCAGGAGGCCGCGGCCTTTGGCCTGAAAATGAACTGGGGAACCATCGACTCTATGCCCGATGTCCTGGAAAACCCCTTTGAAGATCCCGAGGATATCGTTATCCCGGCCGACTTTTTAGAACGGCCTTCTATCCGTACCGTCCTAGATGCCCTGCGTATCTTAAAAAAAGAATACGGGGATCACGTTTGCCTGGTAGGCAAAGTTATGGGTCCCTGGACATTATCTTATCATCTCCACGGCGTCCAGAACTTCCTGATTAAAACCATCCTGGAGCCGGATAAAGTGAGGCGCTTCCTGGATAAGCTCAAAAGCCTCTCGGTAATGTTTGCCAACGCCCAATTTGCTGCCGGGGCCGATGTAGTGACGGTGGCCGACCACGCTACCGGTGATCTAGTAAGCGGTACCTGCTACCGCGATTTTCTCCTGCCGGTCCATCAGGAAATGACCAGACAGATAAACGGTCCTACCATCCTGCATATTTGCGGCAATACTACCGACCGTCTTGACTATATTGCCCAGGCCGGGTTTAATTGTTTTCACTTTGATTCCAAGGTCAATCCACGCAAGGCCCATGAAATTGTCAACGGCCGAATTTCCTTGACGGGAAGTATCAACAACCCGGTTACCCTTTTTAATGGCACGCCGGAGGATGTTCGCCAGGAAGTATTTGCCAACTGCGAGGCCGGCATCGAAATTATTTCCCCGGAGTGCGCTATACCCTTACGGACCCCCAATGCCAACCTGAAGGCCATCGTAGCTGCGGTGGAAGAATACTGCCGCGCCCATTGAAGTTAGAGCTAGAGTAAGGAACTGGCAGGACCCCCGGAATGGAACCGGGGGGTTTTGCTTTTTCTGTAGCGGCAGGAGAACAGGTTACTATCGCGAATTTTCTTTATGATAGCAGTTTTATTGCTGGTATACAATGGCCCCATCAAGCGGATTGTTTTAAACGAGACATTTAACCCTGGGAGGTAGGATTTATTTATGTTCCACCAGGAATTAATCCAGCCCCTGCTTGATCGGGCCGCGACCCTCTGGCAGGCGACAGTTGAAATCGTTAATCCTGAAGGGGTTGTGGTGGCCAGCTCGGAGCCAGCCAGGGTTAATTCAGAGCGGCCGGAAGTACGGTTGTTGGCGGCGGGCAAGATGGGAAACGGGGCTGGCGGAAAGAATAACTTCCTTCCTTTGATGATAAATGATCAGGTGATCGCCTGGCTGTGCTGGGACGGTCCAGCCCCCAAAGAAACCTTAAGTTTATTGCAAGCAGCCCTGCAAGGAGTGATGGCGGCAGCCAGGCGGCGGGACGAGCATTACTATACTGCCCGGGAAGAGGAAGCCCTCCTCAGCGCCCTCCTGGACCGGGAGGCGGCTTCCCAGGTAGAAGAATTAAAGTTGCGGGGGCTGAATTCAGGTTATGATTTCAACCTGCCCCGGGCCGTTATTGTGTTGCGGCTGGAGCCGAAAGAGAACCGTTACTTTAACATCAATTTACACCTTGGTTACGATGTCACGCGGGAACAGTTAAAGGGAGAAATCCTGGAGCAAATAAAAGGCGATCTTTATCTTACCGCCCAGGACCTGGTAGCCTTTTACGGCGAAGATTATCTGGTCATTTGTAAGGCCTTTTTAGACATTGAGAATTTGTCTCGCCTTTACCAGGCCCTGGATGTTATTGGCAACCATCTTTATGAGCTTATCAAGGGCAACCATCTTTTTGCCGTTCAGGTAGCCTATGGTAGTATTGTAACTGAAATTGCCGGTTTAAGGCAGTCCTACCAGGAGGCAGTGGAATTAATTACCCTGGCGCGTTTATGCGGCGAAAACAGCGGCTTCATCGACGCCGAGGCCATCCTTTTTGAAGCCATGGTGTGCGCCCTGCCGGGCCGCTTGACCAGCAGGTATCTAGAACCATTGTCCCAGAAGATAGAAGCAGCTGGCGAAGAAGGGGTGCAGTTACTGGAAACCGTAGAAGCCTGTATTAATAACAATATGAACATCAAGAAAACAGCCGAGCAGTTATATCTGCATCGCAATACCGTAACCAACCGGGTGGAGAGAATCAAGCAAATAACGGGTCTGGACCCGGGAACGGGCTTTCGCGCCCTTTTCTGGTTGAAGATGCTGGCGGTATACCGGCGGTTAATGCTGATGCAGGGGAAAAGGTGATTACCAATGCCTGGTAAAGAACTAATGGCAGGCAGCGAGAGGGTAATAGCGGCTCTACGGGGAGAAGAAGTTGATCGCTTACCACTGATCACGCCTACTTCGGTAGCTACTGTGGAAAGCATGACCGCCATCGGAACTTATTTCCCGGAAGCCCATACCGACGCCTATAAAATGGCTGCCTTGGCGGCGACCGGCCATGAACTCCTGGGCTTTGATACCGTGGCTCCCTACTTCAGTATCCTGCTGGAGGCAGCGGCCCTGGGCTGCGAAGTGGACTGGAACCAGGTAGATGCTATGCCGGTAATAAAAAAGAACCCCCTGCAAAAATGGGATGACTGGCGCCTGCCGGCCAACTTCCTGGACCGGCAACCGGTTAAGGCCCTCCTGGCGGCCATTGGCCTCCTGAAAAAGCGCTACGGTAAACGGGTGGCCGTGGTGGGCAAAGTAATCGGTCCCTGGACCCTGGCCTACCACCTGTTTGGGGTGCAGAATTTCCTCCTGGGACTGGTCCTGGAACCGGAGACGGTCCGGGAACTCCTGGGGAGGCTCCTGACCGTCCCTTTAAAACTGGCCACAGCGGAAATAGAGTCCGGGGCCGATGTCCTCACCTGGGCTGACCATACTACCAATGACCTGGTGAGTGCGGCGGCGTATCGCGATTTTCTTTTACCATTGCACCAACAAGCCATGAAGCAGCTACCCACGGACTGCCCGGTAATATTGCATACCTGTGGACGGGTTACTGACCGCATAACCTATTTTGCCGGGGCTGGTTTTACTGCTTTTCATTTTGATTCTCGCAATCCGCCAGAACAATTATTATCCCTGGCCAATGGTCGGCTAACACTAATTGGTGGTATCAATAATCCCCAGACCTTGCTCAATGGTAAAGTAGCTGAGGTAAAGAAAGAAGCAGAGCGGCTGTTGCAGGCGGGCATTAAGCTGGTCACGGCGGAGTGCGCTGTCCCTCTCCGTACACCCAACCAGAACCTGCGGGCCATAGTCCAGGCAGTCCGCGATTTAAGCCGCTGCCACCGGAAAAGCTGACATTGCTTCCCCCAGGACAGTATGTTAAAATGAAGGCGTTAAATATCTTTGACTGGTGGCATCATGGTAAGGGAACTTATAAAGGATCTGGTAGTCAACTTCCAAGTTGAGGATAAAAGGAACAGGAAGGGTTTCTTTTTCGTCGTTTCCGGGCCTTCCGGGGTGGGGAAGAATACCCTGTTGAACTATGCCCTGGAGCGGGTCCGGGGTATTTACTACCTGCCCTCAATAACCACCCGCCCCATGCGACCGGGGGAAGCCCAGGGCTTCCCGTATTTTTTTATCAGTAAAGCTTATTTTGAAGCAATGATCGCTCAGGGAGCCTTCCTGGAATGGAAGCAGATTCATTCCGGGGACTACTACGGTACCCATTTACCGACAATTGTTTATGCCCTGGAGAACGGCTATGATATTATTACCGACATGGATGTCCTGGGATGCGTTGAGGTCATGGAGCGCTTCCCTGAAAATGTCGTCCCGATTTTTATTGCCCCGCCAAGTATGGAAGAATTGCGCCAGCGGCTGGCCGGGAGGGAAAAGGACGCCGGGGTGATAGCCAGAAGGATGGAACGGGTGGACATGGAAATGGGCTATGTCGATAGGTACCGGCACGTGATCGTTAACGACGACCTGGAGCGGGCCGGGAAAGAGCTGGTCCGGATTTTAGAGCAATATTCCCAAAGTGGTACTAAAAAGTAAGGGCTAACTGTCCAGCCTCGGCAGAGGCTGAAAAAATCAGCCCAGAGCTTAAGCTGGCCGATTATTTTCACCCGGGGAGCGACATATCAAGGCAGTCCCCGGGCTTTTTCTAAGGTAATACTTCGTGCTGCAGCTCCCACATCTGGCGGTAAAGCCCCTCTTGCCGGAGAAGTTCCTCATGCCGTCCCCGCTGGACTACCCGTCCCTTATCCAGGACCAGGATCTCATCCATGGCCTCCAGGCCCGCCAGGCGGTGGGTTATGACCAGGGTGGTCCGGCCGGCCATTAAACGGTAGATAGCCTGCATTACTTCCTCCTCAGTCACCGGGTCCAGGCCGGTGGTGGCCTCATCCAGCACCAGGATGGGGGCGTTTTTCAAAAGGGCGCGGGCAATGGCCAGGCGCTGGCGCTGGCCCCCGGAGAGTTTTAGTCCCTCTTCACCGATACAGGTGCCGTATCCCCGGGGCAGGCTCTGGATAAATTCGTGCAGCCGGGCTTGCCGCGCGGCCTGCTGGATCTCCTCCTGGCTCGCGCCGGGCCTGGCCAGCAGGAGGTTTTCGCCAATAGTAGCATGGAAGAGATGGGTGCGTTGGGAAACTACAACGACCAGGCGCCGTAGCTCTTCCTGGGGATAGGCCTTGAGTTCGTGTCCCCCCAGGCAGATGGACCCTTCCTCGTAATCCCAAAAGCGCAGGAGCAGATTTACTAATGTGCTTTTTCCGGCCCCGCTGGGACCGACAATGGCCAGCCGGCCGCCCTCGGGCAGGGTAAAGTCGATGCCGTCCAGGACCCAGGGTTCTCCCGGGGCGTAGCGAAAGCGCAGTCCTTTTATCTGCAGGTGGTATCCCGCTGGCTGTGGTGCGGGGCCGGGCGGGTCCTGGACGGCAGGCCGGGTATCGGTAAGGGCGAAGAGCCGCCGGGCTGCGGCCAGGCTTGCCTCCAGGTGCTCAAAGATCATAGGCAGGGGCAGGACGGCCTCAAAGCTAGCGGCCGCCCCCAGGGCCAGCATGGCCAGGTAGATACCGTCCAGCTGGCCGCGGTCCACCAGGGGGATGGCCAGCACCAGGACGAACCACAGGGCCAGGTTCATGGCCAGGCCTGTCAGGGCGGCTGCCAGCCCGGTTCTCCAGGCCTCGTGGCCCTGGAGAACCAGCAGTTCCCGGCTCAAGGCGGCGATGCGTTCCTGCTGCAGCCTGGCGCGGCCGAAGGCCAGGATTTCAGGCATGCCCTGAACGGTATCCACCAGGAGGGCGTTAAGGGCCGCCCGCACCTCACCCTGCTGACGGCCTGCACTCCGGCCAGCAGCCTTCAGGCCCAGGGGCGCAATGATGCCGGCCCCAAGGAAAAATAACAGCCAGGCCAGGGCCGGCTTGACAGCAAAATGGGCCAGGAAAACGAAAACCGCCACCATTACCAGCAGGGCCACCAGGGGCGGGGCCAGGACGCGGAGATAAAAGTTTTCCAGGGTCGCCACATCGGCCACGACCCGGCTCAGTAAGTCGCCACTGTGGTGGTCCGGTAACCGGGCCGGGGCCAGGGGTTCAAGGGCCTGGTAAAAGGAAACCCGCAGCCGGCTGAGGATGTGCAAGGTTACGCTATGGTTGACATAACGTTCCAGGTAGCGACTGGCGGCACGGGAGATACCAAAAAAGCGCACCCCGACGATGGGGAGCATGAGGTCTAAAACCGGCGGGTGGAGGGCGGCGCTGGCAATGAGAAAGGCAGCGGTAGCCATGAGGCCGACGTTGCTTGCCACGGTGAAAAAGCCCAGCAGGGTGGCCCCCAGGACGGCAGGCCAGGAGGGCGTAATTAACCCCAGGAGGCGGATGAAGGTACCGGCGGTGGTAGTTCTCCGCTTAAGAAAGGTAGGGCTTATCCGCCGGTAGAGGGTGGCGCAGCTTTGTGGGTCAGGGGCAGGCGTACTTCCGGGCCCTTCATCCCGGGCAACAGACCTTCCGGACGCGCAATGAAAGGCCGTGACTAAGCGGTAATAGGCACCCTGCTGCGCCATGAGGTCCTCGTGCCGCCCCGTTTCCACCACCCGGCCGGAGGCCAGGACCACGATGCGGTCCGCCCGGTAGACAGTGCTGAGGCGGTGGGCGATAATCAGCACCGTACGGCCCTCCATCAGGCGTTCCAGGGCTTCCTGGATTACCTGGTCACCGCCAGGGTCCAGGCCGGCGGTAACTTCGTCCAGGATTAATAGGGGGGCATCTTTAAGGAAAGCCCTGGCAATGGCCAGGCGCCGGGCCTGGCCGCCGCTCAAGCGCAGCCCCCGTTCACCAATGGGCGTATCATAGCCCCGGGGCAGGGCGGCAATGAACTCGTGGGCCCCGGCGAGGCGGGCCGCTGCCACCATTTCCTCCCGCGAGGCATCCGGACGTCCCAGGAGGATATTGTCAGCTATAGTACCGCTGAAAAGGTAGGGATGCTGGGGAACCAGAGCCACCTGCCGGCGCCATTCCTCCAGGGGGATCTGGTTTAAAGGAAGGCCGTTGACGGTAATCAGCCCCCGGTCGGGCTCCAGGAAACGCAGGAGCAGGTGGGCGATGGTGCTTTTCCCCCCGCCGCTGGGACCAACCAGGGCCACCTTTTCCCCCGGCCGGAGTTCCAGGGAGACCTCTTCCAGGGCCGGCCGTTCCCTATCCGGGTAAGTGTAATGAACCCCTGCCAGGACAATATGCAGACCCGGCGGCTGTACGCGGCTTTCCCTGCCCGGCGGGAAATTTCCTGTTCCCGCGCCTCGAGGCAGGGATTTGACCATCACGCCCGCTACTGCCGGGGCCGGGGTAGTGCAAGGGCCTGCCATATCCAGAACGGCGAAGATTCGCCGGGCGGCACTGACGCCGGCCAGGCCGGCATGGAACTGGCTGCCCAGGAGCCGCAGGGGCAGGTAGAATTCCGGGGCTACCAGCAAAAGGAAGAGGGCTTCATTAAAGGGTATCCGGGCATAAACCAGGCGCAGCCCCACGGTGACGGCCACCAGGGCGGTACTGATGGTAGCTACGAGTTCCAGCACCAGGGCCGAGAGAAAGGCAACCCGCAGTACTCCCAGGGTGGTGGACCGGAAACGGTCACTGAGACGGGTCAGGACCTCGGCCTGGGCCTTGCTGCGGCCGAAAATTTTCAAGGTGGTGAGGCCCTGCAAGACATCCAGGAAATGGGCGCTCAGGCCGCTTAAAGTTTGCCACTGCTGCTGGCTGAGGGTTTCTGCCCGCCTGCCGATGAGGAGCATGAATAGGGGGATCAGGGGGGCAGTGAAAAGGAGGAGCAGGCCGGAAAACAGGTCCAGGGGGAAGACGAAACCCAGGACCATCAGGGGCACCAGGGCCGCCAGGGCCAGTTGGGGCAAATAGCGGGCAAAATAAGCCTCCAGGTCCTCAACTCCTTCCACCAGGACATTGACCAGCTCCCCGGTATGCTCATCCTTCAAAGGTAATGGACCTACGGCCAGGAAGTGGCCCACCAGGCGCTGGCGCAGGTCATATTTGATTCGGGCCGCGGCCCGGTGGGCCGCCACCTCCACACCCCAGGCCAGGCCCGCCCGGAGGAAAATGATGCCCAGGAGGGCCATGAGCCAGTGCCAGATACCCCGAAGGTCCTGCCCTTCCAGGAAGACCCCGTTCACCACCCGGGCCAGGTAGCTGGCCTGTAAAATGGCCAGGAGACCGGCTCCCACTCCCAGCCCCACCGTAAGGGCCAGGTGGAAGCGTACCCTCCCGGCCTCGCGCATTAAATCTTTATGGAGCATCATATCTTTTGCCCCCAGCTGGAGAGTCCTGGATATCCCTTATAAGTACTTGCCGCAGCCAGTTCCAGCAGGCCTCCCACTTCTCACCTCTAATATTCCAAGTCCCTGGCCTTAACCCGCTGGCGGAATACCCAGTAGGTCCAGCCCTGGTAAAGGAGGACCACGGGTACCAGGGTGAGGGCGACGATGGTCATAACTTTAAGGGTATAGGGGCTGGAGGAGGCCTGGTAAATGGTCAGGCTCCACCGGGGATTCAGGCTGGAAACCATCACCCGGGGAAAGAGGCCGCCAAAGAGAGCCGCAGTGCCCAGGAGGATGGTCAGACCGTTCAAGATAAAAGCCCCGCCGTAGCTCCGGGAGCTGAGCGACCACCAGGCCAGGAGAAGAGCCACCAGGGCGCCCCAGGCGGCGATTCCGGGTACCATCCGGGTAAAGATGTCGGTTTCCCGGTAACTCATAATTAGCAGCAGGAGGAGGGCCGCCACAGCGCCGGTACCTATCTTTAGCCCCGCCTGCCGGGCGCGCTCCGGCAGTTCATCCCCGGTTTTGAGGGCCAGGAAAAGTGCCCCCTGCAGGGTGAAAAGGAGCAGAGAGGTCAAGCCCCCCAGCAGGGTGTAGGGGGAAAGGAGATCGAAAAAGGTACCGGCATACTGCATCCGGGCGTCAATGGGTACGCCCCGGATCAGGTTGGCCATGGCCACGCCCCAGAGGAGGGCCGGCAAGAGGCTCCCCAGGAAAAGCATCCAGTCCCAGAAGTTACGCCAGGCCGGGCGGTCATCCTTGCTGCGGAATTCAAAGGCTACCCCGCGCACGATCAGGGCGACGAGGATAAGGAATAACGCCAGGTAAAAGCCGCTGAAAAGGGTGGCGTACCAGTGGGGGAAGGCGGCAAACATGGCCCCGCCGGCGGTGAGCATCCACACCTCGTTGCCGTCCCAGAAGGGGCCGATGCTGTTGATGATGGCGCGGCGCTCTCCATCGCTTTTCCCAAGGAAGGGCAGGAGAATACCGACGCCGTAGTCAAAGCCTTCCAGGAAAAAGAAGCCGGCAAAAAGGACGGCTACCAGGATAAACCAGAGGACAGTTAGATCCATAAGGATACCTCCCCGGAATTATCTAACATCCTGGTGGCAGGAGTTGTCTCAACACCTTGCCGGGCGTATTTAGCCAGGAGGTAGACGTCGGCTACCGCCAGGACCCCGTACAGCAGGGTAAAAGCCACCAGGGTCGTAAAAATAGCGGCGGCGGATACTCCGGGCGAGACGGCCGCCTCGACCCGCTGCAGTCCGTAGACAATCCAGGGATAGCGACCGATCTCAGCCATCAACCAGCCAGCGGTGTTGGCGAGATAGGGCACGGGAATGCTCCAGAGGAGGGCTTTGAGGACCAGGGGTTTTTCTTCCAGGCGTCTCCGCCGCCACAGGTACAGGCTGTAAAGGGACAGTAAAATTAACCACAGCCCGGCGACGACCATCAGGCGGAAGCTCCAGAAGACCGGGGCGACCGGCGGGATATAATTGCCGGGGCCGTAGCTGGCCTCTGCCGCGGCCTGAAGATCCTTCAGGCCTTTAACCTCGCCCTGAAAGCTGTTATAGGCAAGAAAACTGGCCAGGGCGGGAATCTTAATCTCGAAGGTATTGGTCTGGTCTTTTGCATCAACCAGGGTCACCAGGGCCAGGGGGGCCGGATCGGCACTCTCCCACAAGGCTTCGGCGGCTGCCATCTTCATGGGCTGGGCATTGACCAGGTACTGGCCCTGGAAGTGGCCGACGGCCGCCACCAGCAGGCTGCTGATGACGCCCGTGATCAAAGCCAGCCGGAAGGAACGGCGGAAAGGCTCTAATTGGCTTTGCCGCAGGAGGTGGTAGGCGCTGATCCCCATGACGAAAAAGGCCGCCGTCACAAAGCCGGCCAGGACGGTGTGGGGGAATTGATAGAGGACATGGGGGTTGGTCAGCAGGGCAAAGAAATCCGTCATCTCGGCCCGGCCGTTACGCAAGACATAGCCCACCGGCTCCTGCATAAAGGAGTTGGCCACCAGGATCCAGAAGGCGGAAAGATTGGTGCCGATGGCCACCAGCCAGATGCAGGCGGCGTGGAGAGCTTTAGGCAGCTTATCCCAGCCAAAGAGCCACAGGCCCAGAAAGGTGGATTCCAGGAAAAAGGCGGCCAGGGCTTCTACGGCCAGGGGGGCGCCGAAGATATCCCCGACGAAACGGGAGTATTCGGACCAGTTCATGCCGAAATGAAACTCCTGGACGATACCGGTCACAACGCCCATGGCAAAGTTGATGAGGAAGAGCCTGCCCCAGAAGCGGGCCATGTTCTTGTAAGTTTCATCACCAGTGCGGACGTAGATAGTTTCCATGATGGCCACCAGGACTGATAGTCCCAGGGTCAGGGGGACGAAGAGGAAGTGGTAAACCGAGGTAATCCCGAACTGCCACCTGGCCAGCAAGAGTGCATCCATAACTTTTCTCCTCCCCTCAAAATATATAAAGTATACCAAGATAGTATAGTTTATTTGAAAATAATCCCTCCTTTCAAGTCTTTACTCAATTTTCCCCGGCCAGCTCGGCGAAGTTGTAACGCTTCAGTTCCCGGCGCAGGGCGTCCTGGACTGATTCCAGCGCCCGGTGTACCGGGCAGTACGGGGTGCCGTGTTTATTACAGTACTCCGGGTCCAGGAGGCAGCGGTTAACGCTAACCGGTCCTTCTACTGCTTCGACGACATCCAGCAGGGTAATTTCCCGCGCCGGCCGGGCCAGGGCAAAACCGCCGCTGACGCCGCGGTAGGATTGCACTATTCCGGCCTGCACCAGGGAACGCATGATTTTAAGCAAGAAGCGCATGGGGATATCTTCGCGGGAAGCAATCGTCTGGGCTTCGGCGATGGTGCCCGGTTCCAGTTTCGCCAGGTACAGGACGGCGCGGAAGGCATAATCGGTGGCCTGGTTTAAGCGCATGTAAAACTACATCCAGTCTAAAGTATATTCATTTGGTATAGTTTATAGTAATAATAACTCATCCTATTTTTCCTGTCAAGTTTTTCTATTACCATCCTGTTAATGCAGGGCCAGGCGGTCCAGCTCTTTCAGCTTATTGCTGAACCAGGCAGCATGCAGGTCTTCATCAATGAGGTGGCTCCAGAGGAGGTTAAAAAGGGGTTTTTCGGCAACTTTAAGAATCAGCCGTTTGTAGTCAGCCATGGCCTTTTCTTCTAAAGTAATGTTGGCCCAGAGGAGGGTGCGGGTATTGGTCCAGTTGAGGATGGTCCCGGTTGCCACCCCCAGGAGGGGAGCAATGATGGCTCCCAGGCGGGTCGGGGTGGCGCCGCGGCGGCTGATTTCCGCTTCCAGGTTGATTACGTGTTCCTGTTCCATAGCCGCTACCCTGGTCAGCGCCTGCCGCAGGTAAATGTCCGTTGCTGCCCGGGCCTGGCTCTTATAGAGGTCTACCTGCTCGATTTCCAGGCTGTAGAACCAGTTGAGGCTACGGATAAGGTCCTTTTCTTCCAAGCAAGGGCACCCCTTAATTAACCTTTACCGGAAAGGGTATAGTTATACGGCCGGGGCAAACTTCTTTCATTCAGGGTGCGCTTGCTTATCCCGCAGGCGGCAGCTAGTTCATCGGTGGTAACAGCGTGGAACCCTCTATCTCTGGCCAGCCTTTTCATGTTGGCCAGAATTTTGTCCCTGATTTCCACTTGGCGATCACTCCCACTTTCAGCGTTACTCTACCTGCTTGCGAAAACGAAAGGCGGCCAGGGTGATAATGCCGGTACCAAAGCCGGTCAGGGCCCAGACGTCCTTCCATAGATAGTTAATTCCTATACCTTTAAGCATAATGCCCCGGAGGATTTCCAGAAAATAGGTGAGGGGTAGCAGGTTGCCCAGGTACTGGATGGGCCGGGGCATGGAAGCGCGGGGAAAAATGAAACCGCTCAACAGGACACTGGGCAGGATGAAGAGCATGGTCATCTGCATGGCTTGGAGTTGGGTACGGGCAACGGTGGAGATAAACATGCCCAATCCCAGGGCGAAGACGAGAAAAAGGACGGTCAGTCCCAGGAGCAGGAGAGTGCTCCCGGCGATGGGCACCTTAAACCACAGAGTAGCTGTCCCCAGTGCGAGGCCCATGTCGATAAAGGCAACGACAATGTAGGGGATGAGCTTGCCGAGCATTAATTCCGGGCCGCGGATGGGGGTTACCATCAATTGCTCCAGGGTGCCCCGTTCTCGTTCCCGCACCAGGGCAAAGGCCGTCAGCATCATGGTTATATTTTGCATGATTAACCCGATGAGCCCCGGAATGTTGAATTTCAAGCTCTCCAGGCCGGGGTTGTACCAGGCCCGCACCCGTAGGTCAATGGCCGGGCCGGGAGGCAGGACCAGGCCCTCCCTTTCCATAACAGTTAGCTGTAATTCCTGGGTTCTGGCCTGAGCAACTATTTCCGCCATGGAAAGGGCGGTACGGGCCACCAAAGGGTCGGAACCGTCAATGAGAAGCTGGGCGGTGGCCGTTTCCTGCCGCTTTAAGCTCCGGGTATAGCCGGCGGGGATGACCAGGCCGGCCTGGACGCGGCCGCTGTCCAGGAGGGATTTCAACTCCGCTTCGCTGCCTGCCTGGAAGGCCAGGTCGAAGTAGCCGGTGTTGACCAAGCTGGCAACAAGCAGGCGGCTGTCCTGGCTCCAGTCCTGGTCAAAGACGGCCAGGGGGATGTGATTGACATCGGTGTTCACGGCATAGCCAAAAAGGAGCAGCATCAGCACCGGCATAATAAAGACCATTACCAGGCTGGGGGGATCCCGACGGATGTGGATAAATTCTTTCCGGATAATGGCCCGTAACCGCTGCCTGTTCGTGGTAATCACTCCCTGCGATGGTATAAAATAAGCCGGCAGGTGGCCGGGAGGGCTGCCTGTTTGTCCTAATCACCCTCTGTACCGGCCATGTTGATAAAGACGTCTTCCAGGGTCGGCAGGCCGGCCGCTGCCATGAGCCGCGCCGGGGGGCCAAAGGCATGGAGACGGCCGCGGTCCATGAGGGCTATAAGGTGGCATCGTTCCGCCTCGTCCATATAGTGGGTAGTAACCAGGATGGTAATGCCCTCGGCAGCCAGCCCCTCCAGGAGGTCCCAGAAAAGGCGGCGGGAAACGGGGTCGACGCCGGCGGTAGGTTCGTCCAGGACCAGCAAACGCGGCCGGTGGATAAAGGCGCAGGCCAGGGCCACCCGCTGCTTCCAGCCACCGGACAAAGTACCTACCCTTTGTTTCTCGCGTCCGCCCAGGCGCATGTGTTCGTAGAGTTCCCGGCAGCGCCGGGTAAGGGCCGTACTACAGAGGCCATAAATGCTGCCAAAAAAATGCAGGTTTTCGGCGACGGTGAGGTCCTCGTAGAGGTTGAATTTTTGCGACATATAGCCGATGCTGGCCTTGATGGCTTCAGCCTGAGTGATAATGTCCAGGCCTAAGACCTGGCCGCTGCCGCTGCTGGGCCGCATCAGGCCGCACAGCATGCGGATGGTGGTGCTTTTGCCTGAACCGTTGGGACCCAGGAGGCCAAAGATGCTACCTGCGGGGACCTGGAAGCTCACCTGGCGCACGGCCTGGATGGGACCAAAATTTTTGCTTAAGTTGGTGACCTCAATGGCCGGGAGAGCCTGGTGACCTGGCGTGGCTGTGCCGGGCTGGTCTCCGGTCCCTGGCCCGGCGACCTGATAGCGAAGGTTCATAGGTTGGTCTCCTTTTCAGGGGGTGATGGGCATAAAGGTAACGTCAGCAGGCAGTCCCGGCCGCAACTTATCCTGCCCCCCGGTTACCCGGATTTTTACCCGGAAGACCAGGTTGACCCGGTCTTCCCTGGTCTGGACCTGGCGGGGGGTAAATTCAGCCTGGGGAGCGATATACTCTACCTGGCCGGGGAAGGACTGGTCCGGATAGGTGTCCACCTGGATCTGGACCGGCTGGCCTATTTGCACTTCCCCGAGCCTGTTTTCTGGGATGTAGACATTGAGCCACAGGTTGTTGAGGTCCAGGAGGGTCACAACTTCCGCCCCGGGGGGGACCAGTTCTCCCCTTTCAAAGTTAACGCTGGCTACCAGGCCGGCAGCCGGGGAGCGCAGGGCAGTTTTATTTAAATTTAACTGTGCTAAGGCCAGGTTAGCTTCACCCTGCTTCACCCCGGCTTCCAGGCGCTCCAGGGTGTACGGTGTGCTGCCGGCCCGGAGCAAGGACAGCCGGGATTTGGCTTCTTCCAGCTGGGCCCGGGCTGCTTCTAACTGGTGCCGGGCCTGGTTATACTGGGTTTCCCGGTTTAGCAGTTCCTGTTCCGGCAGGGCCCCGGCCTGATAAAGTTCCCGGGCCCGGCGCAGATTATCTTCCAGAAGTGCTACCTGCTCCTGCACGATGGCTGCCTGGGCGTCCAGGCGGGCTACTTCCTGTTCGGCGGCGGCAATTTCCTCGGACCTGGCGCCTGCCCGGGCTTCGGCTAAAGCGGCCCGGGCTGCGGCTATACCGGCCCCGGCCTGGGCCACCTGGATCTGGTAGGCCGCCTGGTCCAGGCGGCCGATGAGCTTGCCGGCCGGGACTGTGTCACCCTCCTTGACGGCCAGCTCCTGCAGCGTCCCGCCAACTTCGGCAATTACCTTGACCTCAGTAGCTTCGATGGTGCCGCTGGCTGTAAGGAGTTTTTCTTTCTCCCGGGGCTGGCACCCGGTTATCAACGCCAGGGTGAGTGTTAAAATTGCCAGTAGCACAAGGCTAGTTCGTTTACCTCTACCCAAGTGGTTAACCCTCCCCCATAAAAAAGTACTCAGAACCAGGGAGTATATGGCTTTTTAAACTATATAAGCTTTTTCAGGGTGCTTGAATCATACCCCTAAAATTCCAGTTTTCAGGGCATCTGCTGGCGTCAAAGCTGGTATGGACAACTGCTGGAGGAAATGCCTGGCGTTCCAGCTAACATAGTGCGATACCAGTGGACCCATGTTTCGTACCGTATAGATAATCAGCGCATCGCCAAAGCTGGCCTTTTTACTTATGATCGCCAGGATACTTTTTATTGTTAGGCGCGGCAGGTACTCCTTTGAGGGCGGGTAAATTTGCAGGTTATAATGGGTCGGCAAATGATAATAAAGGTTTAATAGCTGCTGCTCGTTTAAGTTATAGGAAAGGATACCACATACCTCTAAAACATTGAAGATCGATGTAATACCTTGTTGCTTGCCATGCTTGAGCCCGGCTAAAAAAGCAGCGTTTTCTTTATACATAGTGTCACGGCGATAGCGCAGGTCGATTAGTAATACATCAGAATCTACGAATATCACTTTTGCCGCCTGCTTTCCTTGAGAGCTTCGTGCCAGTCAGGGTAATATGGCTCGCTGGCTTCCAGGGCCCGTTCAATATCTGCCCACGCCTCATGATAGGGAAGAGGGGAAAATTCGGGAGTGTCATTTTCAAAGGGTATTAGCCATGCCACAGGCTTACCCCGATGCGTAATGGCAAAACGTTCCCCGGCCCTAACCTTCTCTAATATCTTTCCAGTATAAATACGTAGCTCCTTGCTGGTGGCAAATTCCAATGCGTTTCCCCCCAAGAAGGCATTAGTTAAAACTTAAGTTTACCTTAAGTATATACTTGAAAATAACTCCAGTCAAGGAATCCTCAATATCCTTACTTTAAAACTCGCCCGATACCTGTTGCAAAAAAACACATTAGCCCCGGTTACAATACCGGGGCTAATGCATTACCGGATTTCAGGCCGATTGGCCCCCGGCCAGAGGTAACTATACCTCCAGTTTAGCACCTCCCTCTGGCCGGTTGCGGGCCGGTGGGCTGACTGGATAATCTTAACGCAGCGATACAATCGCCAGGACGGCCGTCAGGAGCAGGCACGAAGAGATTACCCCTATGTCCAGTAACTGGAAGGTCGAGGTGTGCAGGCTGGTACGGGGGCCGGTGCCAAAAGCGCGGGTTTCCATGGAGATGGCCATGGTCCGGGCCCGCTGGACGGACATGAGGAGGAGAGGGAGGGCCAGGGGGATGAGGGCCAGAAAGCGCTTGATAATATTGCGGCCTTCCAGGTCGTAGGCCCGGGCCCGCTGGGCCTGGATGACCAGGCTCAATTCTTCCTGCAGGGTAGGGATAAACCTTAAAGAGGTTACCAGCATCAGGGCATAGACATAGGGTACCTTGAGTTTTTCCACAAAGGCGACAATCATATCCTTGGGCGGGGTGGTGGCCAGGAGAACGGGAATGGTGGAAGTCATGGCCAGCATCCTTAAAGCGAGCATGGTGCAGGCCTTGAGCCCCACGTCGGTGATCCGGCCAAAGCCGGTGCCTGGTACCAGGGTAAAAACAACCTGGCCCTCGTCGATTAAAAAGACCTGAAAGAGGAAAAAGATGGCGGCAAAGATGATCAGCCCGCGGATGGCGGGCAAGATTTCCCGCAACACCTTACCAATCAGGGCGACGGCCAGGACCGAGGCCCAGAGGCCAAGGAGCGGCAGGGGTTGCTGGTAGACAAAGGCCAGGGTAATAACGGCCAGGGACCAGACGACTTTGGTAAGGGGGTTGAGTTTATGCAGGAAGGACTTGCCGGGCATCTACCTCACCCCTTAAAGCGGCGATAATTTCGGCATACAATTCTTCTACCGTCAGGACGGGGCGCAGGAGTCCCTGTTCCTGGTAAGGCCGGGCGAGCTGGATGGCCTGGGGAGGTACGAGGCCGGCGGCGTTCAGGATATCTTCCCGGGCAAAAACTGTCGCCACGGGCCCATCCAGGAGCAACCGCCCTTCCCCCAGGACCAGGGCCCGGCCGGCGAAGCGGGCCACCATTTCCATATCGTGGCTGACGAGGAGTACTGTGTGGCCTTGCTGGTGCAGCTTCTTGACAAGCCTCATTATTTCCAGGGCTTCGCGGTAATCCTGGCCGGTGGTGGGTTCGTCCAAGACCAGGACTTCCGGCTGCATGGCCAGGACGGAGGCTAGGGCCACCCGCTGGCGCTGGCCTTTGCTGAGCTGCCGGGGGTTAAAATCCAGATAAGGGGTGAGGCCTACGGCAGCAGCCGCTTCCGCCACCCTATCTTCCAGGGCCGCCCCTTTGAGACCTAAATTCTTAGGACCGAAGGCCAGTTCTTCCCTGACGGTGGACAGGAAGATCTGGTGATCCGGGTTTTGAAAAAGGAAGCCTACCTTGCGGGCCAGTTCAGCCACCCGTGCCCGGGCCGTATCCAGGCCGCCGATCAGGATCCTGCCCACTGTGGGTTTAAGAAGCCCGTTCAGGAGCTTGAGGAGGGTGGTTTTCCCGGCGCCGTTCTGGCCGATGAGGGCCACGAATTCCCCGGACCGAATATGAAAGGATAGGTCCCTGAGGGCTTGGAAACCGTTGGGGTAAGTAAACTCTACATTTTCAGCCCGGATCATTTTTATGCGCCTCCAAATATAGGTTGCCGCCCCGTACTGATGGCGACAGCTTTCAGGTATCTTTTACCGCCGGCTGGCAGCGTTTTTCTCTCCCCATGATCCCTGCACAGCAGTTGCCCTCAACTCGCCCGCAAAGGTTAGCCGGTTATAAGATGAGGCATTTACTGATTGCACTATGGTATTGCCCTGCCCGTACCAGATCCCTGGCTGTAAATAAATGCGGCCGGGAAGCTGCTCACCCCTGTGGAGTCTCCATAAGAAACAGGACCATCTATCTTATAACTTACCTGCGTACCGCTATGCCCTGGACGCCCGGCTCCCAAGCAGGCGCCCCAGTTCCCGCCGGCCTTCGTCTACCTCCAGGGGCAGGTCGCCGTGATAGACGCCGGCCCGGCGTAGCATCCGGAACAGGGCTGTCACCGGGGGTACCTCCAGGCCCAGTTCGGTCGTCAATTTCTCCTGGGCCAGGATCTGGCGCGGGCTGGCATCGGCCACGATGCGGCCCTTGCTAAGACAGATCAGACGGGGGACCCGGGGGGCGAGAACACTTATTTTTTGTTCAATCAAGAGGATGGTTATGCCATAGTCCCGGTTGAGCCGCTGCAGGAGGGCCACGATTTCCACAGTCCCCCGGGGGTCGAGTTCGGAAGTCGGTTCATCCAGCACCAGCACCCTGGGCCTTAAAGCCACGGCAGCGGCAATGGCCACCTTTTGCTTCTGGCCGCCGGATAATTCCCGTAAACTACGGTGGCGCAGGCTGGCTATGCCCACCATTTCCAGGGCGGTGCCAATGCGCTGCCGCATTTCTTCCCGGGGGACGGCCAGGTTTTCCAGGCCGAAGGCCAGCTCATCCTCGACTACTTCCGCTACCAGCTGGGCTTCCGGGTCCTGGAAGACGCTGCCGATAACCCCGGCCAGCCGGGCGCAGGGGGTTTTTGCCGTGTCTAAACCGGCAACCATTACCCTGCCACCCATACGGCCTCCCTGAAAATTGGGGATGATGCCGTTCAGGGCCAGGGCCAGGGTGGTCTTGCCGGCGCCGGCGGGGCCAGTCAGGCCTAAAAATTCTCCCTCTTGGACGGTCAAGTTTATTCCGTCCAGGGCTGGCACCTGGCTGTCGGGATAGTAAAAAGTAAAATTCTCTACTTTAATAATGGGTTCCATGAACCGGCCTCCGGGCTGCTGCGCTCTATCAGGTTAAACATTTTTCAGCAGTTGCTTCAAGGGGAAATAGAGTACCTGGGCCAGGACGGCGTTAAAGATGCCGGTAACTATAACTACCATGAGAAGATAAGTGTAAGCGGGATTTTTGGGTAAAGTAGCAAAGAGAGTTATGGCTTTAAAGATAGTAATGTACGTAAAACCGCTGGCGAAGGTACCCAGGAAGGTAACTACCAGGGGTTTTACTACCCTGAAGAAGCTGTTTTTATCAAAGGGCAGGTAGAGTAAAAGGGCGGTAACAATAGCTCCTACCGGTTCGCTGGCAAAATTCAGGTAGGGCAGCAGAGATTTGGTGGTCAGCTGGCAGACGGCGGCTGCCACCAGGCCGATCCCCAGCACCTGGGACAGGCGGGGCCGCAAAAGCATGATGGCCAGGACATACATACCGATGACTACGTTGGGTGTGATGCCAAAGAAGGGCGGGGTGATCATCCTGAGTACCGCGCCTGCTGCCAGCAGGACGGCCACCACGACCACGTCCATGGCCTGCAGCCCCTGCTTTTCCACCCGGGTTACTTTGACCTCTTCCATTGATAAGTCCCCCTTGATAATGAATTATTACTGCCGGCGGGGCTGCGGCCCCGGAACGGCTGGATAAATAAAAACAGCCTGACGAAAACCGCCAGGCTGTTATTGCCTTCACTCCGGCCAGTCTCGTCTCTCCTCATCTAAGCTAGGTACTCAACTCAACTCATTTTTCACTTGTCACCTTTAGCATAACAGGGAGAGCAAGTTCTTGTCAAGGAGTAATTTGGCTAATTTGGATCCGGCGGGGTGGTGCTTAAAGCCCCTGCTCACGACCCTCTTCGCCTGAAACCCTTGTTTGCTCCCCTCGCCCGCGAGGAGAGGGTTAAAGAAGCTTTTCACCGGGGCTATGAAGAGATGTCGCGGCCGATGCAGGAGCTTCCAGCAAAAGGCGAGTAAGCGGGTAACATGGGCGACCAGGCGCTGCCCTTGGGAGCAGCGCCTTCAGTTGGCATCGGTTTCTTCTGCAATGCTTTTCTCCGGTAGGAGGGGGCAAAATGTTTGACCTTTGAGGTATCCTTTACTTTATGGCAATCACGGTAGAACCGATGGCGGGGCAGTTCACTCTCTCCTGCACTACTACTGAGTGCTTACTTAGACTGCTCCCCGGGCCTGACGGCAACCGCTTACACGCGGGTCGCACGCCCTTTAGAGGTTCTCCCTTCAGCAAGGAGCTGCGCACCAGTCTCTTAAGGGTCGGTGCTCATCAGCAAGGTTGCTGTTACGCCGGGTTCCCAGGGATACCCCAATTTTTACTTCGCTATTTTCCCGGGAAAGGAGGTGTTTTCGCTATGGGTAAAACCCTTTTTGTCGGTATCGATATAGGCTCTGACACCAATGTGGTGCGCATCCTTGATGATACCGGCGAAGATGTCTGCGGTTTTAGCGTCTCCAACGACCTCCCCGGGGCTGAAAGGCTTGTGGAATGTTATTGCTGAAGCTGAGCTTATTGATGTTGATAAGGTTAAGATTGGCATGGAAGCTACTAACCTGTATTGGTGGCACCTTTCCCAGGCCCTGCATGAGGCTCCTGAACTCTCGGCTTTTGATGCTGAAATAGCGGTGATTAACCCTAAGGTAATCGATGTTTTTAGCGTATCTACCCGGATATGGCTAAGACCGACGCCTTGGATGCCCGGGTTATTGCTGATTGCTTGCGGTTTGGACGGGTACGTCCAACACCCCCCTCCTGATATGACCTATGCTCCGTTGCAACGGCTAACCCGGTTTCGCTATCATATGGTCACTAACCTTACCCGCGAGAAGAACAGGGCCCTCAATCTGATATTCCTTAAGTTCTCTACATACCAGAAGGAGTGCCCCTTCTCCGATTTGTTCGGGCAGGCCTCCCGGGCTGTCGTTGGCAACCTCACCCCTGATGAAATTGCTGATATGCCGGTGGAGAAACTGGTCGACATGATGCTGCAACACGGTAATAATCGCTTGAAGGATGTCCCGGAGATGGCTAGAGTAATTAAACAGGCGGCCCGCAAGTCCTACCGTTTAAACCCCAAAATGCGGGATGCTGTTGATGTTACCCTGGCTATGTCCCTGGAGACGATCCGTTTCTTTGAAACCCAGCAGAAGAAAATCGACCAGGTCATTGCCAAAGAACTAAAAGCCATTCCTCAAACGTTAGACACTATTCCAGGTTTTAGGGCCAGTTTACACTGCCGGTATAGTAGCGGAAATAGGTGACATCTCCAGATTTAAGAATCAAAATGCCCTTGCTAAATTCGCGGGCCTGACCTGGCGGCAGCATCAGTCCAGCAAGTTTTCTGCCGAGGATATCCCCCTCACCAGGTCTGGTAATTATTACTTACGGTACTACCTCATTGAAGCGGCTAATTCCGTCCGGTTGCGGGAGCCGGAATACGCCGCGTTCTACCGTAAGAAATTTACCGAAGCCAGGCATCATCACCATAAACGTGCCCTGGTCTTGACTGCCCGCAAGCTCGTGCGTATGGTCTTCACGCTGCTGAGTGAGGGCCAAATTTACCGGCAAAGGAGGTTGGGTTAAATACCTCTTTTGCAACTTACTTTTACTGTTTGCGCTGGTAATTACTGTTTTGATTTACCGGCTTGGTTTCTTATTATCTTTTTACATTTTGAGACATTAAAATTTCCAATTCAGCGTCTTGACATTTTACCGCGGGTCTATGTTTTCCATTGCATCGAGTGTTACATTATTCCCTCTTAAAAAACAAGGGAAGAAAAACTTAAAGCAAGACAGTTAGCGGTGCCGACTGGTTTGGGCAGGAAATTAGGAGGAGAATGGAGAATAATCCAGACAAATACAATAGAGTACGCGCCTTTATGGTTCGGACTCCCCAAGAAAGGCTATTTGGTCATATTTCGGGCTTACCCGTTAGAGGGTCGCCCCGTTTTGATGTAGCACCTGATATAGTCTTGACATTACGCAAGCGATAGTCTATTTTGGCAGCAGAAGACCCTTTAGTTGGTTAAAGATGGAGGGGGAAAGTGAAGTATCTCCCTGAAGATTATCCGGACCGCATCCGGTGGTTGCGAGCTAAACTGGGTTTGAGCCAAAAACGCCTGGCCGAGCTTCTGGGCGTCTCCTTCGCGTCTGTTAATCGCTGGGAGAACGGGCAGGCGCGCCCTAACCGTCTAGCCTGGAGTCAGATCCTGCGCCTGGGAATAGATGGTCCTGAGAGGTTACGTAAACCGCCACTCACTGATACGGGCGCCGGGATTCAGGCGGCCGGGGCGTTTCGCGTGGCCGAAGACAAAGCGGCCTACTGGCTGTCCGACGAGCTGCCGGAGCCGCACCTACCGGGCAATACCGACTTCACCGCCCCGCCGGAGATCGTCCGCCTGGCCGTCGAGGTCGAGCGCCTGACTTATGGCCACCTTTTTAGCCCGGCCTTCGCCACCGAGACTTCGCTAATCGACCCGCTGCCGCACCAGCGCATCGCCGTTTACGACCATATGCTTCCCCAGCCCCGGCTGCGTTTTTTGCTGGCTGACGATGCCGGTGCCGGCAAGACCATTATGGCCGGCCTCTACATCCGCGAGATGCTCACCCGGCGCCTGATCCGGCGCGTCTTGATCGTTCCGCCTGCGGGTCTGGTCGGAAACTGGCAGCGGGAGCTAAGGACCCTTTTCAGCCTGCCTTTCAAGATAGTTACCGGGACGGACTCCCGCTCCGGCAACCCTTTCACCGGCCCGGGGAGCGATCTGGTGATCGTCAGCGTGGACACCCTCTGCGGGGCGCCGACTTTCGCGCGCCTCGGCGATCCTGACGTGGAGCCTTACGACCTGGCGGTTTTCGACGAGGCCCACAAGCTCTCGGCCGACCGCAACCCCGACTTCACCGTGAGAAAAACCGACCGCTACCGCCTTGCCGAAGCGATTGCCGGGGCCGCGGACGATCCCGACTGGATGCTTCCCTGGCGCTGCCACCACCTGCTGCTGCTTACGGCCACACCCCATATGGGCAAGGACTTTCCTTACTTTTGCCTGTGGCGGCTGCTGGAGCCGGAGGCGCTGGCCACCATGGACGCCTTCAACGCCTACCCTCCGGAAGCGCGGCGGCGCCACTTTATCCGGCGGACCAAAGAGGAAATGGTGCGTTTTGACGGTACCCCGATCTACCCTAAAAGAGAATCCCACACTTTAAGCTACGACCTGGGCCCGGCCGAGCAGTGCCTCTACGACGAGACCACTGCCTATATTCGCACCTATTACAACCGCGCCCGGATTCTCAACCGTGCGGCGGCGCGGCTGGCCATGAGCATTTTCCAGCGCCGGCTGGCTAGTTCCACCTACGCTTTGCTGCGCTCGCTAGAGCGGCGTCTGGAGAAGCTGGACAGGCTGATCGAGGACATCCAGAGCGGCCAGCTCACGGAAGAGCAGCTCACCGCCTTCCAACATAAAATCGAGAAAACGCCCGATGTTTTCGACCGGCTGACCGCCGACGAAGAGGAGCCGCAGGACGGGCGGGAGCAGAACGAGGTGGCTGAGGACCAGCTTCTAACCGGAGGGGTGGCCACCTCGCTGGCCGAACTGCTGGCCGAGCGGTTGCAGGTAGAAGACCTGCTCGACCTGGCGCGCCAGGTGCTCGCCTCAGGCGAAGAAGCGAAGTTCGAAAAACTGCGCGAAGTGCTGCAGGACGAACGCTTCCGGGAGGAGAAGATCCTGATTTTCACCGAGCACCGGGATACCCTTGATTTCCTGGTCCGGCGCCTGGAAGGCCTGGGTTACGCGGGAAGGATCGCCTTTATCCACGGTGGTATGGACTACCAGGAGCGCGAGGCGCAGGTGGAGTTCTTTAAGAAGCCGGTGCGGGAGGGCGGCGCTAACTTGATGGTGGCCACCGATGCCGCCGGGGAGGGGATCAACCTCCAGTTCTGCTGGCTGATGGTCAACTACGACATTCCTTGGAACCCGGCCCGGTTAGAGCAGCGGATGGGGCGCATCCACCGCTACAAGCAGATGCACGACCCGGTGCTCATCTTCAACTTGGTGGCGGGGAAGACCCGCGAGGGCAAGGTGCTCAAAACGCTACTCGAAAAACTGGAGCACATCCGGCGTGAGCTCGGTTCGGAGAAGGTCTTCGATGTCATCGGGATGCAGTTCGAAGGGGTATCGCTGAAAGAACTGATCCTGCAGGCGGTGATGGAGGAGCGGGAAGAGGAGGCTGTCCAGCAGATCGAGGGTCGCCTCGCGCCGGAGCAGTTCAAAGCGCGGCTGGAGCAGCGGGAAAAGCTCCTCGGCACCGGCGGCGATGTCGCTCTCCAGTTACCTGAACAGCGGGCCAAATTAGAGTGCGAAACACTGCGGCGCCTGTTGCCGGGGTACGTCCGCCGCTTCATCGAGAAATCGGCGCCGCTTTTACATATTGGTATTGATGGCGATCTGGAAGGCTATTTTTCCTTCAAATCCCTCCAGCCGGGGGCACTCGACCCCTTTTGGCCCGTCCTGGAAAGCTACGACCCTGCCAGGTGGGAGCGGTTGACCGTTTACAAGCCGGCCGAAGGCGAACCGGCGATTTTCCTGCACCCTGGCGAACCGCTCTTCGACCGCTACTGCTCGCTGGTGCGCGGCCGGTTTACGGATCTGGCGCGGAAAGGCGGCGTTTTTGTTGATCCGTATGCCCAGTGCCCCTATTTTTTCCACCTGGCCCTGGTGCGGGTGGTGCGGCGGGCCGATCCGGCGCTGCCCGCGGTTTATGGCCGGGAAGAACCGGTGGAGGTGCGCCTGGTGGGGCTGCGGCAAGACGAGACCGGGGAGATCGAAGAGTGCCCGGTGGAGCACCTGATGCTGCTGCGCGGCGCCGAAGGAATCCCCCCGGCGGCCATTCCCCTTGTTGCCACCGTCACCGCTGCCTGCGCGCAGGCGAAAAACTTCCTTATCGAGCGGGTTGCCGAACCGCTGGCCGCGGCTCGGCGGCAGGCATTGGAGGACACCCTGGCCGGGCGGGAGGAGTTTATCTGCCGTGGCTACGCCTACCAGGAAGCGGAACTGGCCTTGAAGCGGGCCCGCCTTGCCGAGCGGGTCGGGGCAGGTGATGCGGCGGCTAAGGGGGAACTGACCAAGGTCAAAAAACAGCAGCGGGAGCTCGCTGACCGGAAAGAAAGGTCCCTGGCGGTGCTGCGGCGGGAGCCGGAACTGATCGTTCCGGGCAAGATCCAGTTCTTAGCGCACGCCCTGGTGGTGCCATCTACCGATCCGGAGGACAGAAAGCGCTACGACCGGGAGATCGAGCGAATTGCCGTCCGGATGGCCCGAGGTTACGAGGAGGAGCGGGGCTTTTCTGTCCAGGACGTTTCATTGCCTGAGCTGGCGCTTGATGCCGGCCTGGAAGCCTACCCCGGCTTCGATCTTTTGTCGCGCCACCCCGCGGGCGAGGAGCGGGCCATCGAGGTCAAGGGGCGGGCCAGCATTGGCGACATCGAACTTTCGGAGAACGAATGGGCGCGGGCCTGCAACCTGCGCCACCGCTATTGGCTCTACGTGGTTTACGACTGCGCCAGCGCCCACCCGCGCCTTTTGCGCGTCCAGGACCCCTTCGGCAAAATGCTGGCCCGGCGCAAAGGCGGCGTGGTCATCGGCGAACAGGAAATCTTCGCGGCGGCGGAAAAATAAGTCTAATGGAGGGAGATAACGTGGTTGAAGGAAACGAAAAGCGGGTGACGTATCCGAGTATTCCTGTGCGTAATTGGTGGGACTTGCGACGTAAGTTTATCCAAGCGCCTCCGCGTCAAGTTACGCCGGGCTACCTAGCTTCTGTCTTGGGCATATCTGAGGCAGCTGGGAAAAACCTCATTCCTCCTTTAAGGGCAGTTGGTTTTATTGACGACGAGGGTAAGCCGACACCCCTTGCTAATGATTGGCGGAGCGAAGAGCATTACCCGGATGTTTGCAAAACAATTCGCGAAAACATTTATCCTCCAGAGTTGCTTGACGCGTTCCCTGGACCGAATCCTGATAGGGACGCGGTTGTAAGCTGGTTTTCCCGCAGCACAGGAACTGGAGAGGTAGCTGCAAAGAAGATGGCAGCATTTTATCTCCTTTTGTGTGAGGCAGACCCAAGTGCTCAAGATGCTGTTGTTGCTAAGGCACAAAGTGGTAGAAAGGTCAAATTAAGAAAAAAAACAACAACTAGTGAGTTAATAGCAGATAATAAACCGAATGATTATGCGCCCCCTGAAGACCTGAAGGTATATTCTGGATCTGGAGTCAAACTACCAAGTGTCCATATTGACATTCAGATCCATATTGCCGCCGACGCTAGGCCTGAGCAGATTGATCAGATTTTTGCTAGCATGGCAAAACACTTATATGGGAGACATAGCGAATGAGGGTTGCTGCTTTTCGCATGATGTTGTCCCGAGCAGCGGCTGTGCAGAGCCTAGTTGATGAACTGGGTCTCCGGCTAAAACCGGAAGCTGATGTAACTTCACTTTACGATAATCTAATCACAGATGAGACTTTAAGAGAGGCAACAAGACAAGTTTTTCTAGATGGGCACTTTGCTTTGGCCGTCGAAGAGGCCTATAAGTGCCTAAATAATGTAGTCAAGCACAAGTCTGGCTTTACAACCGATGGAGCTAAGCTAATGAACGCGGTTTTTAGCCCTGAAAAACCACGATTAAAGATAAATGAGTTAAAAACTCAATCGCAGAAAGATCAGCAGCAGGGTTACATGCAAATATTGGCAGGTTGTATGGTTGGGATTCGAAATCCTCGGGCTCACGAACACAGATACATGGATGAGCCATTTATTGCCTTAGAAATGTTAGTATGGGCAAATCATTTAATCCGGATAGTGAAAACGTCTAAGCGAACACGGAGGAAGTGATCGTGAGTAATGACTTCCCGCGGCTTATCGAGCTGGCTTTTCCGCTGAAGCAGGCTTCGCTGGACTCGGTGCATGAGAAGAACGTACGGCACGGGCATATTTCCACCCTGCATATCTGGCCGGCGCGGCGCCCGTTAGCGGCCTGCCGGGCGGCGCTGATCGCCACGCTCTTGCCCGATCCCGGCACGCCAGAGGAGCGCCGGCGGATTCTGGAGAAACTGGCGGGCCGGGTAGTGCGGAAAGTGGAGAAGAAGAAACTGCCCGGCGGCCGGGTCATCGAGCGTATCCGGGAGGAGACCGAGGGCGGCATCCTGCACTGGGGGCGGGAGAACGGCCCGGCGCTGGAATGGGTCCGCGAAGAGATCAGAAAGGCTTACGGTGGCCGGGCACCCAGGGTGCTGGACCCCTTCGCCGGGGGCGGGTCGATACCGCTGGAGGCGATGCGGCTCGGCTGCGAGGTGACCGCCATTGACATCAACCCGGTGGCCTGGTTCATCCTCAAGTGCACCCTGGAATACCCGCAGAAACTAGCCGGTAAGACCAGGCCGCTACCGGAGTTTATCCTAACCAATGAAGAATTCATGGAGCAGTTTTATAAGGCCCACCCTGAGATAGCGGGTAAGGGGCGGCCCCAGAAGAGACAAATGGAGTTTGAATTTCTTTTCCCAACCTCTGACCTCCAATCTCCAACCTCTAATTTAGCCTGGCACGTGCGCGCCTGGGGGAGATGGGTGCTGGCGCGGGCCCGCCGGGACCTGGCGCGCCTCTACCCGACCTACGCCGACTTTGAGCCGCTGCAGCTGGACGGGCGTCCTTTTGAGAAGCGCACGTCCAGGCTGGTACCGCTTAAAGAGGACGGCTCGCTCGACCTTGAGGCTCTAAACGCCGAGTTTAAGGAGGAGTACCTTCGGGACCCGCGTAACCCCCGGTGGGTGTCCAAACCCACGGTAGCCTACCTCTGGGCACGGACGGTAGAGTGCAAGAACTGCCGGGCGACGATTCCCCTGCTCAAGACGCGCTGGCTCTGCAAGAAAGATAAAAAGCGCGTGGTGCTTACCATGGAGCCGAACCCGGATAAAACCGGCGTTGTTTTCGGCGTCCAGAAGGATGTGCCGGTGGTCGGCGGCAACGCGGCGCAGAGGCAGGAACACGACCGGAAAATCGGCGCCGGCACCATGTCTCGCTCCGGCGCCACCTGCCCCTGCTGCGGGACGATTATGACCATGGAGGACATCCGCCTGGAAGGGCAGGCCGGGCGGTTAGGGGCGGTGATGACCGCTGTGGTGGTGGACGGGCCGAAGGGCAAAGAGTATCGCCTGCCAGCGGTGGAGGAGGTCCGTGTAGCGCAGGAAGCGGAGAAGGAGCTGGCGCGGGTCTTTGCGGAGATTCCCTTTAGGCTGCCGGAGGAGCCTATTATGGAAGATGCTAAGCGGAATACATGGTGCGTGCAGTATGGCTTAGACAAGTTTTACAAGCTCTTCACCCCCCGCCAGCTTTTAGCCCTGGGCACCTTTGTTAAACACACCCGCGCCGCCCGCATTGCTATGCGGGCGGCTGGTTACCCGCCCGAGTGGGTGGAGGCGGTGGGGGCGTATTTGGCGCAGGCGTTAGATTTTGTGGCGAACCGAAATAGTACGGTGTCTTCGTGGACACTTACGAGAGAAACAACCCGTGGCACCTTTGCGAGATTTGCCCTACCAATTGTGTGGGATTTTGCTGAAGCAAACCCGTCTGAAGAAGCTTCCGGTGGTTATCCAGGGGCGATTGAATGGGTAAGTCGTTATATAGACCACGTATTGGGTTTTGGACAAGAAAGTCAATTCATGAGAGCCTTCCAGAAAACAGCTACAGGAGAATTGGATGGTTTTTGGGACCTCATCGTCACCGACCCCCCTTACTATGACGCCATCGGCTATGCTGTCTTAATGGATTTCTTCTATGTCTGGCTGCGGCGGACGCTCCACGGTCTTTCCCCAGAGATAGACGAGGTCTTCCGGGAGCAGCTTTCGCCCAAGTGGGATCACGATAAGAACGACGGCGAGCTGATTGACGACGCTAGCCGCTTTGGCGGCGACCGGCAGCAATCCAAGGCGGCCTATGAAGAGGGGATGTTCCACGCCTTCCAGGCCTGCTACCGGGCGCTGAAACCCGAAGGGCGGCTGGTCATCGTCTTCGCTCACAAGCACCCGGACGCCTGGGAGACCCTGGTTTCGGCCATCATCCGGGCCGGGTTTGTCGTGGACGCGAGCTGGCCCATCCAGACGGAGATGGGCAACCGCACCCGCGCCCTCTCTTCGGCGGCGCTTGCCTCCTCCGTATGGCTCGTCTGCAAAAAGCGCCCGGAAACCGCCCGGCCCGGCTGGGACAACCGGGTGCTGGAGGAGATGCGGGAGAAGATCCACGCCCGGCTGCGGGAGTTCTGGGACGCCGGCATCCGGGGGCCCGACTTCGTCTGGGCGGCCACCGGCCCGGCGTTAGAGGCCTACAGCAAGCACCCGGTGGTGAAAAAGGCCAACGAGCCCGGCCAGGTGATGACCGTTTCCGAGTTCCTGCGGGCGGTCCGTCGCCTGGTGGTGGACTTCGTCGTGGGCCGGGTGCTCTCCCACAACGAGGGCGCGGAAGGCGCTAGCGGTTTGGACGACGTAACTACCTACTACCTTTTGCACCGCCACGACTTCGGTTTTGAGGACGTTCCGGCCGGGGCCTGCATCCTCTACGCCGTCTCCTGCGGCCTCTCGGACCGAGAGCTCGCCGATCAGTACGATCTCCTGGTGCGTACCGGCGGTCAGGAGCAGGACGAAGAAGAGGATGAAGAAGCCGGGGAAGAAGACGAGATCAGGGAAGGCACCGGCAGCAAGGTGCGGCTCAAAACCTGGCAGCAGCGCAAGGGCAAGAAGCTGGGCCTGGACACCGAGGGCCGCCCCGTGCCCCTCATCGACCAGGTGCACCGGCTGATGCATCTCTGGAAAGCGGGTGACGTGGTGAAGGTGGACGAGTACCTGGATAACCGCGGCTTGCGCCGCCACCACCTCTTCCACCAGCTCCTCCAGGCCCTGATCGAACTAGCCCCACCCGGCAGCAACGAACGCTCGCTACTGGAGAGCATCAGCAACCACGTGGCAGCGCGAGGATTAGCTCTTGAGAAGCAACCGGAACTGTTTCCGGAAGATTAATTATCCGTTTAGCGACGAGCACATTAATTTTGCTAGACTGGAAAACCAATCGGCGAGCAACTTGATTTTAGGAGATGGATAGCCATGAGTAAACTTCCCTGGACACCCTGGCACCAGGTGGTGCGGCTCCGTGACGACGTGAGATCGGGGGAGCTGTCGCTGGCCGTTTTTGCGGCCGACCTCTATGACGTGGTTATGGGCCGGGCCAAGCCGATCTACCAGGATCCGGCCGAGTTTTTCGCCCTGACCTACCCGACCTTCAACCTGCGCGAACTGGCGAAGGACGTGCTGGTCCGCCTGGCGGGCAAAAACGAAAAGGCTGTGCGGCAGTTGGAGCTCACCTACGGCGGCGGCAAGACGCATACCCTGATCACCCTCTACCACCTGGTTTCCGACCCGGCAAGGCTGCCGGACCTGCCCGCCGTCAAAGAATTTATCGAGCACGCCGGCATTACCCCGCCCAAGGCACGGGTGGCCTGCCTGCCCTTTGATAAGTTAGACGTGGAAAAAGGGATGGCGATCAAGGCGCCGGATGGACAGGCCCGCTGGCTCAAACATCCGTGGAGCGTGCTGGCCTGGCAGATCGCGGGAGCGGAAGGCTTGCGGCTCCTGCATCCCGACGGTAAGGACGAGGAAAGGGAGAGCGCCCCGGCGGAGAACCTCCTGGCGGAACTGCTCTTCCTTCCGGGCCGGGAGGGGCTGAGCACCCTTGTTTTGATGGACGAAGTGCTGGTGTTCGCCCGTGAGAAGATCGGGCTTGACCCGATCTGGCGCGGCCGGATGCAGAACTTCTTCCAGTATTTGACCCAGGCGGCCACGAAGGTGGAGCACTGCGCGGTGGTCGTTTCGCTTTTGGCGAGCGATCCGAAGAAGAGTGACGCGCTGGGCAAGGAAATCGCCAAGGAGATGTACGACATCTTCCGGCGCGAGCAGGAAGAGAGTATCCAACCCGTGGTCAAGGAGGACGTGGCGGAAGTGCTGCGACGGCGGCTTTTTACGCCGGAATCCATCCGCGACCGGGAGGCTTTTCGCCCGCACGTCATGGCGGCGCTCAAGGGCATTAACGAGCTGGATGACCAGACGAAGAAAGCCGGCAAAGCGGCTGAGGAGCGTTTTTTGCACAGTTTTCCTTTCCATCCGGATCTGACGGAGGTTTTCTACGTGAAGTGGACCCAGCTCGAGGGCTTCCAGCGAACGCGGGGGGTTTTACGGACCTTCGCGCTGGCCCTGCGGGAAGCCGAGAAGTGGGACCAATGCCCGCTTATCGCCGCTAACGTGTTTTTGCATGCTCCGGGCAGCGGGGAGATTTCGCCTGCCGCCAGGGAGCTCACCACGGTGGCCGCCAGCGAAGAGTACGAGGGGAAGCGGCAGGAGTGGGCGGGCATCCTGGAGGGAGAGTTGGCTAAGGCCAGGGCGATCCAGTCGGAAACCCCCGGGCTTAAATTCCGGGAGGTCGAGCAGGCCGTACTGGCGACCTTTATTCACTCGCAGCCCATCGGGCAGAAGGCACTGACCCGCGACCTTTTGGCGCTGCTCGGCCATACGCGCCCGGACAGGATTGAATTAGAAAAGGCGCTCGGGCGCTGGGCTGAGGTTTCCTGGTTCCTCGATGAAGAAGCCCTCAGTGACGTAGAAAAAGGCGGTGATGGTCGCCATGGGTTGCCCAAAACCTGGCGGTTGGGCTCGCGGCCCAACCTCCGGCAGATGCACAGCGAGGCCTGCGGGCGGGTAGTGGCGGAGCTAATCGAAGCCAAGCTCGTTGAGACTATCGGCAAAATGAAGAGCCTGACCGAGGGGGCTATGGCGGCCGGCGCCAGGGTGCACGTCCTTCCCGAGCGGTCTAAAGACATCGAGGACGACGGCGAGTTCCATTACGCTGTCTTGGGACCCAAAGCGGCCTCCACGGCGGGGAACGCCAGCGCGGAAGCCAAGCGCTTTATCGAGGAAACCACCGGTCCTGACCGGCCGCGGGTTTACCGCAACGCTGTGGTGCTGGCGGTGCCGTCAAGAGAGGGGCTGGAGATTGCCCGTGAACGGATTCGGGAGTACCTCGGCTGGGAAGAGGTCCACCATATGCTCAAGGGACAGCAGTTGGACCCGCTGCGGGCCGAGTTGCTTAGCGCCTATACGGAAGGTGCCAAAAAGAAGATTGCTGAGGCAGTCCGGCAGGCCTACTGCCTAGCCGTAACGGTTTCGGAAAAGAACGAAATCCTGGCTTACAAGCTTACCGTAGGGATTGAGCCCCTTTTCAATACCATCAAGAACGATCCCCGCGTCCGCATTCAGGAGACGGAGATCAGCGCGGAGGCCCTTTTGCCCGAAGGCCCCTATAACCTGTGGCGCGAGGGAGAAACAGCGCGCCGGGTAAAAGACCTGGTCGGCGCCTTCGCCCAGTTCCCCCACCTGCCCAAGATGCTGCGCCGGAAGGAGATCCTGGAGACGCTGATCCAGGGGGTCAGGGAGGGGCTCTTTGTTTTGCGCGCCGTGCGGCCGGACCGGTCTGTGCGGACCATCTGGCGCACGGAGCCAGCGGAGCCGGACCTAAAGGACCCCGGCCTGGAGCTCGTGCTGCCAGAAGCCGCCACTTTGTCGGAAATCCCCTCTGGTCTCTTGGTGCCGTGGACGATGCCGGGGCTATGGCCCGACCCGCCCGAAATAACCGTTAGGGACGTGGTCGGGTACTTCCGCGGCGGAAACGTAGTCGAGGTACCGAGGGAGGGGTACACCGAACTGGTGGTCATTCCCGGGGCCGGGCGGGAGGTCATCTTGGCGGCGGTATCCGAGGCGGTTAAAACCGGGAAGTTGTGGCTGACCACGGAGGTGGCCAGCATCTGCGCCGAGGAGATACCGGCCGGAATCCTGACCGATGACGCCAGGCTCCAGCCTCCGCCGCCTCCTATTCCGGTCATAGCGGTGCTTCCGGAGAACCTCCCCGAAGCCTGGCCGGGCGAGGAAACAACGGCCCTGGCCATTGCCGGTGCCCTTTCCCGCAAGGCCGGCAAGCCCTTGCCCTGGGCAACGGTTCGGGAAGCCATCAACGGGGCGGTTAAGGCCCGGTTGCTGGAAAAGACCGTGGATTCGGGTCCCTGGCCCTGCTCTTTCGGCGGCGCGCAGCAGGTCAAGCTCCGCGTGCCGACGGAGATGGCGTCACCCCCTGAGTCTGTGCCGCCGCTTCCGCCGAAGCCCGGTTTCAAAGTAGCCCGGGCCGAGCTGCGTCCCCACCAGATTCAGGACTTAGCAGAAGTCATCGGCGAACTGGTTAACACTACTGTCGGCTACAACCTCGTTTTTAAGCTACAGGTCGAACTAGGCGGTGTGGGGACGTTGCCAGATGAGGTTGTCCAGAAGGTGAATGAGTTACTGGGCGCGATTGCGGCAGAGCTGAAGCTGGAGTAATCATTTAAAGCGATCTATCTTTTCGGGGAAGGGGAAGCATTTTGGATATCACACCAGACAAGAAAAGGTTGCTCGACCTGGTGGAGCGGGCGAGGAGTGGGGAGATCGCCCTGCCTGAATTTCAGCGTAACTTCGTCTGGACCCGAGATGACGTAAGAGACCTTTTGACCTCGGTGCTGAAGGGTTATTTCATCGGTTCGTTTCTCCTTTTGAAAGTGGATGCGGAGAGCAGCCCCTTCGCTTTCCGGGCCGTGGCCGGGGTAGAGAAGCCGCGGGACCTGCTCAAGCCAGACTGGCTGATTCTCGACGGCCAGCAGCGCTTAACCTCCCTGCACTACGCTTTTGCGGCCCCGCCGCTTCCTTTAAAATGGACCAAGTATCCCTACCGTTTTTTCTTAGACTTGAAAAAGATCAGCGCTGGTGACCTGGACGTGGCCGTCTTCAGCGAACGAGCCGACCAATGTGGGCGTTACCTGGACCGAGCCTACCAGTTTGAAAAACTGATTGTTCCGTTCACGGAACTCCCGCGATGGGAAGACTGGCTCAACGATTACGAGCGCTGGCTGATCGAGCGTGACCGGGAGCATTACTTCAATGAGTACTTTAAAGTACGTAAGCCGGTATGGAACAGCGCCGTTGAGGTCATCCGGCAGTTCTATGTGCCTACCATTGAAATTCCGAAGGTAAAGCCAGACGATGCCGACGGGATTGCCGAGGTATGCGCTATATTCGAGAAGCTCAACAGCACCGGGGTGGCCCTTTCGGTATATGACCTTTTGACTGCCCGGCTGTACCGTTTTGGTATCGACCTGCACCGGCTCTGGCAGGAGGCGATGGAGGGTAATGAATTGCTCCACCAGTTCTCGGGCGGGGATCCTGATATTTACGGTGTTCTGGTGCTACGTACCTTAGCGCTTATCCGGGAGCAAGAGGTTAAAAGTAAGTTCTTAATTAACCTGCGGCCGGAAGACTTCGCAAAAGATTGGCAAACCGCCGTGCTTTACCTGGAAAAAGCCCTCAAGCGGGCTACTTCGACGAGTCAAGACGGGTTCGGTGCTTTTGTGCAGAAGTGGCTTCCGTATTCGACGATGATGCCGGTACTAGCTGCCCTTCTCTACCGGATTGACCGGGATAAACTGGATAATCGGGCCTACCGCGGGGTGAAGAAATGGTACTGGGGTTCGGTTTTCCTTGAGCGTTATGCCGGCTCGGTGGAAAGCATCACCCTTGCCGATTATCGGGATTTGGTTCAGTGGTTCAGCGACCCTGGCCATAAGCCGGCTGTTTTTGAACAAATAGACCGTAATATCCTGCATAACCCCAATTTTTCGCTGCGGGATACGGCGCGGGTCAACGCTGTTTACCGGGGCGTGATGAACCTAGTCGCCATTCAGGGGGCCAAAGATTTTCGGGCCGACGATGCCATCGAATTTCACGCGCTGGACGACCACCATATTTTTCCGCGGGTTTTTTTGGCGTCAGTGAAAGACGTCAAGGGTAAAAGTAAGTACCAGAACCCCGACATCAACACGGTGCTTAACCGGACGCTGATTTCCCAAGCCACCAACCGCCGGATCAGCCGGATGAAACCGAGCGAGTACCTGGCCAAGTTGGTCCCGTCGGAAAGGAAAAAGGAAATTATGGCCACCCACCTCATTGATGAGGCAGCGCTGGCGGCCATGGAAAGGGACGATTACGAAGGCTTTTTAGAGGCGCGGGAGAAGCGGATTACGAAGGTATTGGCTGCCTGCCTGAGACTTTAATCTGGAGAGGAAGGGCGGTGCCGGCACGGGTAATGCGCCAAAACGAGGCGATTAAAGAGCTTTTAAGGCGCAAGATTCAGGAGAAAGTGGCCCGTGAGAGGGAAAAGATGCTATAGCGTATCGTTAGCGAGATCCCCTCCTGGATTGCGTGGGCGCTGAAACCGGTTGCGAGTATATCCTTTGATGTGCAGCACCACCGGGATAATAACCGGGGTGAAGGTGGTAAAAACCGCGCCGCTTTTAACTTCTGGCTGTTCCTGTCTAAGGAATGGGTGCTGATCAACGGCGTGGTTTTGAGCCCAAGCCGGAGGAATTCATTCAGTGTCCTAATCGGGCCGCCGCCATGGATGGTCGCTCCCTGCGCCTGCAAGCTTTATTTAGGGCAACGATTAAGCCCCTCGGGTCAACCGTCGGTACAAAACTTTCCAGCTGGAATGGAGGCGCAGTTCCTCGAGGAGCTCCGGCTTTTGTAGGGAGGTTACCAGCCATTTCCTTGACGTTGGCTATAAATCTCCCCAGCCGGCAGGAGAAATCTGGCAGGGTAGAGAATTACTAAACAATAAGAGAGGTACAGGGGGAAGAACAGCGAAAGGGGAGAAGGGAAAAGTATGAAAAAGTGGTTTCAGGCGTTGATACTAGCCGTGGGCCTGATCCTGGCCCTGGCACCGGCGGCCCTAGCCGGAACGGTGACCGACGACCAGCTCCGCCAAGTATTTCCCCAGACCCCGGCGCCGGGGAAGACCCTGACCCGGGGTGAGTTTGCCGCCCTCCTGGCCCGGGCGGCGGGGATGCAGGTGACGGCCGACTCTGCTGGCACCCGGGGGGATGCCTGGTACAGCCCGGCAGTAATGGCTTTGAAGGAAAAGGGCGTCATCAGGGGCTACCCCGACGGCGGCCTGCACACCGACCGGCCGGTTACCCTGCTGGAAGCGGCGGTGATGGCCTCCCGGGTCCTGGGGCTGCCTGACGGCGTCGCCGCGCCGGATGTAAAGGGGTCCCTGGGGCGGGAGAGCTGGGGTTATACCCCCTATGCCTGGCTGGTACGGGCCGGCCTGCTGCAGCCCGGCCAGGACGCCGGCGCGCTCCTGACCGTGGATGAGGGCGTTGCTTTCCTGGCCAGGGTTTTTGGCAGCGACCCGGAGGCGGAAAAGATTGTCCAGGCCGCCCAGCAGGCCCAGGCTAAGGTCAAAGACCTGAAATTCGCCGGCAGCATGGCTATAAGCGCACGCCCGCGGCCGGAAGCGGTCGGGAAAATGCCCCCGGTTTCCATTCAGGGCAATATCATGAGCGAGTTCAGCTATCCCTTGAGCCTGTACCAGAAAATGGACATGATCCTTAACCTGCCGGCTGAGAAAACACCGGGTGAAGACCTGCCGGCGGGCGGTAAGATGCAGATGACCATGGAACAGTACCTGGTGGACGGGACTATGTACCAGAAGATAGAGATTCCCGGTATGGAAAAACCCCAGTGGATGAAGCTACCCAAAGAAGCCCTACCGGATCTGCAAACCCTGGTAGAACAGAGCAGGAACGCCGCGGGGTTACCGCCGGGGCTAAAGGACAGTTTCCACTTCCGGTACCTGGGCGAGGGTATAGAGAACGGTCATAAGGTTCATCGTATCGCCTACTACGGCAGGATTGACGACTGGCAGGCCCTGATGCAGGCCCTGCCCGGTGGGTTGACCCCGGAGATGGAGCAGGCCCTGAACCAGGCCGGCGGCGTCTTGAAGTCCGTTTCCTTCTGGGGTGTGGAAGCCGTCGGAGTGGAAGACAATCTTACTTATGCCTCGGAAATGACCGGCCTGGTCGCTTTTGCGAATAAATACCAGGGAGAAACCGTGCCGCTGGAAACCATGACCATCAACATGAAGGTTACGGATTACCAGTATAACAGCGGCGTAAAGATCCAGGTGCCTGCCGAGGCCCTGGCGGCACCGGAAGTACCGCTGACTCCAAGCGCACCAGGCATAGCACAGCCTTTACCCTCGGATAACGGGAAAAGTCCGGGGATAAGTGGGTGAAAAGGTATCGCCAGGATAGCCCTGTCGTTGTCCGGGTTACCGGGACGCCAGCGATTGAAGAATCGCTGGAGCAATACCTTATCAGGAAAAAGGGAACAGGAGACGGGGGATCTTCTAGCGTTAAGACGACCAGAGGCAGTATACCAGCCCGGCCTGAAGTGGTAAAAAAGGTCCTGGCGGAGGAAGACTTTTTTAAGGCTTGACGAGTTGCCCGCTGGCAGGCGCCTTGTCACACCGACCCCGGGTATAGTAAGATAGGGACGGAAAAATATACCACGGGGGCGATAACTTTGCGACTAGGTGCGGCCCAGATGTTTATCGCCGACAGCCTGGCGGTCAATGAGGCGGCAATCTTACGCCTGGCCGCGGAAGCAGCCGGGCGGGGGGTGGAGCTCCTGGCTTTCCCGGAAATGGGACTGACGGGATATAACCCTGCTACCCTGGGCCGGCCGGGGTTTAAAGAGGAGTTGGAAGGCGCCCTGGTCAGGATTACCAGGAGAGCGGTCGACCTGGGTGTGGGCTTGATTGTCGGCCGGGCCGAGTTCGCCGACGAACGATTGTTCAATACCGCTTCGGTGTTCCTGCCCGACGGCAGCGTCCATACCTACCGCAAGATCTACCTGACGGACGCCGAGGCCCGCTATTTTACCCCGGGCACCGGGCACCTCGTCTTTAACTATAAGGGGGCAAAATTCGGGGTCATCATCTGCCGCGACCAGAATTATCCCGAACTGGCCCGGCAGATCGCGGCGGAAGGGGCCCGGGCCCTGTTCATCCTTTCCGCCCACTACTACCAACCAGGCGAGGCCCGCTGGAAGTTGCCCAAAAACCGCGCCCTGCCCATCGCCAGGGCGGTGGAGAACCACTGCTACGTCCTCCTGGCCAACGCCGTGGGCAGCCACATCGGTATGGTGAGCCTGGGGAACAGCCTGATCGCCGACCCCGAGGGCGGCCTGGTAGTTATGGCTGATGAAGCCTCGGAGACCCTGCTGACCTGCGACCTGCCGGGGGACAGCCAGCGTAGCTAAAAGGGGGGAGACCGGCCGGTCAGCAGCAAAACGCCCGTTCCATGGAACGGGTGTTTATTTTTGCCCCCGGGAGGGGTGTTAACTTATCCGTTGGTAACGAAGGAAGGTGCCTGGCTTACCCGGCCCTGGCCAGCCCTTCCTGATACCAGAGCCAGCACCGAAAACCACGCCTTACCGCAATCAGGTTTTACCGTGACACCTGGCGGAATGCCAGATAAGAATAAACAATGGTACCAATCACGGCTATGGCCGGGCCGGCCAGGCCCACGATGAAGTTTGCCGGCGGCGGCAGGAAGGCCGCGACGATGAACATGAACCCGGCCAAGATAAAGGCATAACCGGAAAAGCGGTGGGTACGCCGCCAGACTTCCTCACTGGCCAGGGTCCAGGGCGTGCGGACGCCGAAGAAGTAATTGAGACGCGCCTGGGGCAGGTAGTTGCCGATCAGGATAAAGAGCAACCCTACCGCCAGGGGTACTATCCGTCCGACCAGGTTGGCCGGGCCGCCCAGGGCGACTGCCAGGACGGTGACATAAATGACTGCCATAAAGAAGACCATTCCCAGGCGCACTATCTGGTAAGCCCGGTCAAAACGGGGATAGTTTTCCCGCTTGGGATCCAGGTAAGGAACAAAAAGCAGGAGCAGGTAAATGCCGCCGGTCATCAGGGGCAAGGCGAAGGCGCCCCAGAAGCGGTTGAAGTAATTATCCACTTCCCCCCGGAAGTTCCAGTGGGCCGGGACCAGGTCCGGCAGGCGGGGGTAAACCAGGATGCCGGCAACAAGCATGGCTGCCAGGACCACCAGGGCGGGCCAGTCGCGGGCTAACATTTTTCCGGTAACGCGATACCTATTTTCCATTTTCTTTACGCACCTCCCCTTTTTTGGCTGGCTGCCGCTCCGTTATTGTCCCCAGCAGGTCGAACAGCCATCCCGCAATATCCTGAAAAACAGTGGTGTTCAGGGAATAGATGACGTACTGCCCCTTTTTCTCATCCTGCACCAGCCCGGCTTCCTTCAGGACACTGAGGTGGTGGGAGATGGTCGGCCAGGAGAGGTCGAAGGCCGCGGCAATTTCCCCGGCAGACATATCCCCCCGGGCCAGCCGGCGCAGGATTTCCCGGCGGGTCTCATCACCCAGGGCCTTGAAGAGGGCGTTTAACCCCATGGCCTTTCATCCTTCCCTTCCGGTATATTTAGAAATGAATCTAATTAACCACAATATAACTTTCGCCAGCTTGTTTGTCAAGGGAAATGGCGATTAGAAAAACAACAAAGAAGGGGGAGAAAGCGCGCTTGTGGTCTTACTGGCCACCCCGCCTTTAAAGAAGTCGACGGTCAATGTCAGGCACAGGTGCATGGGGATAAACATGGCCCCGGTAAATGTGGCCACAAAGACAAATACCACCAGGGGCATTTCTATCTGACCGCCGGTAGCAGCCACCACTACGGGGAAAATTATCCCCATGGAGTAAGAGACAGTGCCGGTGATCAAACCGACCAGGAAGCCAAACATCAGTATTATCAGCGAATCGGACTGGCTAGGCCGCCGCCCGGCAGGTTAACTAAAAAGCTTTAGCTTCGGTTGACCGGAGCTAAAACCAGATGGTTAATTACTCACAGTCCCCAGGGCTTTATTCAATGCGGTGACGCCTTCGACAGGCAGGGAGACCCTGCTGGCATCGCGGCCCTGTTCATCATAGCCCCGGGCAAAGATCTCAGTAGCAAGGATGGTTACCCGGGGGATGGGAAAAGTCCACACCTGTTGACCGCCAGTTTCAGCTTGCTTGCTGGCCTGGCCGAGGAGGGTATAATCCTTCTCGGTTACCCCCGTCCCGGTGGGTACGGCCCAGATCTCCACCCGGGCCAGGTTTTTCCCCTTGATTACCAGGTCGGGTTGAGCGATAGTAAAAGAGTCAATGCTGGCAGCAAGGTTTTCCTCGCCGTTACTCGCCGGGGTAGGGGATTGTACCGGCATGACGGAGTTCACCCGCATGATGGGTCCCTGCATATAGATATTGGGCTCCTTGGTGAGGGTTCCTATCACCATCACCGTCCGGCCGGCGTATTTCTCCAGATCCTTAGCTACGCCAGTGGAGCCTTCTTCTGGCAGCAGCACCAGGCGGTCCCGGTCAGTTTCCAGTTCAAAGTGACGGCCTTCGACGTTGCCAGGCGGTCGATACGCAGGGGCTGATCTTCATTGCGCGGCAAGGAGAGGGCCAGGCTCTGGCCGTCCGGAGCCCAGGCGAAGTCCTGCACTAGCTCGCTTCTGTCCGGCAGCAAGGCTATTACCTGTACCCGGCCGTCTTTGATGGTGGCTAGCTTCAAGTTCATGTCCGGGGCGTAGCCGCCGCCGGGACCGCCAGTGCTGTAGGCCAGGGTATTTTCACAAGGCGACCATGCCGGTTGCCCAAGTACCGGCCGCGGGTCTACCTGGAAGGCGCCACTCCCGTCGGCCTTAACCACCCAGAGGTAAGGCTTGGCGGCCCACTCTTCCTGCTTTTCCCGTTGCAGGTAGGCCAGCCACTGGCCGTCGGGGGACCAGCCCAGGATCGTCACGACGGTGCCTTCTTTAGTTACCCGTACCGGTTTGGCCCCAGCACGGCTACCGTCCAGGAGATAGAGGATACCGTTGGCGGTAAAGGCCACCCGTGCCGGGAAGGCCCCGCTGTATGCCCGTTCTGGTACCGGCGCCGGCGGGGTGGTGATGGTGGCCGTCAGGTTCTGTTCATCCCAGGCAACCGCGGCGCCCAGGGCTCCCGCCAGGAAACGCAAAGGCGCTATGCTGCGGTCGTTAATTATTTGCACTGGCACAGGGAGGGAGAGCTTCTCGCCATTTTTCAATGCTTCTTTGCTGCCAACCTTCAAGACGATGGTGGTTTCCGGCGTGGTGATTAAAACCGTCCTGCTCTCGTCGCTCCAGGCCACCCTGGCCTGGAGGGCCGCCGCCAGGTTTCTTACAGGGGCCAGGAGGTAGCCGTCCTGGATAACAGCCGGCTCCTCCAGGTTGAGCTCCTGGCCGTCGACAAAAATAGCTATCCCTTCCGTCTCGGCCAGGGCGGTGGCGGGGATGAGCCCTGCCAGCAGGAAGAATAAGGCCAGTAGGACCAGAGATTTGAAGGGTTCTTTAGCGTAATGCATAGTAGAGCCTGGCACCGCCATTACCCCTCTCTGCCTTTTTTGCTTCCATAATATATAGACGTCAGGAGGGGGGAATGGTTCCCAGCGAAAACTCATCGGCTGGGCCTCACCGCCCTGAGTTATGCCGCGGGCAGGAAGATCCTGGTCGCCCTGGGGGCGTGGGCCGGTGGAACGCCGCAGGGCTACTTCCTTGCGGCCCGGCGTATGGGCCTTAACCGGGGTGGGAGATACTAGTGGCAAGGCAAAAATAACAAGGGGTTGCGGATAGAAATGGGTCAGGGCCAGCCATACATACGGCCCCAATTGCCGAAGCAACAGCTCCAGTTGACCAACCTGGGCAAAGTCTTCTGGCCGGAGGGGCTGACCAAGCTTGACCTCATCGAATATTATGTTGACATGGCCCCTGTCATCCTGCCTTACCTGCGGGACCGCCCCCTGGTCCTGAAGCGCTACCCGGACGGCATTACTGGGGAGGCCTTTTACCAGAAAGAGTGCCCTGCCTATGCCCCGGAGTGGGTGGCGACCCTGCCCGTCTACCACGCCGATAGCGATAAAACCATCAATTACATTCTCTGCAATAACGAAGCAACCCTGGCCTGGCTGGCCAACCAGGGGTGCATCGAGGTCCATGCCTGGCTCTCCCGCGCTGGCCGCCTGGAATACCCGGATATCGCTGTCATGGATCTCGATCCTGCGGCAGGGGCAACCTTGGCTGATGTGCTGGAAATCGCCCTCCTGGTCAACCAGGCTTTAAAGGAGTTCTACCTCACTGGCTACCCCAAAACTTCAGGCGCCAGCGGCCTGCATATTTTCATTCCCCTTTATCCCCGCTGGACCTTCCGGGAAATCACGGCCGCCATGGGGTACCTGGCGCAACTGATTGTTGAAGTTTACCCGCAAAAGGCTACCACCGAACACCTTATCCAGAAGCGTGAGGGTAAAGTCTACCTGGATTACCTGCAAAATGTACGGGGGCGGTCCATGGCCTTTCCCTACAGCCTGCGGCCTTTACCCGGGGCCCCGGTTTCCGCCCCCTTGACCTGGGAAGAAGTGGCGGGGAAAAAGATTAATCCCGGAGATTTCAATATCCATACCATCAGGCGCCGCCTGGAAGAATGGGGCGACTTGTACCGGGAACTCCTGGAGCGCCCCAATGATTTAACACCCCTGTTAGAACTGGCCATATAAAGCAGCAGGGGATGCATAGCTTTGGCAACCGGAAGGTTTATGTTAAAATGAAAAAAAGCCGCTGTGAATTATAGGCAAGGGGGAAGTTAAATGTTGATAAAAGAAACCGAGCTCCCCGGTATCGGGAAAAAATTCCAAATTGAAACCCGCAGCGGGGATAAGATAGTTATTGTCGTACACGATGATGGCCGGCGGGAGATTTATCATTTTGATAATAATGACCCGGAGGAAAGCATCTCCATGGTCACTCTGGATGACGCGGAAGCACGCCGTGTGGCAGGTATTCTCGGCGGTATGGCCTACGTGCCAAAAGCACTGGAAACGGTTGAAATGGCCCTGGATGACATGGTATTTGAATGGTATAAAGTGGAGAAGGATGCCCAATCAATAGGGAAAACTATCGGGGATTTAGAAATCCGCAAGAAAACTGGCGCTGCCATTATAGCTATAATTAAAAAAGACGAAAAAGTCCTTAACCCGGGACCAGAAAAAATCATCACCCCGGGAGCAACCATTGTAGTTTTAGGGGACAGGAAGCAGGTAAAGGCGTGTAAAGAGCTGATTTTGCACGGGGGCATATAGTTATGCCCGAACAGGTGCTCCTTGAAATCGGGCTGGCATTAGCTATCGTAGCTTTTGCCGGAATCCTTGCCGCCAGGTTCCGCGTTTCTATTGTACCGCTCTTGATCCTTGCCGGTATGGTTGTAGGCCCCCATGCGCCGGTAATCGGCATCCTGGATTTTCGCTTTATTAAAAGCGCGCCTTTAATAGATTTTATGGGACGGGTAGGGATACTCTTTCTCCTTTTCAGCCTCGGTCTGGAGTTTTCCGTCGGGAGATTATTAAAGGCAGGCCGTTCTATACTGGTGGGCGGGTCCATCTACATGGCCATAAATTTTACCCTGGGTGTGGTTCTTCCCGTAATCTGGGGTTGGCCGTTGCGGGAAACCCTGGTGGTAGCCGGGCTTATTTCTATTTCCTCAAGCGCCATCGTTGCCAAGGTTCTGGTTGACCTAAAGCGAACGGCACGGCCGGAAACCGAGATGATCCTGGGGCTTATGTTATTCCAGGACGTATTCGTAGCAGTGTATCTATCCATCATTTCCGGTCTGGTCCTTACAGGTTCGGCCTCACCGGCGAGCGTGTTGAAATCTACCTCCCTTGCCCTGGGATTTATGCTCGGCTTAATCCTCGCCGGCCGCAAACTGGCACCGTTAATTAACAGGCTGTTTAACGTTCCTTCCGATGAAGTTTTTATGCTCATGGTCTTTGCTTTCCTCACCCTGGTAGCCGGTTTTTCCGAGACTATCCATGTGGCGGAAGCTATTGGCGCCCTGCTGGTGGGTTTAATTTTGGCCGAGACAGACCATCTCGACCGCATCGAGCATATTGTCGTGCCGTTCCGTGATTTTTTCGGGGCCCTGTTTTTTTTCAGCTTCGGTTTGAGCATCGACCCTTTAACCCTGGGAGGCGCCGTCGGGCCGGTCCTGGTTGCCGTTGCGGCAACATTAACAGGTAATTTTCTTGCCGGTATTCTTGCCGGGCGGATGGCCGGTTATTCGTACCGGGGGTGTACCAATATCGGGCTTACCATTACCCCCCGCGGGGAATTCTCCATCATTCTCGCCAATCTGGCGAAGACCGGCGGGTTACTGCCGGTGCTACAACCCTTCGCAGCCTTATATGTGTTGCTCCTGGCCATTCTAGGGCCCTTGCTGACAAAGGAATCCAAGTGGATATACAGCCAGCTGGCGCGCATCTTTGGCTGGCCTGCCTTGAAAGAAAAAGGCAAGGTCAAACAAGGATTGCAGATTTAAAACCCCGCAGGCAGATGAGGGGTCACTGCAGCCTCGGTTGGCGAGGCACCACACACAGTATTAATTTTTCTGGAACCTTCTAGATATCAAGCGCGGTAGTTGCCGCAACGAAGCCCTGCTTCTGGCCCCCTTCGGCAAGTACTACGGCACCCTTAAAGGTGAGGGTTGCTAAACGACAAAGAGGTGATTGCCGGAAACCATTTTGACCTTTTTGCTTCTTATCCACTGGTTATCCGTGAGCTGCGGGTTATAGAAAAAGAGGGCGCCATTAGTCAGATCAACACCTTCCAGGGCTTTTGTCGCAGCTTTAACGGAGTCCTCATTGGGAGCCTTCACACTGGCCAGCCTGTTATTGCCCACCGATTCAAACTGGCCGGGTTCCATAATCACCGCGTAGATTGTGTCAGTAAAGTCGGGGTGGCGCACACGATTAACCACGACGGCGCCGACGGCAATCATACCTTCCAGCGGTTCTGCCTCCGCTTCGGCCTGAATTAACCTGGCCAACAATAACAGGTCTTCTTTGGTCGCCGGAATAATAAACGATGTTTTATCATGGGATTTATGTTGCGGGGCAGCCGTCATTTTTGTTCCCCTTTCCTTATTATTTTATTATCTGCGCAGGTTATTATTGATAGTTGCTATCATAATCTATGTTCCTGACAATTAGAGGGTACCGTTGAAAAGCAGTGATTACCGTGCCAAAGAAGCCTGATCCTGGGGTCAGGTAGTAATAACCCCGGCGGAACAAAACGGCTGCGTCAGCGTCTATCATTAATAGGAAGCCGGGATTTGCAGGGAGGTATCTCAATGAGGAAAGGATTAGTATTGCTGCTGACGGTTGTTTTGTCCATGTTGCTGGTCGCCTGTGGTATGGGGGAGACAGCTCCGCCGACAAACAATAATGAGGTATCGGCTAGGCCTAATGAATCGAAGCCCGACACCAGAGAAGGGGATAACCTGCAAACAAACATCATCGGCGTATATGGCGGGCAAACAGAAGAGGAAGCAGCTGTAATTATTATCGACGAGGGCATATCGTTCCCCAGCAACATTAACCCTGTCACATTTGCATTATCCAGGGAAATAAAAGCGAGCGGTATTATATCAAAACTGGTCATCGGTGACAGGGTTAGCTTTGACTGCTCCTTTGCCGGCGGGATATGGGAAATTAAAAGGATAGCAAAGCTGGAAGCGCCCCGTAAGACTGTCAGCGCTGTTTTCAAGGGCTGGATCGATAATAACATGTTCGAAGCAATGGTAGAGGGGCAACCTACTCCATTCTGGGTAACCAAAGAAGTCAAGCCGGAGTTAAAGGAGAAGGATCCGGAAACCGGCGCAGAGATGGAGTTGACCTACTATGTGGACGGTTACGGCCGCCTGGTGCTGACGGAGGTTAAGTTTAAATGAGCTCCATGGCCACCCGGAATTAAACCCAGTGCTGGGCAAGCTTTACCCGTCACCGCTACCGGGACTGTTCAGGAAGGAATTTGACTCCGGGGAGCGAATATTTTGCTAGAGGCTAACCCTGGAGGCAACAGCTGATGTTAGAATTGAAACCTAAGCCTCCTGTAAAATGGGCTGGGGGCAAAGCCCGGCTCATACCACAATTTGAGCCATTATTTCCCAAAAAGAAATATGGTCTTTATATAGAGCCTTTCGTTGGGGGCGGGGCTGTTTTTTTCATTTACTGCCTCCTAAGGCTATACTTCTCGACAACAACGACGAGCTGATAAACTTTTACCTGGTAGTACGTGATAATTTAGATGAACTCCTGAACGACCTTAAAAAGCATAAAAACACCCCTAAGTATTATTACTACATCCGGGCTTTAGACCCGGAGCATCTTTCCCCGGTAGAGCGGGCCTCCCGGTTTTTGTATCTTAATAAAAACGGTTATAACGGCCTGTGGCGGGTGAACAGGCGGGGCAAGCATAACGTGCCTTTCGGGAGATATAAAAATCCTAAAATAGTTGACGAAACTAACCTCCGCCTGGTCAGAGGGGCTTTAAGTCATGCCCGGGTGATCGGCGCTGACTTTAGCCGGGCACTGGACTTTGCCCGCGGGGATGCCCTTGTGTACCTGGACCCACCTTATTACCCAGTATCGGATACGGCCAACTTTACCGGCTACACATCGGATGCTTTCGGGATTGATGACCAGAAGCGCCTGGCAGAAGTGTTTCGAGAGCTGGATAAAAGGGGCTGCCTGGTAATGTTAAGCAATTCCGACACGCCCTTTATACGGGAGCTGTACTCGGGATATGATATCCAGGTAGTCTACGCCACGCGGGCTATTAACTGCAGGCCGGAAAGGCGAGGACCGATAACGGAACTTGTCATCCGGAATTACAGGTGAGGATATTTATAGAACTATTACGTCCAATCCATTTACCTGGGTCAAGGCCTTTACCGTTGAGGGCTATCACCGACAACTGAGAAAGGTTACTAAAACTAAAACGGCTTATCCTTCAGAGGATTCGCGTACGGCCCTGTGACCTGTCTCCCATAGAAGAAAAACGTATCAACGGCGCCCCGGACCTGGTGGCGGAGATACTCTCCCCCAGTACGGGTTATTACGACCTGCGCAGCAAGTACAAGGTCTATGAAAAGAAAGGCGTCAGGGAATATTGGATTGTCGATCCCCAACATAAATCAGTGCAGGTTTTTTGCCGGCAGGAAGGAAAAGCTGTCCTCGATCAGGAAGCCGAGCAGCAGGGTACGATTAGGTCGCGGGTGATAGGTGGCTTTGCCGTAGAAATAGAAAATATCTTCTAATACCGGCCCGGGGGCCGGATTTTATTTTAAGCACGGTGCCGGCAGCCATGGAACTGGCTCACACCGGCGTATTGCCTGCCTGCCGGGGGGAGATACTACAGACAAAGCCCGGGGCGCCAGGGATGCTGGTGCCGGGAGCGGCCCGGGTTACCGCTGGACAACCTCGAGGTGAGAGCCGTGCGCCCCCTCTGGAAAGGCGCCATCAGCTTTGGCCTGGTCAATGTGCCGGTAAAACTATACAAAGCTACCGAAAGCAGCGATCTCAAGTTCAACTACCTCCACGCCAGGTGCAGGACACCCATCCAGTACCGCAAATACTGCCCCTACTGCCAGGTAGAGGTTCCCCCGGAGGAGATTGTCCGGGGCTACGAATACGAAAAGGGGAAGTATGTAATTTTGCAGGAGGAAGACCTGGAAGGAATTCCCCAGGATACAACCCGGAGCATTAACATCCTCGACTTTGTCGACTTGGAGGAGATTGACCCCATTTATTTTGACAGGGCTTATTACCTGGTGCCAGGCGAGATGGGGCAGAAAGCCTATGCCCTGCTGCGGCAGGCCATGGAGGCTACGGGAAAAATCGCCATAGCCAGGGTAAGTTTAAGGACCAGGGGGTCCCTGGCGGCGGTAAGGGTTTCCGGCAGGACCCTGGTAATGCACACCATGTTTTATCCCCGGGAGGTCAGGACGGCAGAACAGCTGCCGGAATTAAACTTTGAGGTCAAGCTCCATGAAAATGAGGTCAAAATGGCCGTCACCCTGATTAACAACCTGGCGGCCCGGTTTGATCCGGAGAAATATACCGACGCGTACCGGCAGGCCCTCCTGGAGATTATCGAAGCTAAAGTCGCCGGTGAAGAGGTGGCGGTACCGGCGCGGCCCGCAGCAGGTAAGGTGGTCGACCTGATGGAAGCCCTGAAGGCCAGCATTGAGCTGGCCAAAAAGGAAAAGGCCGCCGGTGCCGGGGATGAAGAAGCAAAGAAACCCCGCCGGCGGCGCAAGACATCATGACGGGGGAGAATGGCGGCCGGCTTCCGGTATTTCAAATCAAGCCCATGCTGGCCGTGGCCGGCCGTCCCTTTGATTCCCCCGACTTTATTTATGAGGTGAAATGGGACGGCTACCGCTGCCTGGCTTACCTCGACCGGAAAACCGTCCTCCAGTCCAGGAATCTCCTGGACATCACCCCGGCCTTTCCCGAACTGGCCGGCCTGCACCACCGGGTCGGGATGCAGCCGGCGGTCCTGGACGGGGAGATTGTCGTCCCAGGAGAGGAAGGTCGGCCCTCCTTCAGCCGCCTCCAGGCCAGGGGGAGGATTACCGATCCCGTGAAAAACCGGCAGGCCGCTCGGCAAAACCCGGCCGTTTTTGTCGCCTTCGATCTCCTCTACTGCCGGGGCGAAAACATCATGCCCCAACCCCTGCATTGGCGCAAGGGGTTGCTCCAGGAAGCCGTGCAGCCGGGGGACAACCTGGTTATCTCCACCTTTATTGAGACCCACGGCACCACCTTCTTTGCGGCCTGCGCCAGGCAGGGCCTGGAGGGAGTCATGGCCAAGGCCAAAGACAGCCCCTACCTTCCCGGCCGGCGTTCCTCCCACTGGCGCAAAATCCGGCATATCCGCCAGGGGGAATTTATTATTATGGGGTACGAGCCCGGGACCGGCGGGCGACGTTTAGGTGCCCTCATCCTGGGCACCTACCGGCAGGGGCGCCTGGCCTACCGGGGTAAGGTGGGCACCGGCTTTGACCGGGAGGAAGAACAGAGGTTGCTGGCGGAGTTAAAAAAACTCAAGGCGGTGCCGCCGCCCTTCGGAGAACCCGTGCCGGGCCTGACCCGGCCCCGCTGGGTGGAACCGCGCCTGGTCTGTACCGTGGAGTACCTGGAACAGACGCCGGACGGCCGCCTGCGTCACCCCAGTTACCGTGGCTTGCGGTGGGACAAGGAGCCGGGCGAATAAAAAAGAAAGGGCTAATAAATGGCTGGTATTGGTGCACAATAATTATCGTGAGTACTAAGACTAACTGGATAAAAGCAGGAGGTTAATTATTGTGGCAGCCTATACCAGACTTTTTGAACCCATCAAGATAGGCAAGGTAGAAGTAAAGAATAAAATTGCCATGGCCCCCATGGGTGTCCTGGGCCTGGTGACCCAGGACGGCTGCTTTTCAGAGCGAGCCATAGATTATTATATTGAACGGGCCAGGGGGGGCACCGGGTTAATCATTACCAGTGTGACCAAGGTTGAAAACGAAATTGAGCCCTTTAAACCCGGCCTGGTCCCCAACATATCCGTGAACCCCTTTCACTTTATCGCCACGGCAGGGGAGCTTACGGAAAGGGTCCATGCCTACAACACCAGGATATTCCTACAGTTGACCATGGGCTTCGGCCGGGTGGCTTCGCCGGTCATGCTGGCGGGCGAGCCCGTGGCCCCCTCGGCCATTCCTAATTTCTGGGATCCGGACATAACCTGCCGGGAACTGGCGACCAGGGAAGTAGAAACCCTGGTCAAAAGGGCTGGCGAGGCTGCCGAGATAGCCGTAGAGGCCGGGTTCGACGGCCTGGAAATCCATGCCATGCATGAGGGCTATCTCCTCGACCAGTTCACCATCGCCCTGTTCAACCGCCGGACGGATAAATACGGCGGCGACTTGCGGGGCAGGCTCACTTTCCCCATCGAAATAGTGCAGGAGATTAAAAAGAGGGTGGGGAAAGAGTTCCCCGTCCTCCTCAGGTTCAGCATCAAGAATTTTATCAAGGACTGGCGCCAGGGAGGACTGCCCGGGGAAGTGTTTGCCGAAAAAGGCCGCGACGTGGAAGAAGCGCTGGCGGCCGCCAGGATCCTGGAAGCAGCCGGTTACGACGGCTTTGACGCCGACGCCGGTTCCTATGATGCCTGGTACTGGGCCCACCCGCCCCTCTATCAAGAGCACGGCTGTTACCTGCCTTTAACCCAAAAGCTAAAAGAAGCGGTTAAGGTCCCGGTGATCGTCGCCGGCCGGATGGAAGTACCGGAACTGGCCGAGCAGGCTCTGGTTGAAGGCAAGGCAGACATGATCGGCATCGGCCGGGGGCTGTTAACCGATGCTGAATGGGCCAGCAAAGTGATGACGGGACGTGTTGACAGGATCCGGCCCTGCATTGGCTGCCATGACGGCTGCCTGGGGCGGGGCTTCCTGGGCCGGCCACTGTCCTGCGCCGTGAACCCTGCCTGCGGCCGGGAAAAAGAGTATGGCATTGAGCGGGTCAGTCCGGCTAGGAAGGTAATGATTATCGGTGGCGGCGTGGCCGGCATGGAGGCGGCCCGGGTGGCCGCCCAGAGGGGACACCAGGTGGCCCTTTACGAAAAGAGTGATCAACTGGGCGGCCATGTCATCGCTGCCGCCGTGCCGGAATTCAAAAAAGACGACGCGCGCCTGTTGGAGTGGTATAAAACCGAACTGCGGGAACTGCAGGTCGAGATCAACCTGAACCGGGAAGTTACCCCGGAACTGGTCCTGGAGAAAAACCCCGACGCCGTTGTTGTGGCCACCGGTTCCAAACCGGCCATGCCCGACGTGCCCGGCATCGACAAAGGGAAGGTAAGCACGGCAACTGATATTCTTTTGGGTAAAAAGCAGGCCGGCGATAAGGTGGTGATCATCGGCGGCGGGCTGGCCGGGTGCGAAACCGCCCTCTGGCTAGCCCGGCAGGGCAAGGAGGTGACGATAATTGAGATCCTGGAGGACCTGATGCGGGCCGGCATCCCCGTGCCCTATATGAACCGGATCATGCTCATAGAGATGCTCCGCTATCAAGGGGTGGAATGGCGAACCGGTACCGGCCTGCTGGAGGTTACTGACGCGGGCGTTATCCTGATTGACAGGTCCTTCCATAGAACAACCCTCCCTGCCGATACTGTAGTCGTAGCGGCAGGGTTTACGCCCGAGCAGGGACTTTACCGCGCCCTTATGGGCAAGATGCCTGGCCTGTACCTCATTGGCGACTCCCGGGAACCCCGAAACATTATGGGGGCCATCTGGGACGCCTACGAGGTGGCGCGGAACATTTAGGAGGGGAATGCGAGATATGAGAGCCAGTATGATGCTGTTCAACTACGGCCGCGCAGAGCATGCGGGTTCACGACGCTGCGCCAGTACAATGATCCGGATAAGCGCCAAAGCCGGGAGGCGGGCGTTGCCGCGCTTTAAGGTCCTTCATGTTTAGGAGCGCCTTCCTTCCATAAATTTCCTGAGATTCCCGCTCCTGTGTCCAGGCGGGAGCTCCTCAGGCATGGGTTACTTCTAGATCGTATTCTTCCGGCCGCCATTTTTTAAGATCGAGTTCTTTTTGTATTTCGTACCAGAACTTTTCCCCGTCGTCGGGTATTGTGTCGATTTGGGTGCTGATGATGTCCAGCCACTTCTTCTCTCTGGGGGACACCTGAACTTCGCCCCGGGCCAGGCCACGCTTGATGACCTCCACTGCCAGGGCGGCCGCCTTTTTGGTGGCAACGAAAGCATCCTTTTCCTTAACCAGCTCCTGGCTGATCTCCAGTACTATGTCCGGCCTTAGGACGTAGGCCTGGGGATCCAGCCTGGAATCGGAGGCTGCCAGCCAGTCCCGCATCTTCAGGGCAAAGCTGCGCCCGTCCGCCGCCGCTTCGTTCATCAGCCGGCAGTCGTAGATGAGCTGTTCCGTGGATACCACGGGTGCCGGAGCGCTCAGCAGCTTGACGTTCTGAACGGATTCGTTGCTCCACATGTCGCACACACAGGCGGCGATGTTGCCGATGGCACTTAAATGGGCGCATGCCGCCGTTTTGCCTTCCATGGAAATGGGGATCCCGGCGATGGCTTTCATGTATGGCCCCTCATAGCCGCAATCCTTATCAGGCCCTATGGCACCCATTTCGAATGCCACCAGGCTCCTGGGGATGGTGGCCACCCTGTCCACTGCCGCAAACACCCTGGGGATCATTCCCTGTTCGGCCAGGGCGAGGGCGGTGTTGGCAAACCCGCATGCCGTATCTCCACCGGCTATAGCGCCGGTCCGTTCGGCGATCCTGACTATATTGGACCAGAGGAACCGCATGTCCCTGACCCCCAGGACACCCAGGGCAAAGATGGCCTTCCTGATGTTGCAGGTGACAAGCGCTTCATCGTGGACCTCCTTACCGCCCGTGGACTCGATGGACAGGATATCAGCCCCCTCCTCGGCGCATTTCTCAAAGGTGATTAACATGTTTTCCAGGAGTTCGCCCCGCTTCATCAGCGGCGGCCTCAGAATCTCCCTGGTGTCGTTGGGGGTACACCTCAGGAGGCTTTTTAGCCCGTACTTATCCTCGTACTCGTGCATCTTGTCCCGCAGGATCTTGTTAATTTCGATGCCCCACTCGGGTTTCATGGTAGTCTCCGGGAGCAGTTCAAGTTCCACGATGAGGCCTGGCGCGTACAGGTCCTTTGCCCGCTTTAAAATCCCCTCAATCATCTCCGCATACTGCCTTCTGACTTCGGGCATGGTGCTTTCCTCAATATTCATCGGCGGGAGGGTCATGTTGATCTCGGGGTAAACCGTCCCTGCGCCGATCACCATGCCGTTTTTTGCTTTCACGGGATGGGGGGCAATCCCGTAGACGAAATCATCAAGGGATTTGACCGCCAGTTCACTGAAGGTTTTAACAGGCTTGTAATCCATTATGGCTCCCTCCATAATAATTAATCCAGGGTTCCGTGAGGTTCATCCGTCTTTGCCCCGGGTTGCCGCCCGGGCTTCCTGCGTCGACAGGTCAACCCGGCCGGCCGTCTTACTCAAGCAGCCGCCTGCAAAGTTCGGTGGCCGAAGCGGCGTCGGGGGCATACCCGTCCGCCCCGATTTCGTTCGCAAAATCCTGGCTGATGGGCGCCCCGCCGACGATTACCTTCACCCGCTCCCTCAACCCGGCGGCGACCAGGGCATCGATGGTTGATTTCATATTCATCATGGTGGTGGTCAGCAGGGCGGACATGGCCACGATGTCTGGCTGGTATTTCTTTACCGCCTCCACGAATTTATCCGGGTCGATGTCCACCCCCAGGTTGTAAACCGTGAAACCAGCGCTCTCCAACATCATACCCACCAGGTTTTTACCGATGTCGTGCAGGTCCCCCTTGACAGTTCCCAGCACAATTTTCCCGATGGACGGCATGTCGAAGGCTCGCTGGCTCTGCTTGATCACCTCCACCCCGGCGTTCATGGCCCTGGCCGACATCAAGACCTCCGGTACGAACATCTCGTTGTTCTTGAACAGGACACCGACCCTTTCCATGCCGGCGATCAGGCCCCTGTTGATCACCTCCAGGGGATCAGCTCCGCCGCTCAACAAGCTCTTAGTTAATTCCACCACTTGTGCTTCATCGCCCTCGAATACCGCCTGTGACAGTTCTTCAAAGCTAGCCATCGCGGCAAATCCTCCTTTTTTTAATGATTTAATTGAGACGTAATGGGAAGAGGATACGGCCGGTATTATTGCCTGGATACCGGAAACGGCCGCTATCAGTCACGCCTGTACAACCCGCTGCGGTGGGCCTTCAGGTAACCGGTGCAGAAAGGGTCCTTCCCCAGCAGTGCCCTGGAGGCGTGGAAGAAGCCCATCATCTCCCTGTCCAGCGGATCCAGGATGTAGGAGTCCATACCGGCGGTCATCAGTTGCACCATGAAGACCTGGTTCAGGACCCGCCTGTTGGGCAGACCGAAACTGACGTTGCTGAGACCGCAGATAATGTGCACATCGGGGTAAGCCTGCCTGATAAAGCCAACGGCTTCGATCACTTCCAACCCCGCCTGGTCGTTGGTGCTGAGCGGCTTAACCAGCGGGTCGATATAGATGTCGTCCTTCTCAACACCGGCTGCTGTCAGGTCTTCTACCAGCTTCTTAACGATCTCGATTCGCTTCTCCGCAGTGGAGGGTATCCCGTCGTTATCCATGCACAGGGCCACCACCTTGGCTTTGAAGCTTTTAATGATGGGCAAAACTGCCTCAAACCGATCCGGTTCCGCGGTGATGGAGTTTAACATAGGCCGGCCCCTGGTCGCCAGCTTCAATCCCGTTTCCAGTACCTGAGGATCGGGGCTGTCGATACACAGGGGAACGTCCACTGCTTCCCTCACGGTGTTGACCAGCCAGGCCATGATCTCCGGTTCATTGTGAACCATAGTGCCGCAGTTGATATCGATGTAATCCGCCCCGGCCTGCGCCTGCTTCACCGCGATGTCGCGAATGTAAGCGGCATCCTCTCTTTCAATTGCCTCTTTAATCGGTTTGCGACTGGTGTTGATCAATTCTCCCACAATGAGCATCGGCTGTTACCTCCCAACCCGGTATGAATTAATCCGGCTTCCTTTAACGATAGAATTGTGTTAAACTTAAGATTATAACTCAACTCCGCCTATCACATCCTTTTCGATGGTTTTAGATCCCTCAGAACCATTTCCTGGGACCCCGCTTGAATTATACTTTACGACAATATTAAGATCATGAAAAAAAGGCAATAAGTTGTGGCTAATTTATAGTGAATTGTCGTGTATAATTTATAAACGAAGGAACAAACAGGAAAGCCGGTGATACCTTGAGCGGCCGTACCCAAATATTCCAGGATATCATTTCTGCCATCCTGAGGGGGGATGCTAACGGCGTATTGAAATCAATTAGCTCGGGTCTACAGATGGGAATGAGCGCCGACGAGATTCTGGAGGAGGCTATGATACCGGCAACCGTCCAGACCCTGGATAAATACCAGGGGGCAGATTTTTATATCCCCGATGTCATCAACGCCTCCCACGCCATTGAGGCCGGTCTGTTCGCCTTGAAACCTTATATTAAAAAAGGCCTGCATAAGCGAAAGAAAATTGTCATCGGCACTGTGGAAGGGGATATTCACGACATCGGGAAAAACCTGGTGGCTCTATCCCTGGGTTACGCCGGGTTTGAGGTTATCGACCTGGGTGTGAATGTCTCGCCGGCGGAATTTGTCAGGTCGGTGGAGCAGTACCGCCCGGAAATCCTGGCAATGTCGGCATTATTGACCACAACCATGGGAGAAATGGCCAGGGTAATCAAAGCCCTGGAGAAGCACCATCTGCGCAAGAGCGTCAGGGTGATGGTGGGGGGAGGACCTGTGACGAGGGAGTTTGCGGAGTCCATCGGGGCGGACGCCTACGGCAGCTCGGCCCGTGAGGCCATCAGTATTGCCCAATCCCTGGTGAGCCGGTGCAATGAGCGGGAAAGGGATTGTGCCTATTGAAAGGGGAAGAACGAGCTGCCCGTGCGGTGTTCGCACGGGCAGTTTTTGGATTCAGGCCAATGGAAAGAAATTCTTTCTCCTGTACTCGTTGGGGCTCAAGCCGGTGATTTTTTTGAAAACCTTGCAGAAATAACTGCGCTCTTTAAACCCTGTCTGTACGGCAACCGACTCGATGGTCTGTTCGGTTTGCCTGAGCAGGAGCTTCGCCTGCTCAATCCTCACCTTGTTAATGTGCTCTTTGAGGGAATAGCCCATCTTCTTTTTAAATAGTTGCCCCAGATACGCCGGGCTAATGTAGCTGGCTCTAGCGATTTCTTTAACAGAGAGGCTCTCGGAACTATAGTTTTTTTGGATATAATCGACAACTCTGTTGATGATGTCCTCTCCCTCGCTAGAGTTCTTTTCCGATATCAACTCGATGAAGGCGTTTCCCACTGCCAGAAGCCAGAGGACGGCCTTCTCCACGGTGTCGGCTTCATCTATCTCCTTCAGTTTCAGATCGCTCAAGTGGATTACTTCCCCGAACTTTACCCCGTATTCGGTCGACGTGCGGATGAGGAAGCTCAGGAGCTCCAGGCTGCGTCCCTTGATAACTTCCAGCTGCCCCTTGCTCTGGATAAAAATCTGCAGGACGAGCTGCTCTAGCAGCTTTTTTGCCTTCTCGATATTGGCTCGCCTGATCTCGATAAAGATCTCGTTCCCTAGCTTGTTCAGATCCTGCTCCGTGTTGCCCCCAGCGATCCGGCTCCCGGCATCCTTCTGTTTCTTGTTTTCCGCCCATATCCAGGAACCGACCCTTCGCAATTTTTGCTGGAAGTCAAAGATCTCCCCCTCGCTCTTGGCTACGTAACTGGTAATGATAAACACCAGATCGGCCGCGGCCTGTATCTCTACCGACGTCACCGACTTAACCCTGTCTAAGGAATGCAATAAAACGTCGGGGTCCTGCCCTATCTCACCCGCTAGTTCCCTGATCCAGTGATGACAGAATTCGGCGGGCTGCCACATCATCACCTGGCCGCAGATAAAATTCCCGATATGTTTACCTCTGTGGAAAAAAGGACAGACCCAAGAGATAAGGCCGGCATGGCACTTGAAAATATAGGGCTCTTTCCATTTGAGGGCCTGTTCCCCGGCCCAGGCATAAGAGCTCCGGCAACGCGCCATTCCACTGGGGCTCGATTTAACCAGCTGGCAGAACTCGCAATCACCCTGCTCGGAGGAGAGAAGGCAATTTCCTTCTAAATCTGTTATGGCGGAAAACATCTTCGTGGCATAAGAAAAAGAGTTTAACAGTCTCTGGAGAAGCTCCTTTTCCATCTTCTTTTTTATTTGGAGATCTTCCACTCTTTCGCTCAAACTTAGCACCAGCATTGTAACCGCCCTCCTCCCGACCGGCAATGATTTACGGATTGCGTCATTTTTCGGCCAGTATAAATTTTTTTACAGGACTTACATTCCTCTTTCCTTCAACCCGCCCGGAAATCGCCGGGCGACGCGAGGCAGGGTGATTACAGCAAGATCCTTATTGTGAGTTTACAACGGGAACAATTAACCGGTAAGCGCACAAATTTTTTTCATTGTGTACTAAATTAATATTTTCGATGTATATTTTTTGTATCCTTCTCACTAGCATTGCCTAAAAATTTCTAGTCACGCGTTCAATATGGAAGTATATATTTACCTGACCAAGTACCGCTAGGCCGGGTTTCACAAGACTAAAGGCGGTGTCAAGCTCCACCTGCGCTTAAACCCTTGAAAAGTGGGGATTGGTCAACAGGCTCCTAGACCCGCGCTTGCATTAAAGCCCCCGGTTGCGCGTTAAAGCGCCGGCCGGGGGCTTTTTATCATTACCCTTTACTAATTCCGGGCCAGGTTTTCCTGGTAGTCATACATCATTCTCGTGATGGTTGCTATATTGGCAAAGCCCTTGTCAGGATCTTCGACTCCCTGGGAGAGGACGGTGACGATAAAGGGTCGGGAGCCAAAGACGACGCCGGCATCAGCCGGGCTGCCCCAGATGAATCCTTCCTTGTGGGCCACAGTAACGCCGTCAGGTATCTTTAAGGGTATGCCTTCATTGTAAATACCATTGGCCATGTCGTCCAGGAGCCGGCGGCCGTCGGGGTTGACTTTAGCAAAGTCCAGGGCCGCCTGGACATAGATAGCCATATCCCGGGCTGTGCTCAAGTTTTGGCCGTCAGGAAAGACCGTTTGGCCACCCAGGCTCCGCATAAAACTCGCAATACTGCCCTTGCCGACAAAATTGCGCAGCATATTGTAGGCAATATTGTCGCTGGTAGTAATGGCCAGGGTGGTTAAGGTTCTTAAGGTAAGCTTGTCCCCATCTTTGACACTGAACTGCAGGATGCCGCTGCCGCCCTGGTAGTCGGTGGCGCTGTTATAGGTCAGCTTTTGCTGCCAGTCCAGGTTGCCCTGGGCGACCAGGTGATTGATAAACAGGACGGCCGGCAGCTTTACCGTGCTGGCTGCAGGCAGGGGGGAGTCGGCATTGATGCCGAAGGACTGGCCGGAAATGAGGTCTTTAAAGTAGACGCCGTAAGTTCCCGGCTGGCCGGCCAGGTAGTCCTCAATTTGCTTCTTCAGGGGGGTGTAGTCGGTGGTATTTGCTACAGCCCCATCGGGGATATAAAGGTTCTGGCCTGGATAAATAATATCGCTGCTTAAATTATTACTGCTTTTTAGAGCATCTACGCTGGTACCAAAACGCCGGGCAATCAACCACAGGGTATCGCCGGGCTGCACCGGGTAGTTCATGGCCCGGGCCACCAGGGGAAAAACCACCAGTGCGGCCAGGACGAAGATGAAGGGCAAGTATCTTAACTTGTGACGACGAAACATCAAAGCACCTCCTGAGAAATGTAGCAGGGTTTGTCCCTCCCCCTTATATTAAAACATAAAAGTGGTGGAGAAATATTAAGAAAGTATAAGTTTGGGCAGCGTAATTTTTGCCGGGGAAGGAAAGTTTTGCAGGTGGTGCAACTCCTGGCCATAACCGGCGGTGAGCCCTGGATTTATACATGCCTGCGGGAGCATGATTAACCCCCTTGATAACGGTAAGTACCTGCCGGCGCAGCCGGAAGATGAAAGTAAGACTATTTCCCTTAACCGGCTAAAGAAGGAAATTTCTGAAGTAAGAAAATCATCGATAATAAATCGTAAGCCGCTGGTAACCGCTCATAACATCTTCCACGACTTGGAAAATATCTGGTCGGGAAATGACTCCCCATCTTACGGGGTAACGGAAACGGAGAAGATTTTAGCGGAGGGAACCAAGTAGTGGTTCCTTTCGTCTATAAGTAAGAGAACAGCTATGAGTAGGGGTTCAAGAAGCTGCCGGAACTCTGCTTCAGGAGAGGTTGGCGCCCGAGGGTAACTACACACAGTACATTCCCGGATATAGACGCATATAGGTATTATTATCAATTACCATCTTCGTTGAAAAATAAAAAGCTGAATTAAAAAGATTTGCGGAAATTTTGGGACCTTATTGAGAGAGTTGGATGTTAACTTTTTCCGGGCCACGAGAATTTTTCGCTTGCACGCAGGGAACCCTTACAGAATATCCCTTATTTTACCACACATTTTTTTGTCTACCATTCCCTTTGCTGTTACTTTTTCCATGGTTTGTTCGTCTACTAGTTAGGGAAAGGCGATGGGGAATGTGTGCCGCAGGCACCTGGATAAAGAAAGTAGAGGGAACATCCGCCAACCCTCTTTCTCCGGTCCGGAACGGGCTGGGGTTGCGCGGAAAATCCCGGGGGAGTGCTTATCTATTGCACAAAAGAGATGAAAATGGACGGGGCACCCGGGCTTCCTTCGCGGAGTTATACGACCGGTACTTTGACGCCGTAAATCGCTATTTACGCTACCGCATGGATAATCCCTGGGACGCCGACGACCTTACCGCGGCGGTCTTTTTGAAGGCTATGGAAAATTTTCCTAAATACCGGGGCGATGCTCCCGTTGCGGTTTGGCTCTTTCGCATCGCCCACAACGCCTATGTGGACTACCTGCGGGGGCGCCGGGAAAGGGTATTTACGGAAGAGGAAATGTCTTATCTGGAGGCGGCGCCGTCCGGTCCCGAGGAGGAGCTTTTGCGTTCCGAAGAGGTGCGGTAGCTCAAAGACATGCTGCGGCGGTTGTCACCGGAACAAAGGGACGTGGTTTCCTTAAGGTACGCCGGGGAGCTAAAGTTCAGCCAGATTGCCCAGGTGCTGGGGAAAAGCACCGCGGCGGTGCGGATGATTCATCACCGGGCGCTGAAGGCGCTGCGGGCCAATTATGCAAAAGACAGGGAGGAGGTAGAGGGGATTGGGCGGCAATAGAACGCATAACGGCAATAATCCGGACAAGGTTACCCCGCTGGACCACCGGCGCCATAAAGGAACGGGCCGGGAGGAAACGGACCTGATCCCGGATGAAAGCTCCCTGGGCGAACTTTTAATCCACATGCGCAGGGTGCGCCAAACCGTGCCGGTGAACACGCGGCTGCGGGAAGAGTTGCGGGCGCGGCTGCTTCAGATGCAGCCGACGGAAGGGGCCGGCGGGACACAACGGCCTGGAGCCGCCTCCACCTCGGAGGGAGCACCGCAGCCCGGGGTCATCTCCACCGGGGAAGGGACGCCACCATCTTCGGCCCAACCCGCCGGAAAGGGCCGGTGGCCGAAATATTTCTGGCTGTTCCCGGCGGTACTGCTCCTGGCAGCCGGGTACTGGCTGTGGTGGTCCACCCTGGCACCCAAAACCCTGGAGGCAGGAACAACCAGTGAAATCAGCCGATTCTGGCTGGAGGACAGCCCCCTGGAATTTGCCTGCGCACCCCGGGGGCGGGGCTTTCTGGCCGTGAGGGGCGGTGCCCTGTTACTGCTGGACCAGTACGGCAACCAGACCGGCATAGTAAAGCCCCCCGGGGGCCAGTCCTATGCCTGGCCCGCCCTCACCCCCTCCGGCGATCAGCTGGCGCTGGTGCGGCGGTATGAAACCGGGGAGGCGGAGATTATTAGGGCGGCCATGCCGGCGGTTCCCCTGGCGCCGGAGGCCGTCCCGCAGGTGGAAAGGGCCCTGGCCGGTGCCGCCGTACTTTTAAAGGTGGATAAGGGGAAAAACCCGGCCGGCCTGGCCTGGTCGCCCGACGGCAAAACCCTGGCCTATTCCATGGAGGAACCCGGCGGGAAAGAAGAGATCTTCCTCTTGACCGGGGGTAAGGAGCCGGTATCCCTGGGCCCCGGCAGGAATCCGGCCTGGTCTCCGGACGGGTCCCGGCTGGCGGTGGAACGGGCCGGTCCTGCCGGTGAACCGGAACTGTGGTTGGTTACTCCCGGCGGCGGCGATGCCCGCCGGCTGACCGGAGGGCGGCAGCCTGCCTGGAGTCCCCGGGGGTACCTGGCCTTTATCCGGGCGAAAACCACCGAACGGGTGCTGACCTACAGCCGGGACGGCTCACCTCTGTTCACGGTGCGCCAGCGCCAGGAGGAAATCAGGACCATTAACCCGGAACTCCTAGGGAAAAGGCTCCCCAAACAGAAAGAAAACCAGACCCTGTCCACCGACCGGCTGCTCCTGGCCCCGGATACCACACCGGGGGGAACCGAATTGAACTGGCTGCGGCAGCTGGAAATGGAAGGGGTGCGGGAACCAAGGACGCTCCTCCTGGACCAGTTGAACAATTATCAAAGCATGCACTTCAGCCCCGACGGCAAAACCCTGCTGGTGGCCCGCCGGGATGGAGGAACAGTGACGCTGGTGCAGGTGGAACTGCGGGAAAAAACAACCGGGCGGGGTGAAAAGCAATGAGAGCATTCCTGTAATGATGTAAGGTAGGTGTTGCCAATAAAAAAGCCTCCTGGTAAAAAAATAATAGACCAAAACAAACAAACCAACCAGGAGGCGAGAAACCGAATGAATGAGGTGCAAAAG
>NZ_PVXL01000030.1 GCF_002995805.1 Neomoorella stamsii
ACAGTATTCCATTACCGGCCGGTTGGCCACCGGCACCAGGGGCTTTGGCCGCTTGCAGGTCAGGGGCCTGAGCCTCGACCCCTCCCCGCCGGCCATGATAATCGCCTTCATAGTCTACCTCCTGCAAGATCCAGATTAGCACTTTTTAGCATTTTGCCCCTTCTCCCCATAAAAAATTCCCGGCGGGCCTTTAATCCTGAAGACCCACCGGGAATTCTCCTCATGCCATGGCTACTGTCCTTCCGCCAGGCTGGCGGAAGTTAACGGGCATCGTTTCCGGTTACTGTTTTACCTGCAGGGCCCGGACCAGGGCGGCAGCAGCTTCGGCACGGGTCACAGTATGCTCAGGTTCGAAGGTAGAACCATTGCCCTTCAAGATACCTAAGCCCCACGTCAGGGCCACATAGCCGAGGGAACCGGGGGCGAGGGAGCCGGCATCACTGTAGGGGACTTTATAGATCCCCTCCGCCAGGGCGGCGCGCTCCAGGTTTAAGAAACGGATCAAGAACTTCGCCAAGAGTTCCCGGCTGACGGTAGCCCCGGCCTGCAAGTCTTCCTGCAGCCACTTCTCATCCCGGGCCCGCTTCAGAATCTCCTCGTCCTTCAGGTCTTTATAACCCCAGACGCCGTTCCTGGCCATGAGCATGGCCCGCAGCATAGACACCACGGTAACATTCTCGTCGGGGTGAAAGGCCTCGCCGTATTCCCCGAAAAGGCCGGCCTGGCCCAGGAGGTTGATTTCCTTTTCGGCAAAATTGCCGGCGATGTCGTTGAAACGGTAGGGCCGGGGTTGCTGGGCGATGGGTTTGCCCTCCCAGTCCAGGAACTGGCCGGTCCTGGCATCTATCATGTCGGAGGTGGCACTGCTGGTATCACCAAGGGGCTGGTAGACCAGGCGTAATTCACCCTGACCCGGACCGCCCGGGCTGTAGATGCGGGTATAGCTCAGGGTCAGGGGACGGTTTTTCAGGAAGGTTTCTACTGCCTGCTGCCCATCGAGGATTTTCGTGGCTGCCGGAAAATCAAAATTGCCCCAGTTAAGGTTGTAGCTGGTGATGCGCCCGGCCACTGCGTCCACCGTCACGTTGATGCCGTTGCCGGGGAATGGGATGCCGTTGACCAGGCGGCGGTAGTAAAAGTACTGGACCGCCGGGTTCTTGCCGTCCTCCATGATTACCGGCTCCCAGCCGGGCCGGCTGTTTTCATCCAGCCGAACTTCCTTGAAGCGTTGCGGTTGTACCTTTTGCAGGAAATCCTCGACCAGGCGCTGCGCCGCTTTGCGGTCCAGTTTGCCGCTCCTGTCATTGCCGGAAGGGGCAGAGGGCAGGTCAAATCCCAGCAATTCACCATTGCCGGCATTGACCCTGGCGCTCATAAAATTGACTTTTCCCGTTTGGGGTTTATCGCTGCTCCAGGTTAAATTCCAGCTGCGGATTTCCGGGTCCTGCCAGTCGGCGTAGAGGTTGGCGCTGCGTAAGGTGAGGCCGGCCGGGATATCCACCCACTTCTTAACGGCGGCAATAGCTTCTTCCCGGCTGATTAATTTGGCGGTTTTTTCGATTTCCTTCATTTCTTCAGGGCTTAAGGGTTTGGACTGGGTGCCACCCTGTAAAGCCGCGGCCTTACGGGCCATCTCCAGAGAAGCATCTCCCATCCCCTCGGCGCCGCCTTTATCAAACCACCCGCCGTTTCCCAAATCTAGTGGTTTACCGCTCAGGGCATCAATCAACCCCCGGGAGGGATGGCTGAGCCGGTAAACCAGCAACACCGGGCGTTTCTCCCCGGCGGCCAGGGGCCTGTAAGAGGGCTGCAGGTAATACTGCAGTTCCAGCATGCCGGCGCTGGCAAATACCTGCCGCGCCCTTTCCGGAGAAATGGCTCCTGTGGCCGCAGGGAAATCGGCTTTAGTCCAGTTGAGGTTATAGTTCGTCACCTGGCCGTCATCGCCACGGACGGTTATCGTCACGCCATTACCTGGGAAGGGAATACCATTGACTACCCGCTGCCAACGGAAGGTATAACTAACCGGCCCATAATTGTTCAGGAAAATTAGTTGATTATCATCGGGCAGCGGTTGCAATTCTTTAACATGGCTGGCAGCCAGGCGGTTTAACAGCTCAATCGCCACCTGGCGGGCCTCGGCGGCGGAAATAGCCGGCAGCCGCAAGCCCGGTTCAGGCCTTTTCTCTGGCTTCCAGGTGTTCATGTTAATGATTTCGCCGGTGCTGGCGTCAACATTGGCGGTAAAACTGCCGCCCTGTTCCGCGGGCTCCTTCCAGTGCAGGGACCAGGTCTGGCGGTTATCGTAGCTGGTGTAATTTGAAGTAAATATGGTATATTCTTTAGGAATATCAAAGTTGTCTTTGACCGTACGGATAGCCTGCTCCAGGGAAACAGCCTGGCTATCGCCCGCCACGGCTATGCCGGGAAAGAAGTACACCAGTAACAGGACCACCAGGCCCCAGGCCAGAAAACGTTGCCAGATTTTCGCCACCATGCTCTTCCTCCTATCTCAATAATTTGCTTCTAGCTCGTTAAATCGCCTGCTCTCTTAGATTTTCATTTTTTATGATGAAGTCCAAGAGGGCAGACTAAACCTCCATCATCGTCCACAACAACAAGACGATGACTTAATATTTAAGTCTTGTGTAGTAACCTCACCACTTCCTGGCCCTCGGCTACCCTATCATGTCTCCCGGGGTTTATGCCCTGTTTCATTCCTTCGTTCGGCCTTTTGAGGGCGGGTGGGTTGTGCCAGTACTTCGTAAATAAGATATGCGAAGTGAGAAGTATGAGGTTAAAGTCCCTCACGCATATCTCCCACTCTCCTTCCCCGGCTTCCGGATAATCATTCCACACAATCATATAGACGGGTTGACCGGGGAAAAAGTTCCCAAAGGAGGGCTCCCCTGCCTGTCCTTTTTTACCCTTCCTGTACCTGGAACAGTTATATTTCTTTACCCTGAACACTGAATGATAATATCTTTCACCACCTTTCACCCCCTTTGCAAACTATCACGTCCTATCTGTGTTTATAGAAATTCTTTAGGGGAGGGGCTTTTCCTAGGGAAAACAACGTAATTTTCAGTAATTTTTTCGTTTTATTCGCTGGCTAAAGTTTGCCTTATATATTGCCCGCTAAAGAAAATAATGGTATTATTTAGCCAGGGGGAGGAGATTACGCATGCCCGAAGAAGCAAGAAAAGAAATAGCTGCCGGTAGCGATGAGCACGGTTTCTACAGGGGTTTTGATCCTTTTGGCTATATAATCCAGCAGCTTAATAACATAGATGCTCGTTTGGAAGCTCGTTTGGACAGGATTGAAGCAAGGATCGACAAGCTGGATAACAAGATCGATACCCAGGTAAATGCCTTGCGCCAGGAGATGCAGCAAAACGACTCTTCCCTGCGCCAGGAAACGCAGAAGCACTACGCGACCCTGCACCAGGAGATGCAGGAGGGTTTCAAAGTCTTACAGCAGGCTGATATCGCCTTACGTCAGGAGATGCAGGAGGGTTTCAAAATCTTGCAGCAGGCCGATATCGCCTTACGTCAGGAGATGCAGGAGGGTTTCAAAATTTTGCAGCAAGAGGATAAAACCCTGGGCCGGGAAATCCAGGGCCTGCAGCGGTGGGCTATAGGCATCATTATCGGTTTAGGCGGAGTGATCGTTTCCCTGCTGGCCACCCTGGCCAGGCTTAATTAGGGGAGCTTAACCAATACTAAAACTTCTAAAATTAGCCCGGGGTAGCTATATAGCTACCCCAATTTTATGCTTAAGTATTTTTTCCCTAAAAATTTAGCCGCCTTTTCTCCTATTAAAAGGCGCTTCTACCCTTCCCCTCTCCCCCGGCGCTGGTTCACCAGGGCGGCCCGGCGCTGGGGCAGGTCATAGCGGCCTCCCAGGGGTAAGGGCTGCTCCTGGAGCTGGTCTCCAGCCGTAGAGGGCGTAAAGCGCCACAAGCGGGCTACAACTGAAGGCCGTTCCGGCCAGGAAGTGCGCCGGTACTGGCTGTAAACCTCCTGGTAGACATCAACCGTCCGCCGGGCAATATTTTCCCAGTCGTAAACTTCCGTTACCAGGCGGCGGCCGTTGGCCCTTAAGGCTTGCGCCAGGGTGTCATCCCGTAAAACAGCCAGGATGTTATCGGCCAGGGAACCGGCATTGCCCGGCAAGGCGCGCATACCGTCAACGCCATGGGTGATAATCTCCGTCAGGCCGCCCGTCTCGCTGGCCACCACCGGCGTCCCGGCCGCCATGGCCTCCAGGGCCACAATGCCAAAGGGCTCGTACAGGCTGGGGAAAACGGCCACCCTGGCGGCCCGGTAGAGCTGGTTGCGGGTTTGATCGTCAATATAGCCGGCAAAATAGACCTTGTGGCTGATGCCCAGCTCCCGGGCCCGGTTCTGGAGCTGGCCTTCCATGGGCCCCTGGCCGGCCACCACTAGCTTGGCCTCCGGGCAGGCGGTTAAGATCCGGGGCATGGCTTCCAGGAGGACCTGGACCCCCTTTTCAATTACCAGGCGGCCCACGAAGAAGATAATCTTTTCGTGGGGGGCGGCGTAACGCTGCTGCACCATTGGGTCAACGGCCACGGCCCGGAATTTCTGGCTGTAAACCCCGTTGGGGATAATGGTGATTTTATCGGCCGGCAGCTGGAATAACCCCTGGACCTCCTGCCGCATATGCTGGCTACAGACGATTACCCGCCAGGCCTCATAGGTCAGCCACCATTCAACGCTATTAATGTAGCGTTGCATGTCATTATATAAGCCGCGGTTGCGGCCGGCTTCGGTAGCATGAATGGTGGCAATGAGGGGCAAGCGGTGGGCATGTTTTAAAGCCCGGCCGGTAAAGGCCACCAGCCAGTCATGGGCGTGGATAATCTGGAAGGGACCATATTTACGCATGACGATCATGGCTTCCTCCAGGAAGCGGGCATTGAGCTGCAGCACCCAGGTGAGAAAATCGGGGGCATGAACGGGGTAGGCTTCCACCCGGTGGACAATTACCCCGTTTTCCCGGCTTTCAGAAACCTGACCGGGCCGGCCGATGGTCAGCACATGGACGTCATGGCGCAGGTGCGCCAGGGAAATAGCCAGGTCCTCCACATGCCGGGCCAGGCCGCCAACACTCTGGGGAGGATATTCCCAGGAAAGCATTAAGATACGCATAACCTGCCACCTTCACTAAATTTCTACCTTCTTAATTTTGGCAGTGCCGGCCAATCTTATACCGCATAATTTACCCCGGATAGATAAAACCTAGTAGCAAGTTACTCATTTGGAGGTTCCAGCATGCCCGAATTACGCCAGGATCCAGTAAGCGAGCGCTGGGTAATTATTGCTACCGAGCGGGCCAAACGACCGTCGGACTTCAAGCCCCCCCATAATGAAAAGAAAGGCAACGCCAACTGCCCTTTTTGCCCCGGTCACGAAAAGGAAACACCGCCGGAAGTCCTGGCCTTTCGCACCGCCGATACCGACCCCGATACCCCTGGCTGGCTGGTGCGGGTGGTACCCAACAAGTTTGCTGCCCTTACGGCCAATGGGGAAGTAGCCAGCGAAAGTAAAGGGATGTACCAGACCATGACCGGTGCCGGTATACATGAGGTTATCATCGAAGGACCTGATCATGATACCTTTTTCTCCGATCTGGCACCCGAGCATGCCGTCCAGGTTCTCAAGGCCTGGCGGCAGCGTTACCTGCAGCTGGAGCGGGACAAAAGGCTGCAATACATCCAGCTCTTTAAAAACCACGGCCCTACCGCCGGGGCTTCCCTGGAACACCCCCACAGCCAGCTCATTGCCACGCCCCTGGTACCGGCTGTCGTTAACCAGGAAATGACCAGAATTAAAGCTTACTGGCAAAAAAAAGAAAGCTGTCTTTTCTGCGACCTCATAGAAGCGGAACTGGAAACAGGGGCCCGTGTCGTGGCATTTAATAAAGAATTCCTGGCCTTCTGCCCCTTTGCCTCCCGTTTCCCCATGGAAATGTGGATCATGCCCCGGCGGCACCAGGCCAGTTTCGGCGCCTGCGAAGATGAACAACTGGAGCAACTGGCCGCTATCCTCCAGGATGCCTTAAGCCGGTTGAAACAGGCCGCTAACGACCCGCCCTTTAACCTGGTCCTGCATACGGCGCCCTTGCGCCAGGAGGACAGTATCTACCACTGGCATTTTGAACTCCTGCCCAGGCTGACCATTGTTGCCGGTTTTGAATGGGGGACGGATATGTACATTAACCCCACGCCACCGGAAATCGCCGCCCAGTCACTGAATGAAATTAAACTGGATCAGGAGAGCCAGGCTGAAGCTAACCGTAGGGTATAACGCCCCCTATAAAGTAAACTATGAAAATGATGGAAGTCTGGAGACTTAATCAGGAACTGGCGTAGCCAGTTCCTACGGGAATTCCGACTTCGTACTTCCTGCCTCCGGCTTCCAAAATATAGGAGGAAGGCTAATGACCGAGCCCTTAAAGATTTTGCTGGTTTCATCCGAAGTAGCCCCCCTGGCCAAAACCGGGGGCCTGGCCGACGTGGCCGGCAGCCTCCCTAAAGCCCTGGCCGCCCGGGGACACGAGGTCCGGGTGGCTATGCCCCGTTACCGCCAGGTAAAGAATGTTGATTACCTTACCGACCTGCCGGTGGAAATGGATGGCAGCCTGGAGACGGCCATTATCCGCCAGGCGCAGCTGGCAGGGGATCGCCCCGTACAAGTCTACCTCATTGATAATTACAAGTTTTTCTGGCGGGACGGCATGTACTGCTATTCCGACGACGCAGCCCGTTTTAATTTTTTCTGCAAGGCCGTCCTGTCAATGCTGCCCTGGCTGGGCTTCCAGCCGGATATTATCCACTGTAATGACTGGCAGACGGGCCCCATCCCCCTTTTCCTCAAAGTTAAGCATGAGGATAACCCCTTTTACCGGCACACGGCAACCATCTATACCATCCATAACCTCCAGTACCAGGGGACCTTCCCCCGCCAGACTTTGAAGATTATGGCCCTGGGCGAGGAATTTTTTACCCCTGAGCGCCTGGAGTTTTACGGCCAGGTCAGTTTCATGAAGGCCGGGATCCTGTACGCTGATTTAATCAACACCGTCAGTAAGAAATACGCCCTGGAAATCCAGACCCCCGAATATGGGGAACGCCTGGACGGCCTGCTGAGGAAACGCGCAGCGGATCTACGGGGAATTTTGAACGGCATTGACTACCAGGAGTTCAACCCGGCTACCGACCGGCGCCTGGCTGTCAATTACGACGCCGGCCACCTGGAGAAAAAAAAGGAGAACAAGGCGGCCCTGCAAAGGGAAATGGATCTGCCGGTCAAGGATGTACCCCTCCTGGGCCTCATTTCCCGCCTGGTGAATCAGAAAGGGCTGGATCTGCTGGCCGCCATTCTCGACCCCTTGCTGCAGCAGGACCTGCAGTTCGTCCTCCTGGGCAGCGGCGAGGATTATTACCAGCAGCTTTTCTCCCGTTACAAGGTGAAATACCGGGATAAAATGGCCGTCAAAATCGGCTTTGACCCGGTACTCGCCCAGCGGATTTATGCCGGCTGCGATATCTTCCTCATGCCCTCACGCTTTGAACCCTGCGGCCTAGGCCAGATGATCAGCCTACGCTACGGCACCGTACCGGTGGTCCGGGCCACGGGCGGCCTGGAGGACACCATCAAGGACTTCCACCAGTACCCGGGGAGCGGCAACGGCTTTTCCTTCCGCGATTACCAGCCCCAGGCCCTCCTGGATACCATTAATCGCGCCCTCCACGTTTACCGGAACGAGCCGGAGGAGTGGCGTAATCTGGTCCGGCGGGGTATGGCTGCTGATTTTTCCTGGAACGCCTCGGCCGGTCAATACGAAGATATGTACCGGGAAGCCCTCCAGAAGAGGATGGCTACCCAGGTTAAAGCGGGGTAAGGAGAACTGTCAGCGGCGCTTACGCTGCGAAACTCCGGGACATACCCCCGCTTAGTTAAACTTGTCATCAGCTCCGCCTGCCCGGGACCAGCCCGGGCAGGTATTTTTCCCGCACTTTTTCCCACTCCCTGCATAAGATCATCATGGAACCCGTTTGGGGTTGCAAGGGCGTGACCCCGGTGGGCAACGGCGTCCAGAGGAAGGGTTTCAATTCAAGGGCGTTTTTAACAGCCTGCTGGGGAGGGATTTATTTATGTGCGGAATCACCGGCTGGGTGGACTGGGAGGTGGATCTAACCCAGCACCAGCCTGTCCTGGAAGCCATGACGGCCACCATGGCCTGCCGCGGGCCGGATGCCTCCGGGGTGTGGCTTTCTCCCCGGGCTGCCCTGGGCCACCGCCGCCTGATTGTCGTTGATCCTGTCGGCGGCGGCCAGCCCATGGTACGCCGCCGCGGCAGCCAGACCTTTGTCATATCGTATAACGGTGAGCTGTACAACACACCCGACCTGCACCGAGAGCTCAAAAGCCGTGGTTATACCTTTCAGGGACACTCGGATACGGAAGCACTGCTGGCGGCCTATATGGAATGGGGGCCGGCCTGCGTCGAGCGTTTTAATGGCATTTTTGCCTTTGCTATCTGGGATGAGGCCAGGCAATGCCTGTTCCTGGCCCGGGACCGCCTGGGCGTCAAACCCCTCTTTTATACGCAAAGGGGCAGTGCCTTCCTCTTTGGTTCGGAATTGAAAGCTCTGCTGGCGCACCCAGCAGTGGAAACGGAGGTGGACGCCGAAGGGCTGGCCGAAGTCTTTGTCCTGGGGCCGGCCCGCACGCCGGGGCACGGAGTTTTCCGCAACATAGCCGAATTAAAACCCGGCTACTACCTGATTTATGACCGCCAGGGCATCCGCCAGCACCAGTACTGGGCCCTTGTAAGCCGGCCCCACCCGGATGATCTGGAGACCACTACCGCTAAAGTCCGCGAGCTTTTGCAGGACACCATAGAGCGGCAGCTGGTAGCTGATGTGCCTGTTTGCACCCTGCTCTCCGGGGGGTTGGATTCTAGCGCCGTTACCGCCTTTGCCGCCCGGGCCTTTCAGGAGCGGGGTATTGGGCCCATCAATACCTGGTCGGTAGACTACGTCGACAATGACCGTTATTTCCGGCCCAGCCATTTCCAGCCCCATAGCGATGCCCCCTGGGTAGAACTCGTTTCCCGCCACCTTGATACCAGGCACCATTACGTCTTTATCGACACCCCCGAACTGGTAGCCTCCCTGACCGCGGCCATGCGCGCCCGGGACCTGCCGGGGATGGCCGACGTGGATTCTTCCCTGTACCTCTTCAGCCGGGAAATTAAAAAAGAAGCCACGGTCGCCCTGTCCGGCGAAGCTGCCGACGAAGTTTTCGGCGGTTACCCCTGGTTCAGGAGCGAAAAGGCCATGGCCATGGATACTTTCCCCTGGACCAGGGCCGGCCAGGAGAGGATCCGCCTCCTTTCCCCCGAACTTAAAGCAATGGTCCGGCCGGAAGAGTATGTAGCCAGGCGGTACCGGGAGGCCCTGGAGGAAGTGCCCAGCCTGCCGGGGGAGGATCCCCGGAGCGCCCGCCTGCGGGAATTTTCCTACCTTACCCTGACCCGCTTTATGCCAGTACTCCTGGACCGCAAGGACCGCATGAGCATGGCCGTGGGCCTTGAGGTCAGGGTGCCCTACTGCGACCACCGCCTGGTAGAGTATGTCTGGAACATCCCGTGGGAGATGAAATTCTGGGGCCAGATGGAAAAGGGCATCTTACGCCGGGCTTTGCGCGGGGTGCTGCCGGAGGAAGTCTTGCAGCGGCGCAAGAGCCCCTACCCCAAGACCTACAACCCGGCCTACCTGGATGCCGTCCGCACCTGGATGCTGGAGATTTTGAACGATCCCAGTTCGCCCCTGCTGCCCTTCATCGACGTGCCGGCCGTCCGCGCCCTGGCAGAGAAGGAAAAGCCCTTCGACCTGCCCTGGTTCGGCCAGCTCATGAGCGCCCCCCAGCTCTTCGCCTACCTGGCCCAGGCCGACACCTGGCTGCGGGAATACCGGGTGGCGGTGTGTTAGCGCTATAAAATAAAGCCAGAGGCCCCGGGTCAATCTCCGGAGTCTCTGGCTGCTGTGGGATGATAAAATAGCTAGCTATTGCGCCGCCCGTTAAGCAAGTTTATCAGTCTTAGCCAATTGTATAGATACACCGGCAGGATAAAGCGCTGGCGCACGTGCTCCCGGCCAGCCGCGCCCAAACGCCTTCCAAGGGCGGGGTTGATCAGCAGGCGTTCAACCTGTTTGGCCATTTCTTCCGCCGTCCGGGCAATCAGTCCTGTTTCGCCGTCCAGTACTTGGTGGGCCAGGCCACCGGTAGGGGTGGCTACCAGGGGTTTGCCCTTCCAAAGGGCCTCGGTGGCAGTTAAACCAAAACCCTCACGCAGCGACTTTTGCACTATCACATCGGCGCGCCGCTGTAAGACGTTTATTTCCAGGTTAGCGTCGGGGTCCAAGGAAAGTACGGTAATGTCCGGGTCGCCATCAACCAATGCCCGCACCTCGTCCAGGACAGTAGCCCCCTCCGGGTCGTCATCGGCGCTACCTCCGGCCAGGATCAGGCGGCAGGCCATATTTTTCCTTACCAGTTTAAAAGCCTCGATTACACCGGTAGGATCCTTGAGCCGGTCGAAACGGGATACCTGGAGGATTATTGGCGGGCCTGCTGGATCTATGCCCAGCTTCTCGAGCACCGCCTCGTATTCAGCAGGAGATACATCTTTGTTTTTGTCAGATAGAGGGTCGATAGCCGGCGGCATGAAGTACTGGAGTACTGGCAGGTCGCGGGCGTATTCCGGCAGGTGAAATACGGCTGCATCGCAGGTGGCAATCATGGGTGCCAGAAAATACCAGACCGATGGTACGGCATAACGCGGGTCAACGTGACAGTACCAGAGCCACCGGCCGCTGTTCTCGCCGCGGAAGGTAGTTAGCCCCAGGGGCTGCTGGTCATGGATTACCACCAGGTCGGCATCCCCCGTCAAAAGGTGTTGGTTTTTTTGTGCTGTGGCGAGGTAACTCTCCAGCATCTCACCGGTGACATTCACCGGCTGGCCATGCATACCATTATGAAATTGCTTGGTGGTATTGAAAAATTCCGGGCTACCGCTGAGCACCTTCCAACTGACGGTCAGCCCTGCCTCCTCCATCAGAGGCACCAGTGAGCTTAAAATTTCTGCCACCCCACCACCGATGATGGTAGAGTTGATATGCCAGACACTGTAGCCCTGTAAATTTTCGCCCAGGGACCGGATTTCGTCAATAAGGGCGCTTCCGCTTACGCTTTCATAATCTTTAAGGCTCACACGGCGAAGCATTTGGAACTTCCTTCCTTTATCTGTATTAGAACGATAAAAAGAGCGGTCTATTCGTCACCAGCTAGTAAAGCAACTGGAAAACCACGTAACGTGTCGGCAAGGGTAAGAACTCTACCTTTAGTCGAAGAGGTCGCTAACATAACCTCTCCTGTCAAAATATTATGCCAGTTACTTGGAGCTGGTTCAGGTAAAACAATGGCTGTATCTTGCCATACGGTTTCCCCGGGGAGGAAGCCGACGGCTGGCGGCATACCACCTGTTGGTATTACCTTGCCCGCCAGCAGCCGGGCCGGCAGGCGGGGAACGACCACCAGAGCCCACTTTCTACCAAGATGCCGGGCGAAGGCACAGGCGTGTCCCGAGCTGGACCCGGTAACTGCCAGGGGGATATATTCACCCGTCGCAAACAATTCCCGGTGGTCGCAGCGAAAATGCAGGGATTTATAAGTCAGGTAGAGCTTTACCCGGCCATCCTGCCAGTGGGTAAGGAGGTTTGTTACTAAAGCCTGTTGGCCTTTTGCCTCTTCTTCTTTGAGCCTTTGTAAAAGCCTGGCCCGGGTTTTAAAGTCAACCGGACGCCGGTTGTCGGGATCAACAAGGCTGAAATTCCATAGTTCTGTTCCCTGGTAGAAATCAGGCACCCCCGGGCTGGTTATTTTGAGCAGTACCTGGGTTAACGAGTTCCAGGCCCCATAATAAGCAACGACTTTTTGGAAGCTAAGGAAGTCCGGCAGAAACCGGTTCCCTGGCTCCGGCGTTAAAATAGAGAGTACAAACTCTACCAGGGCGTTTTCGTAATCGGTATCAGGGGCAAGCCAGCTGGTCTGGGTTTTGGCCTCCCGGGCCGCCTTGACCAGATAAGCCTGGAGCCGTTCTTTAAAAGCTGGTATTTCTTCTTCTAAAAGGGGCCAGGCGCCGATTAGCGTCTGGTAGATAAATAGCTCCATATTGCCATCAGGTACAGGCTCGCCTTTTATATTTAACTTTTTGGGCCCGTTCGAGCGACGCCAGCGCTCGACCCTCTCTTCCCAGGCGTCAGGGATTTCCGTTAGAACATTGATCCGCGCCCGGACATCCTCACTGCGCTTGGTATCATGGGTGGACGTCGCGTTAAGGGTATGGGGCCAGCGCTCCTGCCGGGTTTTATTGCGGCGGTGGAACTCAGCCACCGATATGCTCCTGGTCCGGGGACTGCTACCTACCTCATTGAGGGAAACCAAAGGGTTGTAGATGTAGAGGGAGGTGTCCTCGTAACCCTTGGCCATAACCGGTCCCGTAAACTGTTGCCAACGCATAACGAAACGCAGCCAGGCCTGCCGTTGTTCGGGGGACAGGGAGACGGGAAAATCCAGCAAGAGCACCTGGCGCAGGAAACGACAGGCCGGGCCTGCGGCCGGGCACCTCTGGACGGCCGCGGCAATGGCACCTTCGATGTAATTCCGGTCCTGCGGCGCTACCGTGAAGTCGCGGATGTAGGTCCGGTAGATACCCAGGCTGGCAGTGACTGCAACCAGGGCCTCTTCCAGTTCTGCCAGGGTAAGGTCGTGGCCGAGGCGATCCCCTTCAGCCAGGCGTCCCAGCTCCCTTACCAGGCTGCGCACCTCGCTAGCGAACAACCTGGTCATTACCAACTTCTTCTGGTTATAGACCACCCTGGTAAAGTCGGTTTCGGCGCCGCTGTACCTGGCATAAAACTCTTCCAGGGCGGCGAGCCCTTCTTCGTCAACGAAGAGTCCGTTCAACGAATTTAAAAAGTCGTAGCCCGTTGTTCCGTAAGTACGCCAGGTTACCGGCAGTTTCTCCCCGTTGCTTAGTATTTTCTCTACGACCACGTAAAAACCGGGAGAACATCCTGCTGCAGCAAAGTGTTCCTGCAGCCTGTTGAGGTACTCCTGGGGGTCATACAGGCCATCAATATGGTCGATTCGCAGGCCGGTAACTTGCCCCGCCCCGACCAGTTGAAAAATCAGGGCTTGCACCGCCTCAAAAACCCTTTTGTCTTCCATGCGGATAGCTACCAGGTCACTAACGTCAAAGAAGCGCCGGTAATTGATTTCCTCATTGGCCACCCGCCAGTAGGCGAGCCGGTAGGCCTGTTCCGCCAGGGTATGCTCCAGTTGATTGAAACTTTGGGGGTCACCTTTATTACCATTTAATTTGCGCAGGTTCCTGTCAATAAATGCTTTTACCGCGGCGTTGGTATTGTATAGATGCCAGAGCCTTTTCCAGGACTGTTGCCAGGCAGTCGACGGCTCGCCTGCCCCGGGAAGAGGGGATGCCGTGAGGGAGGCAAGCAGGTCCAGCAATTGTGATAGCGCCGGGCCGGCAGCATACCCATCCCCGGCCAGTGTTTGTGCCCAGCCGTCTAGAATCCGGCTGGAGGAAGCGGGGTTAAGGGGTAATCGCTTTTCATAGTAGCAGACCCGGAAACCATCTTCCGCCAGCTGCAGGGCTAGTTGCTGGTTTTCCAGCACCTTACCAAAGGGTTCACCCAGAACTGGCAGTAGTACTTTGTTTGCCAGCCCCGGCCTGGCGGGTTGCCAGTCAATATCAAAGTAAGTTGCGTAAGTAGAAGCGCGCCCATGGCGGAGGACGTCCTGCCACCACGGATTATCAACGCTGGCTGCCATATGGTTGGGCACGACGTCCAGTAACAGCCCCATCCCATGCTGCTTCAGGGTATCAGTCAGGGCGGCAAAATCTGCCTCACTTCCCAGTTCCGGGTTTAACTGCCCCGGGTCAGTCACGTCGTACCCGTGGGGGCTATCCTTCCTCGCTTTCAGCAGGGGGGAGGCATAAATATCGGTAATGCCCAGCACCTGCAGGTACGGTACCACCTCGCACGCTTCGATAAAGCTAAACTGCTGGTTAAACTGCAACCGGTAAGTAGCGGTGGGGATGCGCGACCTGACCATTTTTACCTCCGCACCTGCAATTTGTCCCCCAGGGAGTTAAACAGGTCAAGCCATGCCCGGGCTTCCCCATCCCCCTGCCGGGCTTTCTCCCGGTATCCAGGGTAAACTGTCTGCAACAACCGGTAATATGCGTTTTGTACTTTCCAGAGGTTTACTTCAAAGGGTAACGAGCGTACCAGGCTGATTACCGCGTCCAGGCGCCCGATGAAGGCCTGGTCGTCAGGTTGGTTGAGCAGTTTCTCAGCCATTTGTTTCAAGGTCTGTTCCAGGACATAGCCCAGACCTTCGCCGTCGAGGGGAACATTGGTCATTTCGACCTCACTTAGGAGCGCTTTGATGCGTTCCAGGTCCAGATTGTCACCTGCGAAAGCCTGGCGGAGGCTGGTGTTCAAGACGAACTCGGCAGCGGCCTGCAGGGCCCGGGGCTGGGGGATATTTAAATCCTTTAAGAAACGCATTAAGGGGGCATGACGATCGTAAATGCGCCGGTAATCTTCCGCCGCTTCCGCCAGGGTGGATTCCAGGATAATATCCAGCACCATCCGCTGTTTATCCCGGAAAAGCTGCCTGAGGGAATAGGTGGCCCCTTCAAAGTGCTGATCGAGGAGCCTGATGACCTCATTGAAATCGGCCCGGTCAAAGGCACCGGTTAATTCCTGTACCATTCGCTGGTAGGAATCGTCATTAGCGTAAACCTGGACACCGCCACTAACATTATGGTTACCTAAAGTAACGGCTCCATAACTAATCTTCATCGACTCCTGGGTAATCTGGGAAGTGACCTGCACCCGGCCTACAGCTAACCTGGCTGTACCTGCTAAACGATTCTGGTAGTCTTCACGGTAGACATCGTAGCAAAAGATGCGGGAATGTCGGTCATAAGTTTCGTACAGGGAACACAGGGCATAATGGGCACCTACCTTAAGCAGGTCGACCATTGCCGGCTTGACGAATTTTTCATAGATATGGGCTCCGTCACGGTGTTCAGGGATGTTGCTCTTGGCCTGGGCCAGCATCTCCATAAAACGGGGCTCTGGCGACTCGTTAAATAGTTCCTGAGCTAATTGAATCACACGGCCGGCGTATTTAATAACCTGCACTGTCTCAATACCCGAGATTTCATCAAAGAACCAGCCGCAGCTGGTGAACATTAACATGGCGTGTCGCTGGAGCTCCAGCAGCTTCAACACCGTGATTTTTTCTTCCTGGTTTAGTATACGGGTGGCATGTTGTCCGAGGAAGCGGTCGAAGTTTTCTGGTGAACGGTCGAGGATGACCGCGATGTAGTCGTTACGCGCGGCCCAGGGATCTTTTAGAAACTGGCGCGCCCTTCCCTCAAACTTGGGTGCCAGGGTGTTCCGCAGCCAGTTGAGGCTATCGCGCAGGGGTGCCCGCCAGGCCTGGCTCCACCCTGGATGCATACCCGTGTTACAGCCACAATTAGTCCGCCACCTTTCCACTCCATGGGCACAGCTCCAGGAGCTATTATTATTTATCTCCACCTCATGGGTGGGCGGGTGTTTTTCCAGGTATTCGCCGTAGTTGGTTAGACGTGCCAGTTTATTGGCTTCAATATAATCCAGGGCGTAGGCCAGGGCCATGTCCCCGTGCCGGTGGTGGTGGCCGTAGGTCTCGCCGTCGGTGGCAATATTGACAAGCTGGGGCGCGTTGCGTCCCTCGTTAAAGACACTCAGTAGACGTTTGGCAAAGCGTTCCCCGTTATTGAGCAGTTTCTCGAAGGCTACGGCGCGGGCGACTTCGCCATTATAAAAGAAGACATTGATCGTCCGGTCCGCATTGGGCAGGCGGACCTGATAAGGCATGGTGGTATCGATGCCACCGTGGACCTCCTGCCAATTATCGCTACCCAAGGGACGGATACGGCGGGCCTGCCAGTGGGCCAGGATGGTGAAACGGATGCCCTGCTGGGCCAGGATGGCGAGGGTTTCCAGATCAACGGCGGTCTCCGGTAACCACATTCCTTCCGGCCGCCGGCCAAAGCGGTGCTCAAAATCTTTAATCCCCCAGATTATCTGGGTGTATTTATCACGCGTGTTGGCCAGGGGCATGATCATGTGGTTATAGGCCTGGGCCAGGGCTGAACCGTGCCCCGAAAAGCGCCGCCGGCTTTCCCGATCAGCTTCAATTATCGCCCGGTAAACCTCCGGGGCATTGGTTTCCATCCAGGAAAGCAGCGTAGGACCAAAATTGAAACTGATTTTGCTATAGTTGTTGACGATCTTCCTGATCCACCCATCGCCATCAAGAATGCGCGAGGCGGTATTGGGCTCATAGCATTCAGCGGTAATCCGTTCATCCCAGTCGTGGTAGGGGTAAGCCGAGTCCTGGAGCTCGATGTCCTCCAGCCAGGGGTTTTCCCGTGGCGGCTGGTAAAAATGGCCGTGGATGCAAATGTACCGGTCCATCAGTTAGCCTAGGCCTCCTTTATTCGTTCAAACAACAGGCATGCTCCCAGGGTTAAAGGCATCTGAATTTTTCCCTGAGATACAAGCAGGTCAGGTATGGTACTACCGTCGCCCAACCAGCGCTCTTCAGCGGCATCCAGGCGTTTGCGCCAGCGCCCTGCCGGTAGAGGCAGGGTGGGGGCTGATTCGGCATCGCTAAAGGAAAAGATGATGCCCACCTCACTATCATTGCTCCAGCGACGCACGAACAGGACCAGCTCCTGTTCACAGGTGATAACTTCCATATTATCCAGGTTTAGATCCGCCAGGGCGGGTAGTTCCCGACGTAACTGGATTAGTTGCCGGTAGAAGTCGCAAAGTACACGGTGCTGCCCCTGATGGCGCAGCCCGTGGTTAAGCCGGGAGCGCCGGAAGGTGGCTTCATCTTGGGGATCGGGTACTTCGCCTTCCCATTTATGGCCGGCGAATTCTTCTCGCCGCCCCTGGCGTACCGCTGCGACCAACTGGGGATCGGAATGACTGGTAAAGTATAGAAAGGGTGCCGTTTCAGCGTACTCCTCACCCATAAAGAGCAGCGGTACGAAGGGGGAGAGGAGCACTACGCCGGCAGCCAGTTTGAGTTTAGCAAAGGGAACCAGGGTACTTAACCTTTCACCGCGGGCCCGGTTACCTACGTGGTCGTGGTTCTGGGTAAAAACTACAAACTTGCTTCCTTCGTACAGATGCGGCCGCCGGCCATGCCGCCGCTGCCGGTAGGCAGAATACTGGCCGGTGTAAACATAACCTTCCCGTAAGGCCCGGGCCAGGTTGCCGAGGGTGCCGAAGTCACGGTAGTAGCCGTTTCTTTCCCCCGTCAGCAGCGCGTGCAGGGCGTGGTGAAAGTCGTCACACCACTGGGCATCGAGGCCGTAACCTCCCAATCCTTGCGGCCGGATTACCCGGGGGTCGTTCAGGTCGCTCTCGGCAACGAGATAAACCCGGCGTCCCAGTCGTTCGGCCTGCAGCTTCACGGCAGCGGCCAGTTCCTCCAGGAAAGGTAAAGCAGACCTGTCCATAATGGCATGGATGGCGTCCAACCGTAAGCCATCCAGGTGAAATTCGGTTAACCAGTAAAGGGCGTTTTCGATAAAGAAGCGCCGTACTTCGTCGCTACCGGGTCCATCAAAGTTGAGGGCCTGTCCCCAGGGGGTACGGTAACGGTCGGTAAAATAAGGCCCGAAATTGGCCTGGTAGTTTCCTTCCGGGCCCAGGTGGTTGTAGACCACATCGAGAAATACGGCCAGGCCGTACCTGTGGCAGGTATCCACCAGCCGCCGCAACCCCTCCGGTCCGCCGTAGGAGTTCTGAACGGCAAAGGGGAAAACGCCGTCGTACCCCCAGTTGCGGCTTCCCGGGAACTGGGCCACGGGCATTAATTCGATGGCGGTAACCCCCAATGTGCGTAAGTCATCCAGGTGGGCGATGATGGCGTCAAAAGTGCCCTCCGGGGTGAAGGTCCCTACATGAAGCTCATAGAAGATTAGCTCCTCACGGGTGGGGCCCAACCAGAAGCCATCCGACCAGACAAAGGCTTGGGGATCTACAACCTGGGAAGGGCCGTGAACACCCTGTGGTTGGTAGCGCGAAGCAGGGTCAGGTAACTTCTGTCCGTCCAGGAGGTAGTAATAGAGACTACCTGGTTCGACCCCCTCTACCTCGCCCTGATAGTAACCCCTTTCTTCCCAGGTTAAGGGTTCCAGGCGTTCCACGGGTGCCACGATCTGTACCGCCACACTTTCGGCCAGGGGTGCCCAGAGGCGGAACCGGCAGCAGCCGTCCCCCAGGTAAGTGGCCCCCAGGCTAACATTATAGGTCATGGTTTGACACCTCGCCTTTGCAGATAAGAGGGCCGCAGATGTTAGTATTCCTTAGAGAACTGATTTCCTGTACTGTAGTACTTGCAGCACTTCTGGCTTCTGACTAAACTCTTCCAGGGTGTAGCGCGCCTTGCGCCGCCAGTTGGGATAGGTATCGACTGTCCCGGGGATATTTTGCGGAGCAGTCTCTAACCACAAATCCTCCAGGTTCACCAGGAGAATCCGGGCCCGGCTGGCGGCCAGGTGGGCAAGGCAAGCGCGGGAGCGCCATACTTTACCGTTTTCCAGTTTCAACCGGCAATCAGCAATACCTTCCGTTTGTTCCGCAGGCAGGCGCAGTTGGAGATGGACAGGTTTTCTATTTTATAATCGGGGCATAAGTAGCAGGAATTTTTATTGTCCACCGCCCCCGGTACCAAAAGTATTATTCCCAGCTGGTATCCTGATATGACTCTATCCAGGGGCGGGGTTACCTTTTTATCAACCACCTCCGGTCTGATGGCTCTCATCCTAAAAACTTAAAGCCCCCTTGTTCCCCGGTGGGGAAAAGAGGGGGCTTTCTTTTTACCTCCGTCCTGGCAGATTGCCCTTATGGATTTCAAAGCTTTGTCGTCGTAAACGTTGTCCCGGGAGGCACCTGCAAGAACAGATGATCCCACGGCCCCCGCAACAGTTGCTGCAGGTAACCCTTATTTCCACTGGTGATCTCAAAGTTTAACCCTAGTTTTTTCGCTGCCTCACGCGCCGCTTCCCTCGCCACATCTTCCCCCCGCCGCCCAGTATTTATATACACCATTCGGCGGTAATGGCCGAAAAGCCGGCGCATCAATCTGCTACCTCGCTCTTCGCCATAGCGGGAAAGGCAACGCTCGTACTCCCGTACCAGGTTTTCTTCTCCGGCCAGCCAGCCGGCAGATAAAAAATAGGTGTCTGGCCCCCACTGCTGCCGGGCCTCCAGTGAGCCCAGTAATAAAGGTATGCAATCTTCGATCTTAGGGATAATTAGGGGCGCGGGTCCAGCCCGCAGGCCTTCCAGGGCTCCGCCGCAGAAACCGTAGCCCAGTAACACCAGTTCACTACCGCAGGTGCCATCGATGGCCTCCTGTAAAGCCTGCCGCAACCGGTCCGGCGAGCGGTGCAACCCCTGGTCCAAGAAGTGTAATTCATACCCCTCTGGAGCGAGGGCTAAAAGTTCCTCTTCCATAACCTTGCAGGCGATAACTCGATATCGTCCCATTACCGTTCACCGATTCCGTTAAAAATTTTAGGTGCTCCTTGATTGGTCGCGCACCGCCCAGCCTGGCGCCGTAGGCGATAACAGCACTGCCGTGACGCGCTCGACTAACAACCTTAGCCCACTCAGGCCTTTGCGCCGGCTTCAGGAAGGAACAAGGTCACAATTCCTCCAATTAACCCACACAGGCTGCTTAGAGCAAATAACATGCTATAGTTCTGGCCCGCCAATGGGGCAATAAGAAAAGACGGTATAAAAACGGCACCTATAAGTTGAAGGGTAGCGATTATTCCACCGGCGCTTCCAGCATATATGGGACCTATTTCGGGAAGCCGCATCGGGAATGACATTAGCAGCGGCAGGGTAGCTCCCGCCAAGATTCCGTTAGTGGCGAGCAGGATCACCATGCTTCCTATTTGAGATAAAATCCAGGAAGTGTAAAGAGCAATAGGTGCCAGTAATGCGGCAGGTATCAACAAAGGCTTAATTTTACCTATACGGTCGGAAATAGCGGGACCTACGATGCTGCCTATAATGGTTCCCAACGTGACAAAGGAAGTTATAAACCCAGCTGCTACCGGGTTCACCCCTCGCACTTCATGAAGCGCATTGGGGAGAAAGCCGGAAAAGGTCATAGCAGCGCCCATCAAAAACATCATTGCCAGGCCGACCATCCAAACGTTTTTACTCTTGGCAGCTACACCAATATATTGGGTCACAGGCATGACCGGCAGTTCAGGTGCACCCTCGGGCCTATTCTTTACTAACACCATCCACAAGATCCATACCACTAGCATGATGAGGCCTGCAGTGACGAAGGCGAGTTTGGTTGTGGGAAATAGCGCTGATGTAGCTAAGGCGATACTCATACCTACACCAGCAGCAGTTAAATAAATCCCCATCGCGGTGCCCATCTGCTCCCTAGGAAACCATGCTCCCAGGAGCTTGGCTGCATTGGCATTCAAAAAGGCCGAACTAATCCCAGCCAAAAACATTAGGATAAAAAATTCCCCAAAGCTGCGAGCGGCATAGCGGAAGTAGACACCCACTACAGAAAAAGCAAATCCTACTGAGACAACTTTTTTCACTCCGAACCTATCTGCCAGCGCTCCTGATACGAGGCTAAAGAATACAGCTGATAACATAGGCGCTGTCAAAAGCATAGCGAACTGCCCGGAGGCCAGCTTAAACTCAGGGATGATCCTATAGGCTAGCGCTGCAACCTGAAATTGCGCACCTGCTCCGATCAATATGGCAAGCCACATAAGGATTAAAATTACCCATCGATATGGTGACAATGATAATGTAGTGTTGCTATTATTCATATTCGTATTCACTCTTGCCCCCTTTGGAGGTTAATAATTCCCTATTTAAATTTTCAACCCTTGATAAGCAACATTCATTACAAAAGGGAGGGAGAGGTACTGTTTCAGACCCCATCCCTCCCTATAAACCACCTTCGGTATTATGCTCCAAAGACTTCGGTAGCCACTTTAAGTCCATCGCTGGCTGTAGTGGCAAAATAGTCAGCACCAGAATGATTCTTGACCGCTTCATTTACATAATTGCCACCTATCACCACCTTGGGTTTCAGCCCCGCAGCCCGGATGGCTTCAATGGTCTCTTTTAACGCCCCCTGGCAACTGGTTAAAAGCACGCTCATACCCACCAGAGGCGCATTGGTCTGCTTAATGGCCTCAACAAACTTTTCCTTCGGCACATCCACTCCTAGGTCAACAACGTTATATCCCGCACCTTTTAGAAGCATTATTACGATATTTTTACCCAGGTCGTGAATATCTCCTTTAACAGTACCGATAACGATTGTTCCTTTATGTTCAGTACTCTCGCCGCTTAAATGAGGCTCTAAAATATCCATGGCACCTTTCATAATCTCGCCAGCCATAACCAATTCACTTAAGAAGTAATCACCACGTTCAAACCGATTACCTACTTCCACCATTCCTTCTTGTAAAGCTTTGACAATCTCTAAAGAAGCAACTCCGCTCCCCAGTAATTCTTTAACTAAGGCGATTGCCTGTTCTTCTTCTAATTCAGCCATGGCTTTAGATAAGGAAGTCGTTAACATAGCCCCAATTAACACTCCTTCCCCAATTTCTTTTATTTACCGCTGCACCCAAAACCAAATAAAGGCATAAGCAAAAGCATCAAGCTTTTCCCATTCCTTTTTAACAATTTCCTCATTACCGGCTAATTCCCCAAATTCTTCCTTCTTAATCTTCCAGGGCACACACGTGCCCGCTTCCGGTATAAAGGATTTCACCTTATTATCGGCCATTGATTCTCCCTCCTATCTCAATAATTTGCTTCTAGCTCGTTAAATCTCTTGCTCTCTTAGATTTTCATTTTTATGATGAAGTCCAAGAAGGCAGACTAAGCCTTCATCTTCATCATCAGTAGACGTAGTTGTTGTGGA